>JALOMO010000012.1 GCA_025455395.1 Bacteroidales bacterium
AAAGATACGACCACAAAATATATAAACACACAAACTAACAAAATAACCAAACACTACCATCATCAGAAAATGAGTGCCGGCACGGCTCCCGACGAGCCCCTTGATATAATGACCGATCTCGAGCGGCAGAGCGCAACCAGCGTCAGGCTCTCATACTTCAACCAGTTCACGTCACTGTGGGCATTCAGGGTGGGAGCAGGCTATTCATATGAGAAGTATGACGAGACAAGTTACCGTAACAGGTTTGAGGGGGGGGTAAGCATCATCCGTGGCATTGGAAAGACAAAATGAGACTGCTGGTAACCATATGGCTCTCATTTTCAATATGGCATGCAGGGGCTGCCGTTGCGGTTGAAAGATCGGTATCTGACATCGTGGCTGACAAGCCCGAGACACCCTCTGCCACGGCCCCGGCCGTGACTTCATTCCCCGGTGAGCTCACTGTTGAAGGGCTGATTTCTCTTTCCAACGGCAACTTTTGCATTCAGATGGGCTCATTCACCCGCCGCGACTATGCAGAGTCTCTCAGCGCAAAACTGGCTGAGATGGCCGGTCTGAGTGTAGATGTTATAGCGGAAAACGGACTCTTCAAAGTATTTATCAACAGCAGCCTCAGAGGCAGTGCACCCTGCCTCTACATACCCGTTTCTTTTCCGGTGACTTCCGTAAGCAAAAGGAGGAAGGAAGATAATCATATGCCGGATGGCAACTCCGTTACCGTGGCCGCAGTGACGCAGACAGACAGCGTGCCTCAGCAGAAGGAAGAAAAGGTGCACCGGGCTGACACGATAATAATAGAACCTGATCAGCAGGAGCAGGATTCGATGCATGACGGGAGCCACAGCAGAGCCTTTAAAAATATGTTCTTCCTCAGGGGAGACAGCCCCTGGCTGACAAAGTATAACTACTTCGGGAAGTCGGTAGCCCTGGTGAATGCCTTGATAATCACCATAGTATTTTCAGTTGCCAGTATGATAATCCTTCTTGTCGTGATACTTCTGAACAGGACGAGAATGGAGAAGGAGGCAAAGCTGCGACAGTACCTGATGGAGCAATACCAATCACTTATTATTGACTACCTGTTTGGTGACGCTGGCTACGAGATATTCAAGCCTATCGCCTCAGATTTTTACAGGAGGCAAGTGCTTGTTGATCAAATGATTGACGTAAGTGTGAACCTCAAGGGTGATACAGGCGTGAAGCTCACAAAGCTCTACAGGGACCTTGATCTTGATAAAGATTCGGTACATCGTGCACGAAGCCGCCAGTGGCATTTGAAGATCAAAGGTTTCCGTGAGCTTGCCTTCATGAACATTAAGGAGGCAAACGATGAGATGTACAAAGCGATTAACTCGAAGAATGAGATACTAAGGATGGAGGCGCAGATTGCGCTTGTGAGGCTGAGCGATAAGGAACCGTTTGAGTTCCTCTCACATCTTGTAAGGCCATTCTCGCTATGGGAACAGATAACGCTTCATGATCTGATAATCCAGCATGATATTCCGGTTCCCGATTTCAGCAGGTGGCTCAGCTCTCCTAACCCGACCGTTGTAATGTTTGCACTCCGAATGATCAGGGAGTTTAAACAAAAGCAGGCAGAACCGGAGTTGAGAAAAGCACTTCTTCATCGTGATGCACGTGTGAGCCAGCTTGCTGTGCAGGTTGCCGGTGACCTTGATATGCGGGCAACGCTTGAGACCATGAAAAGGATGTACAAATTCCAGGAGTACAATAACTGTCTCGAAATAGTCAGGGCAATGGGTAAGATGCCGGATGAGTCAATGATGGGATTCCTGAAGCTGGTACTAGACAAAGAGGACGATGTACAGCTCCAGATCGAAGCTGTTAAGGCTATTGAAAACATGGGAGAGGAGGGAGTCAAAGCACTCGTAAAGATCATGAAGTCAGAATATAAGAATTATAATATTATTGTCAGGCACGTGCTTGACAGAAGGATATACTGAGTACCATGGGATTCATATTTGCATACCTGATCTTCTATCTCACCATCGTCATTTTCACGACGTATGTTCTTCTTGGCATTCACTCAGCCCTGTCTCTGAGAAAATACCTGCGCAAGAACAGCTATGTGAACTATAATTCACTTGTTCTCTCTCCGCTCAGCCCCAAAATTACAATTGTAGCACCTGCCTTCAATGAAAGCAAGACTATAATTGACAACGTACGTACACTTATTTCACTGTACTACAATAACTTTGAGGTAATCATTGTAAATGATGGATCGACCGACAACACTTTTGACAAGATCAGAGATGCATACGACCTTGTAAGAGTCAATTATTACTTTGATTATCGCATACCGTGTGAGAGGATCAGAGGTGTTTACAAATCCAAGGATCCTGCCTATAACCGTCTTACGGTGATTGACAAGAACAATGGCGGCAAGGCTGACTCGCTTAATGCAGGAATAAATATCAGCCGAAGCAACATGATTGTCTCCATTGATGCTGATTCAATCATAGAGCCTGACTCCATCCTGAAGCTCATTAAGCCCTTCCTTGAGGAAAAGGAGAAGAAGGTTATCGGTACCGGTGGTGTGATACGAATAGTCAATTCATGTGATATCGAACGTGGTCACATACGTGAAATTAATCTTCCTGTTAATTTTCTGCCAAGGCTTCAGGTTCTTGACTATACTCGGGCTTTCCTCCTTGGACGAATGGCATGGAGCCACCTTGACGGGCTTATGCTTATATCAGGAGCAATGGGCATGTTTGACCGTGAGACACTTATCAAAGCCGGAGGATACAGTACGAAAACCGTGGGTGAGGATATGGAACTGGTGCTCAGGATGAGACGTTATATGGCTGAGCATAATGAGAACTATGAGGTGACCTACATTCCTGACCCGCTCTGCTGGACCGAGGTGCCCTCAGACCTTAAATCGATGCGCAAGCAGAGAACACGCTGGACGAGAGGCCTTATAGAGTCACTATGGGTGCATCGCAGGATGCTGTTCAACAGGCGATACGGAAGGCTGGGTATGCTGGGCTATCCCTACTGGCTGCTATTCGAATGGGCAGCACCACTGATAGCATTCATGGGTTTTGTTTACACTATTTACCTGGTCATCACCGGGTCACTTAACCTGCCATTTTTCATTCTGCTATTCCTCTTTGTCTATACCTTTGCAGTCAGTCTTTCAACCTGGGCAGTGCTCTTTGAAGAGATCACCTTCCACAAATACCGCAAGAAGCGTGATGTACTCAGACTTATCGGTACAGCACTTCTGGAACCGTTCTTTTATCCGGTTCACACCTATTTTGCAGTCAGAGGCAATCTTGAGGTCATGCGTGGCAAGAAGGGGTGGGGTAAAGCTGAACGAAGCGGTTTTCAGAAGAAAAAGAGCAGAAAGTCTGCCTGACAAGCCGGAACTAATCGATATAATCAGGTATCAGACTGAAGCCCTCTTTGATAATACTGAGTGAAGCCTTCTCCCTCTCTGTGGTCTGTGGCACTATAAGCCATGTCGGCCAGCGATAGCGGCTTGTACTGTTTATCAAAACTCCCTTATGTGCAACTGAGACGGCAATACCGTCGGATGCGGAGGTTAAGATTTCAAAGTTATACCCTCCGTCGTATGATACTGCTCCGTCATTTACTCTCATCTGAGTCGGATCATTGAAATAGAGCATGGTCCAAGGCAATCTTATCTTTATGCTATTACCGTTCCATGCCACTGAGGCACGATTACCAGGGCTGAAGTCAGCTGCTTGCTCCAGAGGAACTCTTCCTATTTCATCCTCTGTAAGTTCAAAGCCGTCATTGATCCATTTCATTAATTTCCAGGGCTCCCCGTTGGTGATTGTGCTCCTGTATTTCTGAACTGATGGGTCAGTCAGGTTGAACCTTACCGTCAGGCCATTCATGTCATAAGCAGCAGTAACGTGGTGCAAAGCTGAATCTTCTGACAGGTCGAGCGTAAGAAGGAATTCCGCCCTGTTTGATATTATTGTTCCATCGGGAAGCTGTGATTCACCGGTTCCGCTCAGGTATGTGTCGAAAGCTATCATCATGTCATCCTCTTCGGTAAGGGCGGATGCAGTATTGATCTCCAGGTAGAAGAATCCTTCGTCATGAGTCGCCCTGACAGATGTCACCGGCCCTGATGGTGTATCGAAGGCGTAGGGTACAAACGAATCCCTCTCCTTCTGGTCAAATGCAAGCAGTCCGAAGCATTGCTCCGGTGAAGTCTCGTTATGCCACAGCTGCCGGGTAGGGATGATCTCTGATCCTGACTCAATGCCATACGCTTCAAGATACAATACGATCCAGGTTCTTTTGAACCACTCATCCATCCAGGCGAACATAAAGCCTCCTGCACAGCCTGCGTCAAGGATATTATTCATCAGGCGCATATTCTTTTCGCCCTGCTGTATCTCCGAGTAACTGCCGTGGTGCATGTCACTGAATGACTGATGGGCGCTGCCCCAGCTCGAAGGAACACCAAACTCACCTATCAGCAGCGGTATGCCACTGTAGTGGTTTTTCATTGCCGTTATATAGCCGAGATAACTGTTTGGACCATAGATATCACTGTATGCAAGATATTCAGGCTGTTGGCTGATGAAATTCGGGTAATAAGGATAAGCGTGGTAACTGGCAAAGAGACCTGCATTCTGAGTGGCGCCAACGATCTTTGTAATATCGAAAGATGCAACATCTTCATCGGTGTGGATTTCAGTGGGGTGGTCCAGCGGATCAAGGGTTGGCCAGCTGGAGAAACTGACTGGCCTTGATACAGAATAGCCTGTTGATTCATAGGTTACCACTTTATCAAGCATTTCTGTGACGAACGTCTCTGTTGCGGAGCCTCCGGTTATGCTGAACTGTGTACCTGTAAAGGAACTGACAGCGGGGTGAAATTTGTTGGTGGTGTCAACCTCCTGGGGAGCCACTTCACGACCGATAATATATCCCGCCGTCCACTGTGAAATGTCTGACTTGTATATACCGTAAGCTTTTCCGTACCTGAAGGGTATATTGCCGTTGCCATTAACACAGTTTACAACTTCCTCTATCTCGCTTCTGAATGAGGGTTTGCGGTTTAGCAGGTCGTAAGCTCCGGGGTCATGCGCATCTTCCACTTCCTCGAGCCATATACCCTGAAAGAGGAGTAAAGGATTATCCGGGTGTCTCTGATTGTAGTTTGCCAGCTTCTCATAGAATACAGGAGGATGAAGGGTATAAACCCTGATGGCGTTGAAGCCGGCATCACTGATATGGTTGATCCACCTCTCGTAAGTCTCGGGAGTAATAGCATAGGCAATTTCTCCCGGAAAATACCCTGGAGGAGAGGAACCAAGGTTAATGCCTTTGAGAATCATTCTACGGTACCCTGTTTTCTCATGCCGTGCGATATAATTCCCCGACACCTTGAATGGCAATGACTGACTCCGGGTCAGGGTGAAGTCAACAACAGTGTCGCTTGAAACAGTTATATCGGTCAGTCTGACAGGATAAAATCCTGAACTGGTAACTTCAGCGATCACGCTGAATCGCATCGGCTGGTCTGTGACCGGCGGTTGAGGAGGCATCATAACAGGCTCAAGGCCTGAGGGAGAAGACCAGGAAGATGGTCCGGTTCCTTTTATCAATCTGCCGCCATACGTCTTACCTTTGAATGAGATAGCATAAACATAAAAACCGGGTCGCTGTGGCGAGCCGTTCTGGCTGCAGCCATCCCAGATCACATTATAGCTTCCGGCATTGACACCATTGAATTGCATTACCCTGATCTTCTGACCGGAAACATTGTAAACGATGAATGTCAGGTCACCGTCACTGTTAATTACAAAAGGGATATTTACTGAATAGGTGAAAGGAACCGGGTATGCAGTGCCGGCTTTAAAATCACCGGCGACATCACTGTATGTGCCGGATATCCTGACAGAATATCTTCCGTCGGGGCCTGTTACATTGGAATACTCCCTGGTATTTAGATAGAAAGTGACCCTTGTGTTCATAAGCAAGGCGCCGGCATCATCACTCACTGTCCCTTCAATGAGGATATCTTTAGCTGCAGACCTGAACCCTGATGCCATCGTAAAGATGGTCATCAGCAGTAGAGTAATGATGTGCCTGCCTCTAATGTTCATTCTTCTGTTCTCCCTGTCTACCGTAAAGATGGTCATGGCCAAAAATAGCAAAAAGCGGCATAAAATATCAGGATTAATTAAATGAGTGACTTTTAAACTTGTCTAATTACGTTAAAAAATCTACATTTATACTCTTCTGCTTTGGTACTATGGAGAAGTTTGTAATTAAAGAGACAGCTAAAACTCCGTCAATAAACTTTGATCCGGAGCGTGGCCTGTTTGAAATTAAAGGAAAGTCGATTCCTGAAAACTCTATGGAATTCTATAATCCTCTTCTTGAATTTATTGAAGGATACAGCACCCAGCCTGCTTCACGAACGATTCTGAATATGAAGTTTGAGTTTTTCAATACAAGCTCCTCAAACAGGATACATGCATTGTTAAGGAAATTTGAGAAGCTTTATGAGGGTAACAGCGAGGTTCTTATCCGTTGGTTCTGCGAGAACGGTGATGAGAATATGCTCGATGCCGGTGTCGATTTCAAGGCCATCCTCAGGGTACCTTTTGAGATTATTGAGGTCGAAGAGCTCTGAACATATCATTCTGAGGGTAGTTTTGATTTTTTTCCCTACTTTTAGTCTGTCACAACGATTACACAATGGTATTAAACTATATCTGGATTGCCTTTTTCCTTATCGGGTTTATCTTCGCCCTGGCCCAGCTTCTCTTCAGCGGAGATACTGATGTCTTCAACAGGCTGATTGAATCAACCTTCAGCAGTGCCAAGACTGGCTTTGAGATTTCGCTTGGTCTTACTGGTGTGCTTACTCTCTGGATGGGGCTGATGAGGGTTGGTGAGAGGGGCGGAGTAGTAACAATACTTTCAAGAGCTATAGGGCCGCTTTTCAGCAGGCTCTTTCCTTCGCTCCCGAAGGATAGCCCGGCCCATGGCTCCATGATGCTGAATGTGGCAGCCAACATGCTTGGACTTGACAATGCGGCCACCCCTATGGGACTGAAGGCGATGAAAGAGATGCAGGATGCTAACCCTGAAAAGGAAACCGCTTCAGATGCGCAGATAATGTTCCTTGTACTTAATGCTTCAGGTCTGACAATCATCCCGGTGAGCATCATGGTATATCGTGCACAGCTTGGAGCTGCCAATCCTGCCGATGTATTCATTCCGATACTTATAGCAACATTTGTAGCAACAATAGCAGGACTTGTAAGTGTTGCCATAGTTCAGAAGATCAATCTCCTTAACAGGGTGGTGCTTGCATATCTTGGCAGTCTGACTGCAATAATCGCCGGCCTGGTATGGTATTTCAGCACACTTCCCCAGGATAGGATTACTTCTGTCTCAACTTTTGCTGCAAACTTTACCCTGTTTGTTATTATCATTTCGTTTATACTTCTTGCCGCATTAAGGAGGGTGAATGTATATGATGCCTTCATTGAAGGAGCCAAGGAAGGGTTTACGACAGCAATAAAGATTATCCCTTTCCTCGTTGCCATTCTTGTGGCTATTGGAGTATTCAGGGCTTCAGGTGCCATGGATATGATGGTAGACGGTATCGCATCATTCTTCTCCTGGCTTGGTTTCGACACAAAGTTTGCAGACGCCCTACCCACTGCGTTCATGAAACCGCTGAGCGGCAGCGGCTCACGGGGACTCATGATTGATGCAATGACAACCTATGGCGCAGACTCATTTGTCGGCCGCCTCGCATGCACTGTTCAGGGATCAACTGATACCACCTTTTATATTCTCGCAGTCTATTTCGGGTCAGTTGGAGTAAGGAATTCAAGGTATGCAGTTGTCTGCGCTTTGATTGCCGACTTCACAGGTGTAATAGCCAGTATATTGATTGCATATCTCTTCTTTACATAACCGAAAAAATATTCTGCAGTAGAAGCATAATTTACCCGCCAGGTTGTATTTTTGCCCCCTGATTACAATAACCTTTTAACTTTTGACTTTCGACTTTAACCTTTAACCTTTAACCTTTAACCTTTCTTTTCCATGGGACGCGCATTTGAATACAGAAGAGCCTCCAAGGAGGCCAGGTGGGACAAGATGTCAAAAATCTTTCCTAAACTAGCCAAGGCAATAACAATGGCGGCCAAAGAAGGTGGCTCTGATCCTCTCATGAACCCCAGGCTCAGGACTGCCATATTGAACGCCAAAGCCCAGAATATGCCAAAAGACAATATCGAGGCGGCAATCAAACGGGCTGCAGGCAAAGACACTGCAAACTATTCTGAGGTCATATACGAAGGTAAAGGCCCGCACGGCGTGCTTATTGTAGTTGAGGCAGCAACAGACAATAATACACGTACTGTTGCTAATGTCAAGGCATATTTCAACAAGAACGGAGGTTCTCTTGCCCCGACCGGCTCTCTTGAGTTCATGTTTGCGCATAAGGCAGTTTTCGAGCTTGAAAAACCTCAGGGCCTTTCAATTGACGATCTTGAACTGGACCTTATCGAACATGGTCTGGAATCTATTGAGAGTTATGATGAGGATGTATTCATCTACGGCGACTATACCAATTTCGGATCTCTGTCCAAGGCCCTGGAAGACAAGGGTATAGCTGTTAAGAAGGCCTCCCTTAAGAGGATTCCCTCCAGCCCGATAGAGCTGAGCGAGGAGCAGATGGCTGATGTCGAGAAGCTGCTTGACAGGCTCGAGGATGACGATGATATCCAGGCTGTCTTTACCAATATTGCCTGACAGACTATCCCTTTTATATAACACATTTGTATGTAAAACTTTCAGAAAACAGGTATGACCATGAAAAAGACTATCAGATCATTAATAATTGTATCCTTGCTTTTTATAACAGTCTGTACGGCAGGGCAGGAGGGTATACTTACTCTTGAAGATATCTTTACAAAAGGAGTTTACAGGTCGGAGTA
This sequence comes from Bacteroidales bacterium, assembly GCA_025455395.1. Lineage (GTDB taxonomy): Bacteria > Bacteroidota > Bacteroidia > Bacteroidales > VadinHA17 > SR-FBR-E99. The sequence goes on from JALOMO010000012.1 coordinate 8,979, forward strand.
TTTCGGACCCGCACGTTGGATTGACGCCGGAGCAGGATATACAACACTTGAGCGCTCCGCCGACGGAAAGGGAAGGGATATTGTCAGATATGATTCAAAGACAGGTGCAAGGTCGGTCATTGTAGCTGCTTCTGATTTAATTCCCGCAGGCACTGAAGAACCCTTGCTGATAGACGATTATTCATGGTCACCTGACAACACAATGCTGCTTGTCTTCACAAACACCTCAAGAGTATGGCGTTATAACACCAGGGGCGACTACTGGTTATTCAACACTTTAACGGGGAAACTCGTTCAATTGGGTGCGGAAATGGCTCCATCGTCAATGATGTTTGCCAAATTCTCTCCTGATGGCACAAAAGTCGCATACGTATGCTCAAGAAACATCTTCGTTGAAGATCTCCTTTCAAGTGAGACAAAACAGTTAACGTTTGACGGCAGCGATAAAATAATCAACGGAACATTCGACTGGGTCTACGAGGAAGAGCTTGACTGCCGTGATGGCTTCCGGTGGAGTCCTGACTCAAAGCACATAGCCTACTGGCAACTTGATACAGATGGCACAGATCTCTTCTACCTTATAAACAATACTGATTCCATCTATCCTAAAATCACGGCAATTCCCTATCCGAAGGTCGGGCGTCCAGGCTCTGCTGCCAGGATAGGCGTGATACCCTCCGGCGGAGGTGAAACAGTCTGGATGAAAACAGAAGGCGATAAGAGAGACAACTACCTGGCAAGGATGGAATTCGCAGCATCCTCTGACCAGATTGTCATCCAGCAGATCAACCGGCTGCAGAATAACAACAAGGTGGTAATCGCTGACATTGCTGATGGAGAGGTTTCAGCAGTCTTTACAGATAGCGATGAAGCCTGGGTAAATGTCTGTGACGACATGATCTGGCTCGAAAACGGAAATTGGTTCACATTCATGAGTGAACGGGGAGGATGGAGACAGTTATACAAGGTTTCACGTGACGGAACCATGGTGATCAACCTCACACCGGGTGAATATGATATTATAAGCCTTATATCTGTGAATGAGAAGTCAGGGTATCTCTATTTTACAGCATCTCCTGATGATCCCACCGCACGATATCTCTACAGGGTCAGACTCGACGGAAAAGGTAAGGCGGAGAGGCTGACACCCTCTGACATGACAGGGCATAACTCGTACCAGATATCACCTGACACCAGGTATGCACTGCATACATATTCAAGTGCTGCCGTACCTAACCGTATCAATATCATTTCGTTACCTGATCATAAAACTATCCGTCAACTTGTTGACAATGAGTCATTGACTAAGAGTTACTCCGCACTCAGGATCAGACCTAAGGAGTTCTTTACAGTTGACATAGGTGAGGGTGTCAGCCTCCATTGCTGGATGATCAGACCCTTTGACTTTGATCCTGCAAAGAAATATCCTGTTATTTTTCATGTCTATGGTGAGCCGGCCGGCTCCACGGTGCAGAATAGCTTTGGAGGCGGGGATCTCTGGCATCAGTTCCTGGCTCAACAGGGTTATATTGTCATGAGCGTTGACAACCGGGGTACAGCCATGTTTCGCGGACGCGAATGGCGCAAATGTATCTACGGTCAGATTGGCATCATGGCTACACATGATCAGGCAAAGGCAGCACAGGAGATAATAGAAACCTACAGCTTCGTCGATCCGGAGCGCATTGGAATATGGGGCTGGAGCGGGGGCGGTTCCATGACTCTTAACTGCATGTTTCGGTACCCGCAAATTTATAGTACAGGTATAGCAATTGCTTTTGTCAGCAATCAGAAATTCTACGACTCCATTTACCAGGAGCGTTACATGGGTCTTCCTGACAGCAACGCGGATGGTTATCGCGACGGATCACCTGTGACACATGTTGCCGGGTTGAAAGGAAATCTTCTTCTCATTCACGGTTCAGGTGATGATAACGTTCATTACCAGAATATGGAATATCTCGTTAACGAGCTGATCAGACAGAACAAGATCTTTTCAATGATTGAGTATCCTAACAGATCCCACGGAATATATGAAGGACCCAATACTACCAGGCACCTTTACGAGACGATGTTCTGGTATCTTAAGAAAAACCTTCCTGCCGGAGGGAGGTAGGCAGAATCAGAGGTGTTATCCACCACCCCCTCACTGGCGATGGCCAGTGAGACCCCTCCTGTCTCAGGAGGGGAAATAACATTTTAACATTACTCCTTAACCTCCCTGCTCCTGGCTCCATGCCATTGTTAGGCTATGCTGCTGAGCCTGCTCCGCAGCTGTTTGTAGTCAGGAATTATGCTCTCAAGAAGCTGATAATACTGTCTGCTGTGGTTATGATGAACGAGGTGACATAGCTCATGGATAATTACATAGTCAATGAGCTCCGGATCTTTCTTGATCAACTCCCTGTTTAACCATATAGTGCCATTGGTACGGCATGTGCCCCAGCGCCGCTTCATCTTCCTGGCGCCAATTGACTCTGGTGCAGGCAGCAGGGATTGATGCTTCGCAACCAGCTCGCTTGTACGAGCAAGAAAGAATTTCTTTGCCTCACTCAGATACCAGGCATCAACCGAAGCAGCGATCTTTCCGGGAACCGGTACAGGAAGCATGAGATGCAGCTCGTCACCCACAAACTCAACCCTGCTGCGTGCCGACGGGCTCACTTTTAACTTCAGGTTCCTTCCCAGGAATGGAATATGACTGCCATCTTCAACAGGATTAATCTCAGCTGCGGGTCTGATATCCTTCATCTTCTCCCTCTGCCTGATGATCCAGCCCGTCTTCTCCCTGACAAACTGCATCAAAGAGTAAAGAGGGATATACCATGGTGCCCTGATCATCAGTGTGCCACCTGGCTTAACATATAGTGCTACCGTTCTTCTTGATGACCTTACAATATCAATTTCAACCTCCTCGGAGGCAATACTGACGGTTCGTTTCTTCATGAGAAGACCGTCCGGCTATTGCTTAACGGGTTTGTCTATAACAGGCCTCTCATGGCTGGAGGCAAGTTTATAACCTGTTAAGAACCCGGCTTTTGAGACTTTAATCAGCTTGTCAAAGTCTATGAATTCATAATCATCAGTATGCTGGTGATAGTCGCGGTGTATTCCGGTAAAGAAGAAGATTGCCGGTATTCCTTTCTTATGGAAGGGATAATGGTCTGAACCGGAGAAGTAAGCACCCTTGCCTTCGTCGACAGGATAGATGGCTGATTTCAGACATGCTTCTTTTGCAAGGGCCACGAATGCTGTACTTTCTCCTGCTGAGATGATCTTGATGGTGTCAGGTCCGGTTATATCAATCTTACCGTTATGCGAGGCTCCTGTATCAGACTCCCTGCGTGACCTGGCAATCATGTCAAAGTTGATGTTGGCAATGGTGTTTTCAAGTGGAAAGAGCGGATTATCAGTATAATAGTTTGAACCGTGCAATCCCTCTTCCTCTCCTGTAGTCCAGAAGAAGAGTATGCTCCTGAGAGGCTTTTTGTCGAGTGAGGTGAAGGCGCGGGCAATGCCCAGAAGCCCTGTCGAGCCGGATGCATTGTCGTTGGCACCATTAAGAACCCTTCCTGAAATATCAAATCCGGAATGGTCATAGTGTGCAGTGTAAATGACACATTCATTTTTTAGTTTCGGATCTGATCCTTCAATGTAACCGACAATATTAAAGCTTGTTACAGTGTCTTTTGAAACATTTATTTTTACGTCGGCCTTCAGTCCGGGGACGATGAATGAAGCAGGTTTTTTTGAGGTTGCAATACTGTCCTGCATCTCAGCCAGCGTCACTCCTGCATTTTTCAGCAGAAGGTCTGCAGTCTCCCTGGTGATCGAATAAGCGTTAAGGTTGAAGTTAAATGACTGGTTTTTGAACAGAGGTACAAGCTGGTAACTGCTTCCCAAGGAAAGCGTAGAAGGTGAGATGTCAGTCCCAAGGGCTGGGTCGGCAACATAAAAAATTGCCTTGGCTTTCTGAAGCATCAACATTGGCAGCTTGCGAAATTCTGCACTTTCGTTTACAACTTCACCTGTGGCCGGCATGCCGCTACCATGAAGATCGGGTTTCCTTGTCATTATGATCACAATGCGGTCAGTCAATGATACACCGGAGAAATCATTGTATTTAACTTCAGAATTATTATATCCGTATCCGGCAAAGACAATCTCGCCACTGAAGCTTACATTGTCAGAGGGGGTTATCAACGGGAAAATATCAGCTGTTACCTGATTATTCTCCACAGAATCGGTCAGTGTGACGGTTGACTCACCGGGAACGGACGAGACCTTAAGGTAGGTGAGAGGCTGATAGAGATCAATCTGGCCGGGAAGAGGCTTAATACCCATCTCAAGAGCTGATGAACTGATATATTCCGCAGCCCTTATATTACCATCGCTTCCCGTCCTTCTCCCTTCGAGGGCATCGGATGCCAGATACTTCATGTGTTTCTGTGCTTCACCGAGAGTTATCTGGTTGAGTTCTTTTTTCTGTGAATAAGATGAGGTTGCCACAAAAATAGTGGTAGCCAGTAATAATAATCTAATTTTCATGTTTGTCAGGCGGTTGAACGAAGCAATCAGTTTGCAAAAAAGGTAACTACAAAGTTATTTGATTTTTATTCAAAATTCAAACCGGAAGCTTTTATTCCTGTCTGAGGGTTAAGACAATGATTTCAGGTGGCATAAAGATCCTCGCTGCCATCCCCATAGTTCCAAGTCCGGTCGTAACAAAGAGGTATGAATTCTCCCTGCTGTACAGACCTCTCCAGTATTCATGTATCGCTGAGGCAGGAGAGATATATCCACCCGGGGCAGGAAGGCCTATCTGCATCCCATGTGTATGGCCTGAGAGTGTGAGATCAGGCAGCCTGCCATTTTCTGAAGCAGCTTTCCACCCGGCCGGGTCATGTACAAGTAAAAGATTGAAAAGTGAATCGTCATACTGATCCATCACCTTATCAAAGTCTCCAAAGCGCATATTTAGGCGATGACCGTGAGTGACCACCCCGGAGACTGATAATTGTGCCCCGTTATGCGTTATGAGAACAGTTGTGTCATTAAGGAGAGTATATCCTGAGGCCCTGATCTTGTCTGAGACCTTATCCATACACTCCCGGCCGTACTCTTCGTCATAATCGGGCATGTAAGTACCATCATCATGATTGCCGATTACCGCAAATGATCCGCCTGTTGCAGTGGCATTCTTCAGGATGGTATCACACATTCCGAATTCCTTCCAGCCAAACGTTACGAAGTCACCAGTATTTATCAGTAAATCAGGTTTTTCTGAGTTGATTAAATTAACTGCTTCAACCAGTTTCCCGTAATGCCGGTGGTATGAAGAGAGATGGAGGTCTGATATCAGGATGATCTTCATTCCGTCAAGCCTGCTGTCGAGACCCCTGAAGGGTATCTCCTCCCTGATGATCCTCACATCGAACCTCTGCCTGAAATAACCATCTGCAAACAGAAATATCAGAATTCCGGAAAGAATGATATTTGTAATAACCAGCCCTGACATTTTCCTTCGCAGAATCCTTCCTGCCAGTCGTGTCACAATACTTAATCCCAGGTAAACTGAACCTACTGCAATGATAAGTATGTTGATCACTCCGAAGGCTATGTATCTGAATGCGTTTGCCGGATCATCAAATTCACCTTTGTACGTAACAAGCCGTGCTACCAGGTATATGAGCACTATTGAAAGTGCAGTCTTAAAGGTGAATGAAATTAACCTTAGCACAATGTTGCGCTTGCGCAGGTCCGTCACAAGGCGCCACCATATGTACAGGTCAATGAGAACTAGTGTAATAAAGATCCACATATGGTTACTTTGGTTCAAAAATAATACTTTAAGACGATCATCTGGATAGCAATTACTTTTTGGATATTTTTGTGATATGATAACAGTTCAGCTTATTAATAGAGATTCAGTGCTGCAGGATCTATCATATGTTGTCATTGCTGCCAGGTATAAACAGGGATGGCTTTTCATAAAGCACAGGAAAAGAGGAGGCTACGAGCTTCCGGCCGGGCATCCTGACCAAGGCGAGAGCAGTGAGGCCGCCGCAGCCCGGGAGCTGTCAGAAGAGACGGGAGCAAAAGATTTCACCATTGAGCCGGTATCATACTATTCGGTTGACTCAGGAGCAGGGATCCAATACGGAAGACTTTTCCTTGCCGAGGTGCGATTGCTGGGAGAAATTACTGACAGCAATGAAATTGAGGAAGTAGGGATATTCAGCGAGCTGCCCGGCGAATTGTCACTTAGGGAGGTGATGACATTCCTTTTTCTCAGGGCGGAGGAGTATTTCAGATATAGTCGATACTGATAAGCTTAAGCCACTTGTCTTCAAGAAGCCGTGCTATCCTCTTGACCACCGTACGGCGTATCTCAAGGTCAACAGGCAGAGTCGGGTCCTGGTGAGCAACATTTATGCGTGTCCCGACAATGAAGTTGATCTCGTCGCTATCCATTATCAATTTGACAATTTTATCAGCAGGACCTTTTCCCAGTTTAACGGAGTTATTATATTTTTTGACTAACTCATTGACTTTCTGAAGTGTAAGTATTCCCTCGGTAACCAGGTCAATACCCTCCATGAAGCTCTCTGGGGGCAGATCAGGATCTTCAAAGATGAGCTCGTCCACGATCTTTCTGTTAAGTTCCCTGGCAATAATATCTGCTGTTGTGCCTCCGCAGAGAATGACCTTTCCTTTGTATTCTTTGACCTTCTCTGCCAGGAGACTATCCTTTTCCTTGTCATACGGTGGCCCTGAGCAGATAAGCAGCTTGCGGGGTTCCCTGAAATAGATTATTGCACATGATATATCATCTTTGGCCTCATACCGGTCATGTTTATAAGCCATAGTGACAATCTTGCCGGCAAGCGAATGAGCTGAAATTGATGTCTCGCTGTTAACGAGAGAGAGGGCATATTGCATAACATTTTCCCTTTCCCATCCAAGCGGCCAGGCATTGCTACCCATTCCGCTCTGGGCAACGCCATCCGACATCAGTATTATTCTGTCTTCCTTTTCCGGGTAGAAGCTGCACTTTCTGAGCCTCTTTCCGGCATTCCTCCCCTTGTCAAGGATGACATCCTTCCAGTCTGGTTCAAAGAGCTGATTGCCTCTGAGTATTATGCATTTCGGATTGTCATATTCAAGTATGTTTGCACGCCCGTCACTCTCAATATCAACTATCGAAAAGGTGGCATAACTTACCTTTCTTACAGAACATACCGGAAGGGTATTCATTATTATTTCTGCAATCCTGTCCGGTTCCTTGTGTTCGCGTGTGAAGTTAAGGGCCATTGTAGAGGTAAGTGTTGCAAGTATGTTTGCCTTGACACCACTCCCCATACCGTCAGAGAGAACCGTTATTATGCGGTTCTCTTCACGTACATTGACTGAAAGGAAGACATCACCGCATATTCGTTCACCGTGGTGATTTCGCTGCTGGCTGTTGACCTCTATAAAGAAATCCCTCTCCATTCTATTTTCCGGGCTTCTTATCAGTCTCCTTCTGCTTACGGAAAGACTCAAGAATTGAATTCAGCATCTTTTCAGTGTCTGAAGCCCCCTCGCCCAGAAGAAAGCCTATCTTCTGCACCATTTCGAGGTTTTTGTCTATTACGTCTGAGACCCTTGTTATAACCTCCTCGCGCTGTACTTCAGGTGAGAAGAGGTCACGGATCACTGCACCTGCAATTCTGTTCTGCCGGATGGGAAATATAGAGATATTGAACATCCTGTTCTCAAGCTGTACATCCCTGCTAATGACGGATTCATTTTCGCCAAGCACAAAAGAGAAGATGTTATACACGTTGAATGGCAGAAGCGTTTTCAGGTCAGCGCCGCGAAGTCCCGGGATGATCTCTGCAATAGACCTGGCGTCTTCACCGATAATGTTTATAAAGCTTTCATTCGAGTGCAATATTTTAAGTTCATTGTCAACGATTACTACCCCGTTTGGGAGTTTATCGAGCATACTGTTCATTGTCTCCGATGCATTCTGTGCTGCATCTTTCTCCCTCATTGCCTGCTCTTCCGATTCTTTCAGTGCCTTTTTGGTTTCAGAGAGTTTCTTGTTGGTCTGCCGGAGTGTCTCAATATATTCCTGTTTGTTGCGCAGGTTATAGGTATGACACATCTCCGGCACAGCCAGCCCTTTGGCTACCGTTGAGGCAAACTCGCGGCACGATCTGTATCCGCAGGCATTACAGTTTATCTCATCGGCACGCCTGTCTTTACCTATGATCTTCAGCACCTCCTGAACAGCCTCTTCTGACGGTTCAGGTATCCGCTGGTCATTTGCATTGAAGGTCCTCGAGAGATCAAGGTTTGACCAGCGTTCCATGTCTTTCCTCCACTGCTCCTTGTCGAGTGCCTCTACCCGTTTTTCTGCAAATTGTTTTACCAGTGAACGCCTTCTGAATCTCTCATCATGCCTTATCATACCAGGGCCAAGCATGCATCCCGGACAGAAGAAGAGGTTGAAATGATGTTTTATAGTGTCTATATGATGGTTGAAGTCATTTATTGCCTCCATTATATCTTCCTTTCCTGAAGCGGTGATGACCTGGCTTGAGACCAGGTCACGCTTGATGCCGGCAGCCTGCAGAATACCTGCAGGGTAAGGGTACAGTGCTCCCCAGTTACCGAAAGGAGGATCAAATTCTGACATCTTAACTACCTTTTCCTGTATCTCGTTCTCTTCGAAGAGCTGCCTTATCTCAATAAAGGTAAGGACGGCTTCAATGAGTCTTTTGTCATTGTAAATACCAGCCTCAGCTTTGGTGTCAATGCATGGCCCGATGAATACGTTCGCCACCTCCTCCCCGTAAAGATCACGTGTGACCATGGCCGTGGCAACCATGGGTGAGACAATGGGAGAGAGGTTGGAAACTAGTCCCGGGTTGTACTTCTCAATAATTTCAACAATTGAAGGGCAGTTGGCAGTTATATAATACTTCCCGCTGGACTCCTCAAAGAGGGTCTTATATGCAAAGGCAACCAGATCTACACCAAAGGAGACCTCATGAACATAATCGAACCCCAGTTTCCTGATCATCCCGACAAACTTGCGGTAGTCAGTGATGTCATCAAACTCTGAAGCGATACTGGGGGCAATAAGAGCTGCTGTCTTCCGGCCCGAAGCCAGCAGTTGCTTTACGACCCCGATAGAGTTCTTAAACTCAATTGCTCCCGGAGTGCATGAGAGAAAACAGAGCCCGCATCCGATGCATCTGTCAGCAATGATGACCGGGTGATTTCTCTCAGGCTTCACTTCAATGGCGTTGACAGGGCAAGCCCTGACACACGAGTAGGAGTTGCGGCACTTCTCCTCACTTATGTATATAACCTGGTCAGTAACATTCATAATCAATGCATTAGTGTCATCTTCCCGGTTCAGCCAACTCCCTGTCAAGAATCTTTTCTATTTCTGTAAGAGTCGTCTGAATGAAGGTCTTGCCATTTATTGTAAGAAACGGACCTTCACTGCAACGGTCCATACATCTCGCTCCTTTTAAGAGTACTTTATCATCAAGGTGGTTCTTTCGGAGATAATCACGTATGACCTGCACCACCTCCCTGTTGCCTCTTGAAAAACAAGAGCTTCCGAGGCATATCTCTATTTCATATGACTGTTTCAAATCATTGCCTGTTATTCACACTTTTTTCAAAAGTACAACATTTTTTCTCCCCTTCAATCACTATACCGGCTATTTCATCTATTTATTGTTATTTAAATAACATTGTTTTTGAAATAACAATAAAACAAGTTATTTTTGCCTTTGTCATAAATGTGGCATTGATTGAGAGATGAGTAAGATTGAAGATATTCTCACCCGTTACAGGTCGGGAAGTCATGAGAGCCTGATACCCATTCTGCAGGATGTGCAGGCAGAGGAGGGCTATTTGTCTGAGGAGGCTGTTGTTAATATTGGCCGGTTTCTGGGTATGTCAACAACAAAAATATACGGTCTTGCGACATTTTATGACCAGTTCAGGTTTGTACCTGCCGGCAGGATTCATCTCAGGATATGTAACGGTACAACATGCTTTATCAACGGTTCAGGGAAGCTTATTGCCGCATTGAAAGAAACGTTAGGGGTCGAGCCTGACCAGCCTACCCGTGACGGGAGATTCAGCTATGAACTTGTGGCATGTATGGGCGGGTGCAATGATGGACCTGTAGTATGTTCAGGTGACTCTTTCTATACTCATGTCAGGGCTGAAGATATTCCGGAAATGATAAAAAAACTTAAAGTTCTGGCAGATCTGAAATGAAAAGGGTAGAAAACGATGAAATCAGGAATTTCCTGGTTGCAGAGGTTCTGAAGCACGGCTCAGATAAGTTACCCTCAGCAACTGAGAAGCGTCTGGCGGAGATTCGTCGAGACAAACCATCGGTGCCTGTTATATATATCTCTTCCGGTTCGGCAGGCGTGATTGCAGGTAGCAAGAAATCGGCTTCGGCAGCAGAAGAGTACATCAGCGAGACGGGGATAAAAGCTATTGTGGTTAAGACGGGATGTCATGGTCCTGCTGTCTTCGAGCCGCTGATATGCATCCACCTTCCCGGTAAGAATAAACTGATATTCAGAAATATTACAGAAGACAGGATTGAATCGCTGCTGAATGGCGTTTTTCATAATGACATGCCTGCAGAGGATCTTGTAGGGCAATCAGGATCAACCGGTTTCGAAGCATGGAACGGGGTGCCTTTCATTGATGAACTTCCATGGTTCAGACTTCAGAAGCGAGTTGTCCTGAGCAACTGTGGCTGCTATGATCCTGAATCTGTTGAGGAGTATATAGCCCGAGGAGGATACAGGTCATTCCTAAAGACCATCCGTAACTACACGCATGAGGAGGTATGTGATATCATTGAGCGCAGCGGCCTTCGCGGACGCAGTGGCGGAGGGTTTGTCACAGGTCTGAAATGGAAGTACGCCCTCAACTCAGCCTCTGACAACAGGTATATTATTTGCAATGCCAAGGAGAGTGATCCGGGCGCATATACAGACAGGGCAGTGCTTGAGGGTGATCCTCACCGACTTATTGAAGGCATCTGCATTGCAGCATACGGCACCGGGGCATCAAATGCTGTCATTTACCTCAAATCCGCCTCGGCTCTCCCTCTGAGGTTGCTGGAAAAGGCTATTGCTGATGCACGGCGATATGGGATCATTGGGCATAACATCTACTCCAGCGGGTATAATCTTGATATAATAATCAGACAGGAGGCTGGTGCATTTGTCTGCGGAGAGGAGACAGCACTTATAGGCAGCCTTGAAGGCAGGCGCGGCATGCCTGAGCTGAAGCCGCCATATCCTACAACAAGCGGCCTTTACGGCAAGCCTACCGTAATTAACAATGTTGAAACGCTCATGAACGTGCCCCTGATCATGGAGCGCGGTCCTGAATGGTTCCGAACAATGGGCACCACCGGAAGCAAAGGCACAAAACTCTTCTATTTGAGTGGCAGAGGTCGCCTTACTGGTCTCATTGAAGTGGAGATGGGAACCACATTCAGGACTATTGTAGAGGGTATTGCTGATGGTCTCCGTGACTCACGCGCTTTCAAGACTCTCCAGATCGGAGGGCCTTCGGGCACTTTCATTACGGAAAACGACCTTGACCTTACTGTTGATTATGAAATTCTCCGGGAAAAGGGTATCGCCATGGGGTCAGGCGGACTGATAGTTATAGATGAGACAACCTGTATGGTTGATTTTGTAAGATACTACATGTCATTCATTCATAAGGAGAGCTGTGGCAAATGCATTCCGTGCAGGGAAGGCACAGGACGCATGCTTGAGATTCTTGAAAACGTCATCCGCAAGCCCATGACAGAGGATTCCAATGCCACTCTTGAGAGGTTTAAGGGGGTGATGCAGCTCGAGACCATTGCCACGGTGATGAAAGACACTTCGCTCTGCGGGCTCGGACAGACAGCACCCAACCCGTTCATGAGTGCACTGAACAAATACCGTGAGGAGTTTGAAGAGCATATCTTTGACCGTCGTTGTCGGGCTAACGTTTGCCGGGGTCTGAGAACGTTCAGTATCGATGTTGATAAGTGCACGGGTTGTACCGTATGTGCCTCCAAATGCCCTGTTAATGCCATTTATGGAACCCGTCTTCAGCCATTCTTCATCGTTGATGACAAGTGTATCGGATGCGGGATATGTTTTGATGTTTGTAAGTTCAGTGCCGTAACAGTCAGATAGATCATGCAGTTCACAATTGAAGTAAACAGCAAGAGTATAAGGGCCGAGAAGGGAGAGACAATCCTTTCAGCACTCAACCGCAATGGCATAATGATACCGACACTCTGCCGCATGCAGGAATTTACACCCACTGGTGCATGCAGAATGTGTGTGGTTGAGGTGGAAGGCCGTGACCGGCTGGTCACTGCCTGTTCAGCGCTTGTGGAAGAATGGATGAAGATACGCACTCACTCGCCACGGGTTATAAAGGCAAGGAAGACAATAGTAGAACTGTTGCTCTCAAATCATCCTGATGATTGTCTTTATTGCGACCGTAATCTTGACTGTGAACTGCAGAAGCTGTCAGACCAGCTACAGGTTAGAGAGAGGCGTATACGGGGAAGCAAGATAAAACCACGACGCGATCAGTCGAGCCCTGCAATCGTCAGGGAGCTCTCAAAGTGCATTCTGTGCGGCCGCTGCATCAGAGTGTGTGAGGAGGTTGTTACTGCCACCTCAATCGATTTTATCGGCAGAGGCCGGGCAACTCATGTCGGCCCTGCCATGGACCGCGATCTGAACTTCTCAAGCTGTATCCATTGCGGACAATGTATCCTCGTTTGTCCGACAGGTGCACTGCATGAAAGACACTATGTCACAGAGGTGCAGGAACAACTGAGCAAGAACGATGTCACCCTCGTGATACAGTATTCACCCCTGGTGCCCTTTGCCCTTGCAGATGAACTTGGAGTAAAGTATCAGCGTGACTTTGACAGGGTCCTTAATGCCGCCCTTAGAAAGATTGGATTCGATAAGGTCTTCCTCTCAGGTGCCGGTACTGACATCCTAATAACAGAGCTCGCAGATGCTGTAACAGCAGCCAGAACAACCGGTGAAACCAAACCAGTTGTCATAACTGCATGTCCGGCATGGGTCAAATACTGTGAACAGTTCTTCCCCGAATTCCTGCCTATGCTCTCAACACTTAAAACACCACAGCAGATATCAGGTGCGATAATCAAATCGACATTGCCTCCAAAAGATCAGAACTCCGGGGTTTATACTGTCTCAGTGTCGCCATGTACAGCAATGAAGTTTGAAGCCCGGCGTGACAGCATGACACGTAAGGGTATCAGTGATATTGATACAGTGCTCACCGTAAGAGAGCTGGCCCGTCTGATAGTGTTGTACGGAATTGACGTTACAAACATCGACCCGGAGCCTGCTGACGAGCCTATGTCACAACGCAGCTCTGCAGCTTTGCTGGCAGAGACTTCCGGCGGTCTGACAGAATCAGTGCTTCGCTCGCTTACCCTCAGGGCAGGAGGAATGGAGTCAGACAAAAGTGCTGTGAAGAAACTTCGGTCAGTCGGTTCATTCAGGGAAGCAACTGTTACAGATGGCAAGGTAACATATTCATTTGCAGTGGTTGACGGGCTAAATGGATTTGAGAAACTGAGAGAGAGGCTTGAAAAAGGATCGGTATACGACCTGATAGAGGTGATGGCCTGTCCTGGCGGATGCGTAAACGGAGGAGGGATGATTCCGGCAGGGTCCAAAGAGGCTGTACGCCAGCGGTCAAGGTTCATCTATCAGGCTGATGAGCAGGATGCAATGAGAGGCCCGGAGAACTCTGCTACTGTATCGATGCTGTACGATGACACATTTAAAGAGTGTCAAGATCTGACTGACAAGCACTTGTTTCATACACACTTCTCCAGGAGGGATGTATTGCTATAATATTTAGAGGAGATGCTTGTATATACTATTAAAGAGTTATGTCGCACATGCTACACATGTGTGAGAGAGTGCCCTGCACGTGCAATACGTATTGTCGGGGGTCAGGCTGAGGTGATTACCGAGCGGTGCATCGCATGCGGCAACTGCACCAAGGTATGCAGCCAGGGTGCAAAGGTTTTTACCAACACTATTGATCATGTCAGCAAGCTGCTTGAAAAACAGGGCAAAGTAGCGGCAATCGTTGCACCAAGTTTCCCGGCAGAGTTTTTTGACTTTGATGATCACAGGCTGATTGTTGGCATGATCAGGGCACTTGGCTTCAGCCATGTGGCAGAGGTCTCTTTCGGTGCTGACCTTGTGGCGCACCGATACCGCGATATGATCAACAGCGCTGAAGGAAAGAACTATATCTCTTCTGACTGTCCTGCTATTGTCAGTTTCATAAGATTTTACCATCCTGATCTTACAGATAACCTCATGCCTGTTGTCTCTCCCATGGTTGCTATGTCCAGGGTAATGAGGAAGAAGTATGGAGAAGACATCTCAGTGGTATTCATCGGCCCCTGCGTTGCGAAAAAGTCTGAAAACCCGGAGGTAGATGCCGCGATCACCTTTCTCGAGTTAAGGGAGATGATCGATGCAGCAGGTATCACTCCCGGTTCTGTCACACCTTCAGAGTTTGACCCGCCTCTCGGCGGACGGGGTGCTATCTTCCCGGTTACCAGAGGGCTGCTGCAGACTGCCGGAGTAAATGATGATGCCATAAGCGGGAATATAATTGCTGCTGAAGGAAGGATTGACTTTCAGGAGGCCATCAAGGAGTTTGAGGAGGGTATGATAGGAGGCCAGCATCTTGAACTGCTCTGTTGTGAGGGTTGTATAATGGGTCCTGGGATGAGCAAGGGGGGCAAACAGTACAACAGGAGAGCCCTTGTAAGCAGTTATGCTCAGCAGAAGATGGACGGGCTTGACATGAATGATTGGAAAAAAAACCTTGAGACATATGACCGGCTTGACCTTTCAGTCCGTTTCCGGCCGGAGGATATGCGCAGGCATCTGCCTGAAGAGGAGGAGGTCAACAGAGTCCTTGCATCTATGGGTAAGGTTACGGCGAAGGATCACCTCGACTGCGGTGCGTGCGGCTACGAAACATGTCTTGAACATGCAACTGCTATTGTCAAGGGACTTGCTGAAGAGGAGATGTGTCTCCCTTATACCATCGAAAAACTGCATCGCTCCGTCAAAGACCTGGCACTATCAAATGCCAAGCTTACAACAATGCAGAATGCCCTCAAGCAATCGGAGAAGCTCGCCCACATGGGACAACTGTCGGCAGGTATAGCCCATGAGCTTAATAATCCGCTTGGAGTGGTAATTATGTACAGCAACATATTGCTGGATGAGTGCACTCCCGACAATCCTGTCAGAGAGGATCTGGTGCTGATAGCCGAACAGGCTGCACGATGTAAGAAGATTGTTGCCGGTCTGCTCAATTTCGCGAGGAAAAACCAGGTTAACCATCAGTATATTGACATCAGAAAGCTCACAGAGAGCAGCGTGGCAGGTGTGGTCTTCCCTGAAAACATTAATACGGTAATAGTCGACCGCACAACAAACCCTGATGCTTCAATTGATGCAGAACAGATGACACAGGTGCTTACCAACCTTTTCAGGAATGCTATCGATGCAATGCCCGATGGAGGTACACTCGAGATTTGCCTTGAGGATACTGTCAGTGACGTCATCTTCAACGTTACAGATAGCGGCACAGGAATCAGGGAAGAAGACAAGCCAAAAATATTTGAACCCTTCTTTACCACCAAGGGAATAGGAAAGGGTACCGGTCTTGGCCTGGCAACAACCTACGGAATAGTTAAGATGCACAAGGGACAGATAACCGTGGAGACAAATGCTGATCCCGGAAAGGGAACCACAGGAACAAAGTTCAGGATAATATTGCCGAGAAGGCCTGAGTAAGTTCTAATATTTATCATTTATAATAGTTGATAATGAGTTAATTTTAATATTTGTTGATTAATGAGCAATAAGAAATACACGGTCCTGGTTGCTGACGATGATCCGGATTATCTCTTTCAGGTGGCTTATCACCTCAGGAATTGCGGATATGAGGTCATGGCTGTTGAGAGTCAGGCGGAAGCAGAGCAGGTCTTTTCGAAGATGAAGCCTGACATTGCTCTCTTTGACCTTATGATGGAGAGCGATGACAGTGGTTTCATTCTTAGCTACAAACTCAAGAGACTCTATCCCGATGTGCCGGTGATACTGGCTACTGCTGTTGCCCGTGAGACAGGTGTAACCTTTGGTCTCAGCAGCGAACAGGAGCGCGACTGGATAAGGGCTGACCTGTACCTGGAAAAAGGTGTCAGGCCTGAGCAGCTTGACCAGGCTATAAAAAAACTGTTGAAAATATAACCATGGCACAGCTGAAAGTACTGGTTGTTGATGATGAGCCCGGAATAAGGTCGGGGGTCTCAAGGATACTCCGTACCTTTCATGTCACTTATCCCTTCATGGATGAGGATTATACATTTGAGGTACTGGAGGCAGCAACGGGTGAGGAGGGAATAGAAATCATTGACAGGGAGATGCCTGACATCCTGTTGCTTGATAATAAACTTCCTGGAATACAGGGTGTTGAGGTTCTGGAATATGTTCGCAAAAAGAGTTATGACATTGTGGTGGCTATGATCACATCGTATGCCTCACTCGATGTTGCAGTAAAAGCACATAATGACGGAGCAATAGATTTCATCCCCAAGCCGTTCACTCCGCAGGAGCTTAAAGCCTCCATTGAGCAGATAACCAAGCAGCAGTATCTCAGGAGGATAACACACAAGCTCAAGGTGGAGGGAAGAAAGGTTAGGTTTCAGTTCCTGTCAGTGCTTTCACATGAACTGAAAGCTCCGTTGAATGCCATTGAGGGATATCTCAGAATGATGCAGGAAAGACAGATGGGAGACTCGATGCAGGAGTATGCCTCTGCCATAGACAGGTCGCTGCAACGTATTGAGGGAATGCGAAACCTGATCATGGATCTGCTTGACTTTACAAAAGTGAGTTTCGAGAGACAGGTGGAGAAGATGCAGGAGATTGACCTCCGGGAGATGGCATCCCTGGCAGTGATTACCGTCAGCCCTTATGCCATTCACAAGGATATACACTTTGTTACTGACATTAGTGGTTGCGGTAAGATTTGGGCAGACCCTAATGATTTTGAGATAATATTCAACAACCTTGTATCAAATGCTGTAAAGTATAACAAGCCTGGAGGCACTGTAACCATCAGTGTCAGCTGTGACGATAGTGATTTTAAGCTCTCGGTTGAAGATACAGGAATTGGCATGAACACCGATGAGTGCGGGATGCTCTTTGAAGCCTTCTCGAGAATAAAGAATGACAAGACCAGGAATATCAGCGGAAGCGGGCTTGGCCTCTCAATCGTTAAAAAGGTTGTCGAGCTCTATCATGGTATCATTAATGTGGAGAGCGTTCCGGATAAAGGATCGGTTTTCAGTGTTATAATTCCAAAAGTTCAGGTTACCCACAAAAAGGCAGAATAATGAAAAAACTACCAGGTAAAACCGTTGAGCGCCTCAGTGAATACAGGCGCGCCCTTTTAGGGTCATTCGCAGAGAAGAGAAGTTATATTTTTTCGCATGAGCTGGCTGCACTGTTGCACATCACAGCCGTACAGGTCAGACGCGACCTGATGCTTATAGGTTATGGAAGCGTTATGCGCAAGGGATATGATATCAGGGAACTGATAAAGACAATCGGTGAGATCATTGATGCCCCGAGCGGTCTTAATGTGGCTATCATCGGCATGGGAAACCTTGGCAGGGCAATAACAGGGTATTTCATGGGTAAGAGGACCAAGCTGAATGTAGTGGCTGCCTTTGACATTGACCCGCAGAAGGTTGACAAGGTTGTGTCGGGTGTTAAATGTTATCATTTTGACAGTTTCAAGAGGTTAAGGAATGAACTGGATATTAGTATCGGGATTCTGACCGTACCTCCTGACCAGGGAAAGACCGTTGCTGCCCAGCTCGTAAGCCACGGCGTCAAGGGTATCCTGAACTTTACGACGGTGTCGCTTAACGTACCTGAAAATGTCTATCTCGAGGAGTTTGATATGATAACGTCTATTGAGAAAGTTGCATACTTTGTCAAGGAGAACCAGTAGAGCAGGCTGTTAATGAGGATTTTCAGGAGTTTTGAAGAGGCAGCAGCAATCCCTTCACCGGTAATAACAACCGGGACATTTGACGGAGTACATATAGGTCATAAGACAATTCTTCGCAGGCTTAAGAATCTCGCCTCCCTCTATGGCGGCGAATCAGCCCTTATAACATTTCACCCCCATCCGCGTGCAGTGCTGTACCCTGAAACCGTTGGCAGGGGTCTGAAACTTATCTGCTCACAGGAAGAGAAGACAGAACTCCTGAGAAAGGCAGGTCTTGATAATCTGATCATAATTGATTTTACAAGGGAGTTTTCGCATATCACGGGGGAGGAATTTGTCAGGGATATACTCTGTGGCATCATGAAGGCTAAGGTCATTGTGGTAGGGCAAAATCACCATTTCGGGTTCAACCAGGAGGGTGACTATCGTAAATTGTGGCAATGGAGGGGTCTCTACAGGTTTGAAGCAGAGGAGATACCGATGCAGGAGGTACAGAATGAGACCGTCAGCTCAACACGGATACGTCAGGCATTATCGGAGGGATATATTCAGAGAGCAAACGCATACCTTGACCATTTTTATATTATAATAGGTGTTCTGTCAGCTGAGAAGGCCGCTTTTTCCAACGAGGTGCCTATGTTCAGAGTACCTGTCTCTGAGATTACGAAGCTCGTTCCTCCACCCGGATTGTATGCGGTCTCCTGTGCTGCCGACACTTACTATTCAAGGGGTATGGTTTACATCCCCGGCATCGGTACTGACCTCCCTGAGGTATGGCTGCATCCTGAGAATTATGAAGATGACCTCCCCGGTAAAAGGATAACCCTGTTCTTCCATAAGCGTCTTTCAGCCTACGCGCCTGATAAAAAAGCCGGGGGATTCCTTTCCGATGGTCTTGAGGAGATGAAGGAGCTTATTTTTTGAGTTAAATCATATATCCTGAGAATCCTAATAGCTATCTTTGTATGATAGTTTGAGGGGAATAAATTTAAAAGTTCTATAATGAAATTTAATCCGGAAAAGTGTGCTGTCCCGGACCTCCGGATGGAGCCATTTATTGATCCTGCAGAGATATGGTCTCACCTGAACGGCGCTCTGCCCGACAGGAGCAGGGTAAGGGAGATAATAGCCAAATCGCTCTCCAAGGAACGCCTCACTCTCTCTGAGACAGCCGTGCTTATCAATGCCGGCCCGGATCTGGTTGAGGAGATAAAAGAGGGAGCAAGGGAGCTTAAGAAAAAAGTGTATGGCAACAGAATTGTATTGTTTGCACCGCTCTACATAGGCAATAAATGCAGCAATAACTGCACATATTGCGGGTTCAGGGTTACCAACACATCCGCAAAGAGAAAGACACTTAGTGATGAGGAGATCATTGATGAGGTTGAGGCTCTGGAGGACAACGGGCAGAAAAGACTGATACTTGTTTACGGTGAGCATCCGGAATATAACCCGGATTACATTGCTCATACTGTTAAGCTTGTTTATTCAGTAAAGAAAGGAAGGGGGGAGATACGCAGGGTAAATATCAATGCTGCACCGCTCGATATCGACGGATTCCGTATCGTAGGAAGATCAGGCATCGGGACCTTTCAGATTTTTCAGGAGACATACGACCCTGAGGCTTATAAGTTATATCACCTGGGGGGCAGGAAAAAAGACTATGCCTGGAGACTCACTGCCCTTGACAGGGCGCAGGAAGCCGGCATAGATGATGTTGGTATAGGAGCTCTCTTTGGTCTTTACGACTGGCGGTTTGAGGTTATGGGGCTGGTCCGCCATACCAATCACCTCGAGGCATGTTACAATGTCGGTCCTCATACAATCTCCTTCCCGAGGATCAAGGATGCCTCAGCGCTTAACATGAACGGCCGGTACCAGGTAAACGATGAGGATTTCAAGAAGCTGATTGCCATTCTCCGGCTTGCAGTGCCTTACACGGGTCTTATACTGACAGCCCGTGAGACCCCTGATGTGAGGTCAGAGACAATGGCTTTCGGTGTATCACAGATAGATGGCGGAACCAAGATTGAGCTCGGAGGTTATTCTGCATCACGGAATGAGGAGCAGAACCTGAACCGCGAACAATTCAGGATAAGTGATGAGAGATCACTGGCGGAAGTAATTGATGAACTGATCGACAATGATTACATGCCTTCATTCTGCACTGCCTGCTACCGCCTCGGACGAACTGGTGAACATTTCATGGAATTCTCAGTCCCGGGATTCATTAAACGCTATTGTACTCCTAACGCAGTTCTTACACTTGCAGAGTATATCGTTGATTATGCTTCTCCTGAGCTTGCCGAGAAGGGCTGGAGGGCAATTGAGAAGAACATGACGGCTCTTGATGAGAACCTGAGGGAAAGTGTAAGGAATAAAATTGACCGTATCAGGAACGGAGAAAGAGATCTTTACTACTAACATGACTGGATATGGTAAGAGTATTAGGTATTAAGATCATTGACAGGATTAAAGAAGCCGGGCTTCTGCAAAAAATACTGTCGGAACATGCCGGTGTCATAAGCACCCGTTTTGGATTTCATGAATTGAGCGATGAAATATGCAGCCGTGAAGGATTTATAATTATACATCTTGCGGGCGACAATGATGAGTGCGATATGCTGGCAGCAAAGCTCAAGAAGGCAGAGGGCTTAATAACAAGAGAGATGGCTTTTTCTCATGGCCTCTCTGATGCCCCTGCCGAGTGCAATGGTGTTACATTGCTTGGAATTCTCGTGCCAAAGCGTGATGACCTGGGGATACATGTCCAGAAAATTTTTACCACTTTCGGTTGTATCATACGCACACGACTCGGGGTAAATGAGGTTTACTTTGGTGAATCAGCAGGCCTGATTATTCTTGAGCTGGCAGGTGACAGAAGACAGTTCATCTCGCTCGAGAGCAGTCTGCGCGAGATAGAGGATATCGCTATAGGTCGTATCTGCTTTCCTGCCTGAGTATCTGACCGAAAAAGATTGCGTTGACAAATAGCTTGCTAGTCCCGTACCAGATTGCCCTGAAGTTGGTGTCATCATAGATCGAGATCACCCTCCCGGTTGAGGAGTGAACACTGACAAAAGCACTGTTCTTTATCCTTTCTATATTCTCCGGAGTGCAATAACCGCTCAGCAATGGCGCTGCTGTGTGTTTGACCGGGTTCCCATATTGATTGGCGTTCACCTTAACAGCAGTTGTTTCACTCTTGAAGACAGGCAACAAAGGCTTGCGGTATCCGTAACAGAGGGGGTGGGTCAGATCAAGGCGTGTCTCGAATATTGAACCGGGAATCTGGTGAAGGGCTCTCTCCTTTGACCTGTCAATATATCTCCTTTCAGCACCTTCAGGAAGTACAGCACCTTCAAGGTAGTTTATCTCAGCAAATTTATTCGCTGAAACCCATCTGTTACCATCTTTATAAGCGATAATCGTTCCGCCTGTTTTGTTCCACTCCCTTACTCTTTCCACCGCGGGACCTGACATGTTAGGATTGCCGGCGATGATTATTACGTTGTACCTCGAAAGGTTGGCAGATGCAACTCTTGATGCAGGCATCATTGTGACAGGGATCTTGTAATGCACATCAAGCAGATGCCAGATCTCACCAGCCTCACCTGAAGGGATACCTTCATCAATGAGCAGGAGTACGGATGGTATTGTAAGGGCTATCAACTCGTTGCTGCCCAGGTCAATACCGGAGGATGTGAGACCTGTAGAGGCACCATGTATCTCTATGCCGCATTCTGCAGCTACTGCATTCATTATTGTTCTTACCTCTTCTGCAGACATCTTGTTTTCCGGTGAATGGACCATAATGGTTCCATAACCGTAGTCTCTGGAAGAACCGTTCTCAGTCAGCCGGAAGGGTTTTGCCGCTACCCTGGCTGTCAGTCCTGCTTTCTGTAACATATACAGAGCCCGGGGAGCGAGATATTCATTCCATTCAAAGAGCCAGGCATAAGGTTTATCTGCCCCGGTAACCTTTCCGGCAGGAAAAGGTGGTTCCTTTACCTGAGAGGCTGCCATTCCTGAAGCTTCCGTAGTGGTAAGGGCGGCATAGCTTATGTTGAAAGACATGGGTAAAACCCATGTGGAGATATCATAAAAGACAGTGTCGGCAAACCGGGTGACAGGTTCGAAAAGACTTCTGACAAACCTGTACTCTTTCTGTTTCGAGGGGACAAAATAGCTGTCTGCGCTGCTGTACGTCTCACCGTTCTTTGAAATTGTCTTGCCACACTGATATACTTCAATCTTGTGCCTCAGGAGGTTCTCGATGAACTTGCCCCCTGCAGTGCGATCATGCCTTATGCTGAATAGATATCCTTTGACAGGTGAGGCGTCTGCTTCGCGCAGTGCTGTCTGATAAAAATTCCTTTGCATGTTCAGCAGCTTGACTCTCAAGTCAAGACCTGCCTCAATGGTTGAAAGGGTAACGGTGAATTGGTTCCTTATCGCAAAAGGAAAGGTGATAATTCCTCCGGGTACCTCACGCTGATGTCCTTTAAGGCCTGCCTGTTCGAACAGAATACCAATTGAGCCGTGAACATCCGGATAGGCCGAGCCCTTCCCAAGGTAGAAGTCGTCAAAGCTCTCCTCAGTATAATAAAGACTACCTATACTGTCAAGGTGTCTGGCATGATACTTTCCGATAAGAGCCGTGATCTCCTGGTTTTCAAGAGGCACAACAGGGTTATTTCGTGTCTGCACTCCCGGTTGAAAGAAGAACGTTGAGTTGGCCCCCATCTCATGGTGATCGGTGTTGATGTTGGGCATCCACCTGTGGAATGCCTCCACCCGTCCGACGGTCTCGGGTTGCTGAAGCATGATGTAATCACGGTTGAGGTCAAACCAGTAGTGGTTGGTTCTTCCGCCGGGCCATGCCTCACTGAACTCGCGGCTGGAAGGATCAGTCGTAAGCGTCATGCCACGGTACATGTTAACCCAGGTGGAATGTCTCTGCATACCGTCGGGGTTAAGAGAGGGATCGAGAAGGATAACTGAATTTTCGAGTATATTCTCTATCTCAGGGCCTTCTCCGGCAATGAGATAATATGCCGAGATCAATGATGCGTTCTGCGCGCTTGACTCGTTGCCGTGAACACCATAGCCCAACTTGATTATTATGGGCATGGATGACACATCTGAAGCAGATGAGCTTGCAGGGTCAGATATCCTTAAATGCTCAAGCCTTATTTCTTCAATCCTTTGAATATTTGCCGGAGAAGAAATGATAAGATTACCGAGTGGTCGTCCTTCCCAGCTCTTCCCGTATTCTTCCCATACAGCCCTGTCTGATGTTTCGGCAAGAAGCCTCATGTAACCCACCAGCTTGTCGTGAGTCACATGCCACTCACCAACCTCATGACCTATATAGGAAGCAGGTGTCGGTATCCCTTTGTTATATACAATTCCTGCCGGTAAATAGTAATCGAGAGTTGTCTGGGCATTAAGCGTAATACCGGCCAAGATTACCAGTGCATAGAGGAGCATTCTTTTCATGATTCTGAGTTGAGAACGGAAGGCAATTTCGCAAAAAATGAGCTTGGTTGTTACATAGCAATCTTGTTATGCAACATAATCATGATTTTGTCCTCCGCTTATTGAAGTGAGGAGCGTCGCCCCAGATGCCTAAACCTATTGCTGTACCCGGGATCAGATCCATATTAAGGCCGCTTACGTTGACCTCCTCCACCTCCTTGTAGCCGGGCTTACCTTCATAGATGCGGTATCCTGCCCTGTATCTCTCAGGAGTAAGGTTGGGCATTATGACGTTTGCCCCGCAGGCTATGGCCTTCTCACGTCCGAAAGATTGGATGGTCTGCATTGCTGTTGAGGCGACAATATTAATATCCTTCATCACAATACGTGCAATGGCAATCATTCTGAGAGTAAGGTTAAAACGCTCTTTCAGGAAGAGGTTCTCCGTTCCGTTCTTTCCCAGAGGAGTATCTGAGTGCTCAATAAACGGACCCATGCCACACATGTCAATATCAAAATCACGCATGAACAAGATATCATCAGCAAGATGATTCAGCGTCTGACACGGAAGGCCGATCATCACCCCGGTGCCTGTCTGATAACCTTCTTCCTTAAGGGTCTGCAGACATTCGAGTCTGTTGTAATAATTATGCATCTCGTCATCCGGGTGTGCCTTGCGATAGAGGTCAGGACTTGAAGCCTCAATCCTGAGGAGGTATCTGTGTGCACCTGCCTCAAACCAGCGCCTGTAGGTCTCTCTCTTCTGCTCACCCAGGGAGAGAGTGATGCCGAGTCGACCGTCAGTCATTTTTTTAATTGTAGTTACGAGTCCTTCGATATTCGAGATAAATGATTCAGATGTGTTCTCCCCTGACTGTATTGCAATTGATCCGAAATTCAATTTGTAAGCTGTCAAGGCGGCCTTGATCACCTCATCATTCGAGAGGGTATAGTGTTCAACCTTCCGGTTCTCACGCCTGATACCACAGTAGAGACAGTTCTTTCCGCAGAGATTTGAGTATTCTATGAGGCCTCTCAGATAAACTATGTTACCCAGGTACCTGTCTCTTACCTCGGCTGCCTTGCGGTAAAGCAAAGGTGCCTCCTCATCACTGCATCTCAACAGTTCAATTATATCAGATCTTTCATGATACTCTTTTTCGAGTATCGTCTGTATTCCGGAGGTCATATACACAGTTAGGCTTGTAACCTATAACAAGTATTCACGATATACTGTTCAGCATTTCTGATTTTTTTGATCAGAATCCTCTGCCGAACATTCCCCAGAGGGTACGCTTCATCTCCTGCCAGCGGTTCATTGCAGCGAGAGCAAAAGAGTTGGTATACTCTGTGACAATTCTGGCTGCCTCCTCATTTTTGTCCTGGGTTACAAGATCTTTCACCCTCTCCTCCAGTGCCGGCATCTCGCTCAAGGCTTTCATTTCCATCTCTGCCACCGCCGGTTCGATGAGTTTTCTTCCGCGATCCCAGTTTACCGTCGCAAGCCTGTTGGCCTCACGAAATGACCATATTGCAGCATCCTCGCGGTAGCGGTGCTGACCGCAAATACGGAAGCTTTCAGGCAGCGACATTGTTCCCGAGAAGATGGGAATACGCGGGCTCTGACCAGGGTTGTCAAATGAGAACCATGCCACAGCGCCAACCTCGTCGGGCAGCCAGTCGCGGCACTGTATTACGTGAGAGTATGAGCAACCGGCAATGGCAATAGTTCTCTGTCTCTCAATGGTTCCGGGTTTAAGTTCATTGATAAGGGTCCGGAGGTCTGCATTCATCCAGTTTGAAACAACCGGGGTCTTTATAGTGTCGGTATATTCCACCCCTGCCTCGTCCTTCTTCGTCACCTTCACCAGGAGATTTTGTGTCATGTCATATGGCGTGCCTTCGTAGGTCTCACGGAAGAGAGCCATCACGTCACTGACGGATAGTTTCTTCTCCGGCTTGACTGAGAAGGGCAGTTCTTCCATCTCCATTGTTAGTCCAAGCTCAGGTGCCAGTTTGTCAAGCACATAGAACTCCCTTATTGCGTAGGGTTTGCCAGTGCCAATAACCTTGTAGAATTTGAAGGGTTCCTTTCCGTCCCAATAGCCCAGCTCCTTTGCCTTCTTGCGCAGCTCCTTTGAAGTCATGAATTGATCAGGGTCATTGAACTTCACGTCGGATATTCTTGGTATGTTGGCAGCAATACCCACATGGTCGTCGGGGATCCTCTGGGCGACCCACAGTGAAGAGGGTTTGCCAGGTCCTGACCCTGCTATTTCCAGTTGCCACACCTCTTTCGGATCTGCTATCGTTATGCATTCTGCAAGGTCGCCATAACCGTACTGCTCTGCCAGTGATCCGATGAGCTCAATCGCCTGCCGTGCCGTGGTGCAGCGCTGAAGGGCTATTTTCTCAAGCTCCTCAATGAGAAAAAGACCGTCGGTATTGATCAGTTCCTTGCGGCCGTATATTGTTGTTTCGCCAATAGCCAGCTGCTTCTCGTTGAGGCATGGATAGGCAGTGCTGAGAAAGGCAAAGGTGGAGGAGGCTTCCGGTATCTCTCCCTTGAGGGTAACCTTTGTCATATCCCATGCTGCCTCGGTATGCAGTGTGCCCCAGTAAATGGGTCGCATAGAATCCTTTTCAGGTGTTCCGGAGGGCACAACCTCAAGCCATGTGCGGTAGTTTCCGTCGCAGGTATGTGAAGTCATTACCGATCCGTCTGCCGATGCCAGCTTCCCGACCATAATGCTGGTGCAGTTCTCGGCATAACCCGGGCCGTCAGGGTCGATGTCGCTGTATTGTGCGTTAAGGATCGGACCCGAAAGAGTCAGCAGCAAGGTCAATGCGGCTGCGATCATTAAAAGACTATTGGTTTTTTTCATATGAGATCAGTTTTTGAATTGTCAAATTTAAGATTCCCTTTATAATAGCGGTGTTCAAATATAATATTATGCAGCATAATTATTCATAAGAGGTACAAGGAGCAAGGTACAAGGTACAAGGTGCAAGGTACAAGGTGCAAGGTGCAAGGTGCAAGGAGCAAGGTGCAGGGAGCAAGGAGCAAGGGGCATGGGGCATGGAGCAAGGGGCTGGGAGAATTTGCGATTTGCGATTTGAAGACGGAAGACGGAAGACGGAAGACCGAAGACGGAAAAAAGAAGATTGCATGATTGCATGATTGCATGATTGCATGATTGCATGATTGCACGATCGCACGATCGCAAGACGGAGCGAAGCGTATCATTTGTTATATTTCAAAATGTTTCTACCTTTAGAAATGAACACAAAGCAGGAAAATGATAAGTGATAAGCTTCTGAATCCCAAGACTATCGCAGTTATTGGAGGCTCTGATGACGTAACCAAGGCCGGGGGCAAGGTTTTAAAAAACCTTCTGGGCTGCGGATTCACGGGAGAGATATTTGTTGTCAATCCCAAGGCCCGGGTTGTGCAGGGTATCAGTTCCTTTCCTGATGTCTCTATGCTGCCGCAGACAGATATGGCAGTGATTGCTGTTGCTGCACGCTTCTGCCCGGATATTGTCAGGACTCTCGCAAATGAGAAGAAGACTGGCGGATTTATAATCCTTTCTGCCGGCTTCAGCGAGGAGAGCAAAGAGGGTGCAGCCCTGGAACATGAGATAGTAGATATCATTAACAGTACAGGCGGAACCCTGATTGGTCCCAACTGTATCGGTTTCCTGAACATAAATTATTATGGTGTCTTTACGGAGCCGCTACCACCCCTGTCACCAACCGGTGTTGATTTCATCTCGGGATCAGGGGCTACGGCAGTATTTATAATGGAGGCTGCCATTCCTGGTGGATTGCGGTTCTCGAGTGTATGGTCAGTGGGAAACAGCGCCCAGACAGGTGTTGAGGATGTCCTTGAGCACCTTGATCTGACCTTCGATCCGGAAAAGAGTTCGAGGATCAAACTTCTTTACGCAGAGAGCATCTCTGACCCTGCAAGGTTACTGAGGCATGCCTCATCACTGATCAGGAAAGGATGTCGCATTGCTGCAATAAAGGCTGGCACCTCTGAGGCAGGCTCAAGGGCAGCCTCATCACATACGGGTGCCATGGCCTCGCCTGACAGCGCTGTGGAAGCTCTCTTCCGCAAAGCCGGCATCGTCAGATGCTTCAGCCGCACCGAGCTGGCAACGGTGGCCTCACTCTTCACCTACAAACCGCTTACAGGCAACAGGATTGCCGTTGTAACACATGCCGGCGGACCGGCCGTGATGCTCACCGATGCCCTGAGTGAAGGAGGGCTTTCGGTACCGGGAATATCCGGGGAGGCTGCCGCAAGACTGCTTACGAAACTATATCCGGGGTCATCAGTTGCCAATCCGATAGACTTCCTGGCTACGGGCACTGCCGAACAACTTGAGCATATCATCGAGGCCTGTGAAAACGAGTTTAAAGATATTGATGCTGTTGCCGTGATCTTCGGTAGCCCCGGTCTCTTCCCGGTGGATGATGTCTATGATCTGTTACACAATAAGATACGGACATGTCGTAAACCGGTTTATCCTATAATGCCTTCAGTGATGAATGTTAAAAGGGAAATTGCGGATTTTGCTGCGAAGGGCAATACAATGTTTTTTGATGAGGTGCTATTCGCAAGAGCCCTTTGCAGAATATTTTACACGCCCCAACCGGCATCGGATGAGCAGCGCAGGCAAGAAATAGATTATTCAAGGGTAAGATCTGTAATTGACCATGCAGACAACGGTTACCTCACACCGGGAAAGGTTACTGAATTGCTCGATGCTGCTGGAATTGCAAGGGTGCCTGAAGCATTAGTCCTTTCCGCCGGTGAGGCGGCAGCAGAAGCTCAACGAATGGGATTCCCGGTTGTGATGAAGGTGGTGGGACCGGTGCATAAATCAGACATTGGAGGTGTTACATTGAACATTGGCAGTGACGAGCAGGTCAGGGAGGAATTTTCCCGGATGTTGGCATTACCCGACGTTTCTGCCGTCATGATACAAAAGATGATCAGCGGGAGGGAGCTTTTCTGCGGTGCCACCCGGGAAGGCCGTTTCGGCCACCTCGTCATGGCTGGTATGGGCGGCATCTTCATCGAGGTCTTCAGAGATGTGGCTAAGGCACTGGTTCCTGTGACCGAGAAGGAGGCCTTTGAAATGATAAAGTCGCTGAAGTCATACAAGATAATTAAAGGGATCCGTGGTGC
The DNA here is from genome assembly GCA_025455395.1 of Bacteroidales bacterium. GTDB lineage: Bacteria > Bacteroidota > Bacteroidia > Bacteroidales > VadinHA17 > SR-FBR-E99. The sequence continues at coordinate 37,822 of JALOMO010000012.1, forward strand.
CTCAGGTGTCGATGAGAAATCATTTGCCAGGGTGATCACATCCCTCTCAGACCTCCTCTCCACCGCACCGGAAATTGCCGAGATGGATATTAACCCTCTGCTGGCTGAGGGTGAGAACATAATTGCGGTTGATGCCCGAGTCAGGATTGAGAAGTGAGGTGTGAGGTTATCGGTTATCAGTTATCTGTAATCGGTAGTACGATTGCATGATTGCATGATCTCAAGCCCCGAGAAATTAGAAGTAACAATCGATAATGAAAAAGAGAGATTTAATTTTCATAGCAGGTTTTACAGCGGTTTTCGTTCCATTCTTTATTTCCGAGAAGCTGTATGATTTCTTCTTATGGTTCAGCGGAGAGTGGGCTTTCACGGCAAGCTTCATAAAGTTTGCCATCCTCGCCACCATGGGTGAGATGCTCGGCAGCAGGATCAGGGCAGGAATCTACCTGCCTGAGGGTTTTGCGCTATTGTACCGGGCTGCAGTCTGGGGATTTCTAGGTATGACTGTCAAAGCTGCATTTATGATATTTGGCGGAGGGACAACACTGATAATGGAACACCTGGGCATGGAGAATGCGGCAGCGGTCATGGCTGGTCCGGTTACCGGCGCCAGGGTGCTCCTTGCCCTGGCAATAAGCACCTTCCTTAATCTCTTCTATGCACCTGTGCTGATGGTGACGCACAGAGTGAGCGACCTCCACATAGCAGCCGCAGCAGGCGACCGGAAAAAGTTGTTTACAGCACCAGACGTCACAAGGCTGCTGGCATCAATCGACTGGAACAGCATGTGGGGAATTGTGCTGAAAAAAAGCATCCCCCTCTTCTGGATACCGGCACAGACTCTGAATTTCTTGCTGCCGGAGGAGTTCAGGATACTCGTTGCCGCACTATACAGTACCGTGCTAGGGGTGATATTGGCACTTGCAGCGGGAGCTGGAAAAGACTGAAGACCGAAGACTGAAGACCGAAGACCGAAGACTGAAGACTGAAGACCGAAGACCGAAGACCGCAGGACCGCAAGACTTTTAACAAATATGACTAATAACAGTAAACCTTATCTTATAAAATTTCTATCTTGGTGCCACAGATGAGGGCCCTAAATGGAAAATTTATGAAAAATTCCCCCATTAACAGGAAAACCGTAAGCAATGCTATTGTCTCCAGTGGCATCACTGACCTCGGATATGCGAGCATCAGGGAGATCGTGAAACTGGTAAATATACTCAGCAGCGAGACCGGTGTTGAGTTCATCAGGATGGAGATGGGCGTCCCGGGTTTGCCATCGGCAGAGGTAGGAGTAGATGCCGAAATAGAAGCACTCAGAAGAGGAGTTGCTTCAATATATCCTGACATTGAAGGATTGCCTGAGTTCAAGACAGAAGCTTCCAGGTTTATAAAGTTGTTTCTTGACATTGACGTAAATCCTGACTGCTGTGTTCCCACAGCCGGATCAATGATGGGCGGTATGGCAAGCTTTATGGTAGCCAACAGGAATGACCGTACAAAGGAAGGAACACTCTTCATTGACCCGGGCTTCCCGGTGCAGAAGACACAGACCAGGATACTGGGGCAGGATTACAGATCATTTGACGTTTACGACTATCGTGGTAAAAAGCTGGGACCTAAACTCGAATCGATGCTTGAATGTGGTAAAGTATCCACAATACTCTATTCGAACCCAAATAATCCTTCATGGATATGTTTCACTGAAGAAGAGCTTCGTACCATAGGCATGCTTGCCGCCAGATACGATGTGATAGTTGTGGAGGATCTTGCCTATTTCGGGATGGACTTCCGGAGCGACTACTCCCGTCCGGGGGTGCCGCCCTACCAGCCTACTGTGGCAAAATACTGCGATGACTACATACTTCTTATATCGGGCTCAAAGGTATTCAGCTATGCCGGACAACGTGCCGGCCTTCTTGCAATGTCTGATCATCTTTACAACCGCCGCTACCCCGATCTCCTGAGATACTATTCATCGGATCTCTTCGGCAGGGCAATGATCTTTGGCGCACTCTACGCTCTGTCATCCGGAGTGGCACATTCTGTACAATACGGTTTTACTGCAATTCTTAAGGCTGTTAATGACGGGATTTATAACTTTGTCGAGAACACGAAAGAGTATGGCCTTAAGGCCGCAGTCATGAAAGACCTCTTCATAAAATATGGTTTCACAATAGTATATGACAGGGATATTGAAAAGCCGCTTGCCGATGGGTTCTATTTCACAATCTCATACCCGGGTTTCAGCGGAGCATCATTGTTGCAGGAACTGCTTGCATACGGGATCGCAGCCATCACCCTTAACATAACAGGGAGTGAGAGGACCGAGGGCCTCAGAGCCTGCGTTTCACAGGTGAAGAGGGAGCAGATGCCTTTGCTTGAAGAGAGGCTTAGGCTTTTCAGAGAGAACAATCCTGTATTAAGTTGATTATCAATTATTAATATAAAGAAAATTAAAGATATGGCTAAGATAAAAGGTGCTGTGGTAGTTGACAGGGAGAGGTGCAAGGGGTGTGAGGTTTGTGTCGTCACATGTCCCACTCAGACTCTGGCCCTCTCGCCTGAGGTTAACGGCAAAGGGTATCACTTCTCTTTCCCGGTTAATCCTGATGCATGTATCGGATGCACCAATTGTGCAGTAGTATGCCCAGACGGTGTAATTACGGTCTATAAGGTAAAAGTGGGTTAGCTGATTACGAAATACCAGAATGATATAAATGAAAAAGGAACTGAGATTAATGAAGGGCAATGAAGCTATCGCCGAGGCGGCGATACGCGTCGGCGCCGATGGTTATTTCGGGTATCCCATCACTCCGCAGAGTGAGATACTTGAATATCTAATGGAGGCTAACCCCCAGGCCCGTACGGGTATGGTAGTGCTTCAGGCCGAAAGCGAAGTCGCTGCGATAAATATGGTGTATGGTGGTGCAGCCTGCGGCAAAAAGGTTCTTACCTCCTCCTCGTCACCCGGCATAAGCCTGAAGCAGGAGGGTATTACATATATAGCAGGGGCCGAACTGCCCTGCCTTATTGTAAACGTTGTTCGGGGCGGCCCCGGGCTAGGAACAATACAACCTGCCCAGAGTGATTATTTCCAGGCTGTGAAAGGAGGCGGACACGGCGATTATCATCTTATTGTGCTGGCCCCCTCATCGGTTCAGGAAATGGCCGACTTCGTCGAACTGGGTTTTGACCTTGCATTCAAATACAGGAATCCCGTGATGATACTCTCTGACGGAGCAATTGGACAGATGATGGAGAAGGTCTATCTGAAGCCGCAGCAGGAGAGATCAACAGAGATTTTGCCCTGGGCTACAACAGGAAAACCTGATACACGAGAGCGCAATATCATCACTTCGCTTGACCTTGACGCCTCACGCCAGGAGAAATTCAACCTGAAACTCGTGGCCAAATACAATGAGATTAAGGAGAAGGAGGTACGCCTCGAGGAGTTTGAAACGGATGATGCTGAGTATATCCTGGTTGCCTATGGCACCAGCGCAAGAATATGTCAGAAAGCCATTAAGCTTGCAAGAGCAGAGGGAATAAAGGTAGGGTTGTTGCGTCCGATAACACTGTTTCCCTACCCGGCCCGCAGGCTGAATGAACTGGCCTCGAATGTCAAGGGTATGCTCGCAGTTGAGATGAGCACAGGCCAGATGGTTGAAGATGTGATGCTGGCAGTCAATGGCAAGACACGTGTTGCACATTACGGAAGGATGGGAGGAATAATACCGACACCTGAAGAGGTTGTTGAGAACCTGAAGAAATTTATAAAAGGATAACAGACCATGGCAGAAATTAAATTCAATGATATAATTAAACCTGAGAATCTTGTCTACAAGAGATCAAAGGTTCTCACTGACAATGTGATGAGTTACTGCCCTGGATGCGGCCATGGTACTGTACACAATGTCCTGGCCGAGGTGATAGAAGAGGAGGGTCTGCAGAGCAGGGCCATCGGTATAACACCTGTAGGTTGCTCGGTGCTGATGTACAATTATCTGAATATTGATTTCCAGGAGGCAGCTCATGGCAGGGCGCCAGCTGTGGCAACAGCGGTAAAACGTCTCATGCCAGATAAGTTTGTGTTTAGCTACCAGGGTGACGGCGACCTGGCAGCAATAGGCACTGCAGAAACTATTCACACTTGCAACAGGGGAGAGAATATTCTCATGCTGTTCATCAACAACGGGATATATGGTATGACAGGCGGACAGATGGCCCCGACAACACTGCCCGGAATGAA
>JALOMO010000172.1 GCA_025455395.1 Bacteroidales bacterium
ACACTGTTTTTGTCAGCTATACATATCCTTCGAATGACAACATCGTCACAAAGAAGGGGGTGGAATTCACAGTTGATCTTGGAACAGTGAGGGCGATAAGAACCTCGTTTGTCATTGACGGCGCCTACATGTACGTCAAGAGACAGACTGCCAACACTTACCTTCAGAAGCCCTCTACAGGTTCTATCGGAGGCAAGGAATTCCCTTATGTTGCCGTATATCCGGCCGGCAACGGATCGGTTGACAAGAGGTTTAATACTAACATACGAACTATAACGCATATAAAGGAACTGCGGATGGTGGCTTCGATCACGGCCCAGATAATATGGGTTGATTGCGGGATGAATGTTTATGAAGATACTGACGGTAATCCGCTTTTCTACACCAATGAGCCTGTGGATGACGTTCTGACAGACAGAACTTATCCGAAATATGTTAACCCGGTCGGTTACTACGACCGGCAAATGGTTTATCATGCGTATGACCCGGCCCTCGCTGTAGCAAAGCCATATTCAGATATGATTAAGAACTACAATACCCCCTGGTATTTTCTTGAGACAGGCTATCCTCCATACTTCGTGCTGAACTTCAAGCTTACCAAGGAGATAACAGATATGGTGAACTTCTCATTCTATGCCAACAATATCACAAACTACTCACCGCTGTTAAAAGTATGGGGCGGTGCGCCTGAGGTATACGCCAGGAAGAACCAGCCACTTTACTTCGGAGCAGAAATTAAATTCAAATTCTAACCAATATTTATGATTATGAAAAAGTTAACCGTTTTAGCAGTGCTGATGATCGCCATGATGTCACTGCTCCCCTCATGCTCAAAAGAAGGGGCGCAGCTTTACGACGTCTACATCATGGTCAACTATCCTGAGGGGTATGATCTTGAACTGGCATCAGGCCAGGATGTCACAATCACAAATACTCTTACCGGCGCGGAACAGACCGCAACTACGGGAGAGTACGGAACAGTCATGGTCCCTCTTGAGGAGGGTACTTATACCCTTTCTGCCTCATTTGAAACCGCAGATTACTATTTCAACGGTATTCTTGAAAACCTGACCGTGCAGCCCGAAGACAACTACTGGATACTTGATCTAATAGTTACCACGAAAAAGGGAGGACTGGTTCTAAAGGAGGTTTATTTCAGCGGATCAAAGACTCCGACAGGGTCTAATTATTACTCAGACCAGTTCCATGAGATCTATAACAACAGCGATGAGGTTCTTTATCTTGACGGATTATGCATCGGAGTGCTTGAGCCTATAGGCACCAGCCCGTCTGCATGGGTAAACCAGGACGGGTCTCTCATGGACAGGTTGCCGGTCTCATTCCACACCCTGATGTTCCCCGGTACAGGCCAGCAATATCCAATTCAGCCAAGGACAAGCGCAGTTCTTGCACATGATGCCATTGACCACCAGACTGACCCGCTTGGAAACCCGAATTCCCCTGTCAACATGGGCAATGCACCTTTTGAGGCATTCATCGAAGCTCCCGGAAAAGATACCGATTCACCCGAAGCGGCCAACATGATAGTGGTATACACCACATCGGCAACAATGGTAGACTGGTTGCATTCCGTCAACGGTGCTGCTGTCATTATTTTCAGGCTTCCCACCGGACTCAACCATGCTGCATTTACTGCTGATCCGAATAATTTCATGACAAAGCCAGGCACCACATCAACCATTAAGTACTTAATGGTACACAAGGATTGGGTCATTGACGGCATTGACATAAACAGGGCCAATGAGGCTGACAGATACAAAAGGCTTCCTACATCTATTGATGCAGGAATGGTATGGTGCTCGGCTACATACAACAGCAAGAGTGTCAGACGCAAGGTGGAAAAGGTACTTGGTGGCAAAGTCATCTATAAAGACTCAAATAACTCATTTAATGACTTTATCGGCGACTGGACTCCGACACCTTTCATTCACCCGACCGTGGCTGATTAACAAGGTTTATTTCTTTACAGTACCGGGTGGTTCGTCCACCACCCGGTACTCTATTGCTTTATCAACAGATCTCTGAAAAATGAAAAAATTCCTGAAACCGGCGCTTCTGATTCTAATTGCTGCAGGAAGCTTTATTGTCCCTGCCATGGCTGATGATACAATCGCCATTTCTTCCGGTAGCCGCCTGTTTGAAGACCTGCCCCTGTTTGCTCCATGGACAAACACCTCCAATCCGGCTGCGCTCTCAACATTCAGCATGGCCAACCTGAATATGGCGCAGGTAGGGTACAGCCATAAGAAAGATGATATCAGGCTTTATATCCAACCTGAATCCACCTCTTCATTATATGCTGAAACAAAAGGCTATATGAAGCTTGGAAAGCTTTCTCTGTCCGGATCTTTCGGATATGAAAACGATCAATATGAAGGCCTCATGTACAACAGTACAATGATGTTCAACAGCCTTAATCCATATATTATAGGAGATACGATACCGGATACTCAGATTAAGGAAGGATTCGATCTGACAGGACAGGTCAGCATGAGGATCAGCGAACGCCTGTCTGTGGCTGTAGGGGCAGACTATAATGCAGCAATCGGCTCCAAGCAGAAGGATCCCAGGAATAAAAACAATATTACCTCACTCAGAATCACACCGGGGATGATATACGATCTCGGTAAACTGAAACTCGGACTTTCAGGCTCTGTCTTTACCTCCAGCAATGAGATTTCATTCTCGGTTGAGGGGAACTATAAACGTGATCTGTTTATTCTTCAGGGACTTGGCTACTACAAGGATGAACCTGAAATAACATATTATTCGGAATTATACAGTGGCACAGGCTATTCTGCAGGGATCCAGGCATCTTATGAGACAGGCACCCTTATAAATACAGCTGAGTTTGTTTTTAACAGCCTTAAAGAGGAGGCAAGATCGGGCTCCTCGTACCGTCTGATTGATGGTATAGCTACAACCAACTCGCTGATTTTTTCAGACATGCTTCGCATTGGCTCCGGAGGAGCATATCATACCATCAGCCTGAACGGTGCACTATCGGGTATGAGCGGCGATGAGGTGCTTCAGAGATTATACCCCGTCAGGAAACCGACTTATTCATATGATTCCCTTGCCACCGTAAGCTGGATAGAAGACAAGCATCTCATATCTGACGTCCGTGTGAATGCAGGGTACAGGTATACAACCCTTGAAGGGAAGTCCGATATTAAAAGAGACATCGGCGGCAATATTGCTTTTGGCTATTACTCCTCAGGCCATTATCCCCTTCAGACATACGGAGAAATGGAAACAATGGATCTGACCCTGTCAGCTTTTATCAACAGGGTTTACAATTCAGGCAACACAAGAATAACCCCCGGAGCTGAAGTGAGTTACAGGAAAAACATGGGTTCTTCTCTTTCTTTCAAAGAGCAGGCACAGAGTGTCCCTGAAATGGTTTACAGTGATTTTGATGCACTTAAAACTGATCTGGCAAGGGGACGGGTATCAGTCAGAATAGAGAAATTCCTGGGTGGCAGGACTGTAAAATCTTTATATTTTTTGCCCCGGTTTGATTATGTATATGCTATTAATGAGGCCACTGAAACAATGACCGGTTATTTTATCGATGCCTCTCTCGGCCTCACATTCTGAAACATGACGAAAACAAAATTATTACTTGGACTGCTGGCAGTATTTTTCTTCCCTGAAACCTATTCACAGTCAGATAAAACAGAGTTTGCAATAATAACTGACAGCCACTCACTGAGGGTGGCGGGTGATGAAATCAACCTCTATGCAGCTGCTCTCAAGGCAGAGGGACTTGATGCAGTGGTCATCGAGGACACATGGAAGCATGCTGACTCCATCAGGCTGCTCCTGCATAATATTTACGCCACCAACACAGGGTTTGAAGGGGCCGTATTCATCGGTGACATACCTGTTCCGATGCTGCGCGATGCACAACACCTTACCTCTGCCTTCAAGATGGACCAGGAGCGATACCCATGGCACAGGTCATCAGTACCGTCTGACAGGTATTATGAGGACTTTGACCTGCAGTTCAGCTTTCTGAAAGCCGACACAAACGGCCTCTATTTCTATTATAGCCTGAAGCCGGAATCACCCCAGAGAATGACGCCTGATATATACACTGGTCGTATCCGTATTCCCGGTGACAGTGATGGCTCAAAACTGAAGGCCTATCTCCTTAAAGTGGTGGAAGCCCACAGGAATCCTGATATCGTTGACGAGGTGCTCTTTTTCGCAGGGCATGGATATAACTCGGAATCAATGACTGCACGCATGGATGAGAAGGCAGCCC
>JALOMO010000173.1 GCA_025455395.1 Bacteroidales bacterium
TGAATTGTAAGAATATTTTTTTCAAGCCTCAGTGGAACGATTGGTTCGAACCATGTCTTGAAACTTGCGCTGGGTATTATGTCGCGGATTATATCCAGACAGTTATTCCAAACCTCATCGTGCGACTTGTTCATTCAGGTAAAAATTCTAATAAATCCTTTTAATAAAATTCAGGTGCTGAAACCCGGGACAATATTTGTAAAAAAAAAAGTAAAAAAAAAAAATATTTTCACTTGACTTTTACATTTATTTCATACTGTTCAGAACATCAGTCAATTATAGATCAAAAATTTTTTTTAGAAAATAATCAATTGATAATCAGTTATTTATAATGGAGACTATGTGTTACAGGCAATTATAAATCAGAAGACATCGACATCCTAATATTTCCCTGAAACCAAGGCCGGAAAAGTATCTTCTGCAAGCTTGTGATTTAGTTTTGTTTATCAATATTCCTACAAATTATTCCTCCTTTTTGCCGAAAAGGGAGAAGTGCACATATTTTTTAGGATTCTCCTGCATATCCTTTAAAAGCTGATCGAGGCTGTAAAGAGTATTGCTGAGATTTGTATAAAGGCTATCATTGGTTATCAGCTTGCCGGCAGAGCCTTCTCCGTTGCTTATTCCAGTCATTATCACATCGACGCCCTCAATTGTTGATTTCAGGGATGCAAGGGATGATGAGAGGTCTGAAGAAGCTATTGTGTCAGATATTGCCGCCAGGTTTTTTATTGTTGAATCTATTGATGAACTGTTAGCCGAGAGCATTGCAGTGAACTTCTGCATATCCTCCAGTGCTGCAATAATATGTTCCTTTTCCTTTTCAGATATCTCATTCAGGTTAGAAGTAATGCCGTTTACATTGGCCACTGCTGACTGTATATCTGATGCCATCTGCGGGGTGAAGAGGTCATTAATACCTGCTATGAGTGAATCGAGTTCAATTATCATATCTTTTATGTTGCCTTCAAGAGGGGCCAGGGTCTCGCTTAGCTTGTCGATGATAGAGGTTGCAACATAACCCGTTATTGTGTCATGATTTTGATGCATTTCTTGACTGTCGCCCATTCTGAGTACGATCTTCATGCCTGCTATAAGGGTAGCGGTAGTTATCTCGGCTTTTGTTCCTACAGGGAGGTCAAAATCCTTATCAACTGATATTGCCACTGCAAGGCGTCCTGTTCCGTCATTAATAAGATGAATTTCCTGAACAATACCGGCCTGGTACCCGTTTATCTCGACAGGACTCGATTCCTTAAGTCCACTAATGTTACCGTACACAATATGATAGGTATCTGTCCGAGTAAACAGCTCACTTCCCTTGAGAAAATTATAGAGCCAGATAAAGGCGGCAAGTGACACGATGGCTACAGCACCTATTTTTACTTCATGTGATATTTTTTTCATGCTACTGTTTCTTATTTTCTGTTGCTTCAATGGCCTCTTTTAAAGGTATTATTTTCCCGTTCTTTACTGCGATGACGAACGCGTCAGGATATGATGATGTGATAGACCTTCGGTAATCCAATGCCTTTTCATATTCCGTGAATTTTCCTGCTCCGAACTTAATTCTCTCCCCGTCAATAAGTCTTGTGACTGATTCAATGTCTTTAAACTCGGGTTTTTTGGTCTCTGTTCCGGAGGGAAGCGCAGCAATCTGAACCATGAATATTGTACCCTCCGCCGGTTTGGCACCATTTTTCGCTGTCTGTGTTGTCGCAGCAGCCCCGGCCGAACCTGCAAGCACAAGGTCATTTGAATTTGCCAAAGCATCGTTCTTTATGATCGCCGGTGCAGGTTCATTTTTGACCGAGTTCTTTGCGGCACCACCAGAGCGACTGTCAATAATGTGCTTGTAATCCCTGAATGCCCTGTATATGGCAGAGGCAAGATAATCCTGCCCCTCTGAAGAAACCAGATATTTTTCTTCCGTGGGGTTCGTAATAAATCCCAGTTCAATTAAGACTGAAGGCATTGTGCTGCGCCATAACACTACGAAGCCCGCCTGTTTTACACCACGATCAAAACGACCCGCTCTTTCCCTGAACTGATCCTGCAACAACGAGGCGTATTCGGTACTCTGTTTAAGGTAAGTATTTTGCATCAGCGAGAATATGATAAATGATTCTACCGAATTGGGATCATAACCTTCATACTTTGTCTGGTAGTCTTCCTCAAACGTAATAACAGAGTTCTCCTTCATGGCAACCTTAAGGTTGGCCTCATTCTGTGTCGGACCGAAGACATAAGTCTCTATACCGTGAGGTTGCCTCTCTATCCAGGCATTTGAGTGTATGGAGATAAACAGGTCAGCTTTATTCTTATTTGCTATTTCCGCTCTTTCGTCAAGTCCGAGGAATGTGTCATTTTCTCTCGTATAAATAACCTTAACGTCTTTCAGGTTATCCTTTATATATTTCCCTGTTTTCAGGGCCACTGCAAGATTAATGCTCTTTTCCCTGGATTTGGAATATCCAATTGACCCGGGGTCCTTGCCACCGTGACCTGCATCTATTACAACAACCCATTCCTTCCCCGGTGGAACTGGTTGCGAGAACATATCCAATGGCATGGTAATTGCGGCCATAAAAATGGTATAGAACAGAATATCTCTTACCCCTCTTATTTTGGTCTTTTGCCGCATTACTGCTTTGCGAATTTTCATTAGTTTTGTCGCTGGCATGCCTTTTATGCACATATACATCGCAAAAATAGCATTTGAAGCCGTTGACCTGCCAATTGTTTACAAGGCTGAAGGGTATATGAAGACAGACCTGATAACAAAGAAGGTAAGTCTTGTTGAGAAAGCTCAGGTAAACTACGGAACCATAGAGCTGACCGCTGACTCAATAGTGCTTGACATGGAAACAGGGGAGGTGTATGCAACTGGAAGGCCAGACTCAACCGGCAATATGGCCGGGAAGCCTTACTTCCGCGATGGATCGGAAGAATTTGAGTCTAAGGAGCTCATTTATAATTTCAAATCAGAAAAGGGAGTCATTAAGAATGTCACGACTGAGCAGGAGGGAGGTTTCCTGCAGAGCGTCACCACCAAAAAGCATGAGGACGGAACCCTTCACGTCAATCAAAGCAAGTTTACCACCTGTGATGCTGAAGAGCCTCATTTTTATATGGCCCTTAACAAGGCGAAGGTCTATCCGGGAGAGAAGATTGTTTCCGGGCCAGCCTATATGGTTGTTGCTGATATACCATTGCCATTGATACTTCCCTTCGGATTCTTCCCTGTACAACAACACAGATCCTCAGGAATAATCGTGCCGAGATATGGTCAGGAGGCAAGAAGAGGATATTATCTCTCCGATGGAGGATATTATTTTGCACTCAATGACTATTTTGATCTCAAGCTGACCGGTACAGCCTATACAAACGGGACGTGGCTGGTTGACGGTGCCACCACCTACAAGCTTAGGTATCGCTTCTCAGGATCCTTTGGTTTCAGCTATGCAAACAATATAACAAGTTATAAGGGACTGCCCGATTACAGTAAGACTACAAATTACAGCCTCAAATGGTCACATGCCCAGGATGCCAAATCAAACCCCGGATCCCGCTTCTCAGCAAGTGTAAACATGAGTTCAATGGGATATGACAGGGAGAACAGCTACGACATTGCTGACCATGTTACAACTACAAGACAGTCAAGCGTCAGTTACTCAAAGAGCTGGGCCGGAACGCCATTCAACTTTTCTACGAGTCTGAACCACAGTCAGAATGTCGAGACCGGCAATGTTCAGGTGAATCTTCCGAAGGCTAATTTCAATGTGTCACGTATTTATCCCTTCAAACCAAAAGTCATTACCGGCAAACAACGATGGTACTATGATCTTCAGGCCCAGTATTCGGCCTCACTTGACAACAAGCTGAACACATATGACAGCCTTATTTTCACCAGCCAGGCCCTGAATAACATGCAGAACGGTTTCAAGCATAACATTCCGGTAAGTGTTCAGTTGAGACCATTCAACAACTTTTCGATATCGCCACAGGTAAGCTATACCGGAGTACTTTATACACAGATGATTGAAAAGACATGGGACCCTGACTATTATGATGCTTCAAAGAATGAGGTAGTCCCTTCGGTTGTGACTGACACCACAAAGGGCGTTTTCTATGGTCAGGCTATAACCCCTTCAATAAGTGCATCATTCAATCCTCAGATTTACGGGACTTTCGAGATAACAAAGAAGAACTCAAGAATAGAATCATTCAGGCATGTGATGAGGCCCTCAGTCGGCTTCTCCTATTCTCCTGATTATGATTTTCTCTCAAGCGACATGTATCGTACGGTACAGTATGACACTCTGGGCAATACACGAGAATATTCGATCTATGAGGGTAATATTTTCGGCACCCCCACGCCGGGAACCCGTTCCGGATCATTCTCATTCAGCCTCGTCAATATTGTTGAAGCTAAGGTTTTTGCGAGAAATGACACAACCGGCAAAGCAAAAAAAATCAAAATCATTGACAACCTGGCATTCAATACCAGTTACAATCTTTTCAGTGACTCGCTTAACTGGTCCCCTATCTCAGGTTCATTCCGTACGATGCTGGCAGAGAATATCAACTTTCAGGCTAACAGCAGCTTCACCATATATGGGATAAACAGCAATGGAGGCACGGTATCTGAGCTTGCAGTAAGCCAGGGAAAGGGGTTGCTTCGAATGACAAACTTCAATATGAGTGTTGATCTTGATGTGGCGCGACTTATTGGCGGGAAGGAGAGTGAAAGGAAACAGGTATCAGGAAGCAACACTCCGCGCGGTCCGGATGGCGGAGGAAATGACGGTCCGGGCAACCTGCCCTTGGCTAATAGTAATCTTGATGAATACGGATATGTTATGTTTGATGTTCCATGGTCAATGAGGATGGCATACAATTTTAACTATAGCAAACCGGGACTTACCAGTTCCGTCAGCCAGACATTGACTCTCACAGGCGATATTAAAGTGACACCCAAAACAGCCATCAATTATACTTCAGGATATGACTTTGGTCAGAAGGAGATCACAATGACAAGGATAGGTATATCCCGTGATCTCCATTGCTGGGAGATGAGCTTCTCATGGATACCGACAGGGTATATGCAGAGCTGGAGCTTTAGTATCAGGCCAAAAGCAGGTATGTTGAGAGATCTTAAATATGAACGCAGAAAGGATTTTCATGAGAATTATTAATGAAATAAAAACAACGGGAATGAAAAGAATTATCAGTACAACAGCGGCTCCCGGGGCCATTGGCCCCTATAGCCAGGCAGTGGAGGTAAATGGTACGCTTTATATTTCAGGGCAGGTACCTATCGATCCGGCCACTGGAAAAATGGTAGAGGGAGGTATAACTGAACAAACCACACAGGCATTGAAGAATATCAAAGCCATATTGACAGCAGCCGGGTATTCACTTAATGATGTGGTGAAATCAACCTGCCTGCTCTCTGATATGTCAGATTTCAAGGCAATGAATGAAGTATATGCCAAATTCTATACTTCAGATCAGCCTGCCAGGGCTGCATTTGCTGTAAAGGGACTGCCACTCGGGGCGCTTATTGAAATTGAAACGGTTGCGGTGAAATAAAACAGCAGAGGAGGGTCTCAGACCCTCCTCCGCTCGATAAACCATTATCGGATTTTGCTAACCTTTATTCAGCCTTAACCTCAAACTCAACCTCAACCTTGACTTCCCGGTGGAGTTTAATGACTGCCTTGTAATTACCAACTTCCTTGATAGCTTCAGTGCCAAGGTTTATATTCTTGCGGTCAATGTCAAATCCTTTTTCTTTCAGCGCCTCAGCAATCTGAATGGTATTGACCGATCCGAATATCTTTCCTGCCGAGCTTGTCTTGGCGCCGATTGAAAGCTTAACTCCATTCAGCCTGCCTGCAAACTCTTCAGCCTCTTTCCTTATCTTTTCCTCCTTGTGAGCCCTCTGCCTCAGGTTCTCGTTGTGAACCTTCACTGCCGACCCCGTTGCCTGAACGGCAAGCCCTTTAGGTATAAGGTAATTCCTTGCGTAACCTGTCTTTACTGTCAGAATATCATCTTTCTGACCGAGCTTGTCTAAATCCTGCTTGAGAATTATTTTCATGTCTCTTCCTCCTCTACTTTAAAAGATCAGCAACATAAGGCAGCATAGCAAGATGGCGCGAACGCTTGATGGCCTTGGATACTCTTCTCTGGTATTTCAGTGATGTCCCGGTGATACGACGGGGCAGTATCTTGCCCTGTTCATTAAGGAATTTCTTAAGGAATTCGGGATCCTTGTAATCAATGTATTTGATCTTGTTCTTCTTGAACCTGCAGTATTTCTTCTTCTTGATCTCTACTGTAGGTGGTGTCAGATACCTGATCTCTGAATTATTCTGTGCCATAATTAAACCTCCCTGATTTTTTCGGTTTCTTTCATCTTTCTCTTTTTCTCAGCATACTCAACGGCATACTTGTCCATACGGAAGGTCAGGAAACGGATGATCCTCTCATCTCTCCTGTACTGCACTTCTAACTTATCTATCAACTCACCCGGCCCCCTGAACTCGATAAGGTAATAAAACCCTGTCGATTTTTTCTGAATGGGATAGGCGAGTTTCTTCAGGCCCCAGTTCTCTTCATGAATGATCTCACCACTGTTGTCGGCGATGATCTTCTTGAATTTCTGGACCGCTTCCTTCATCTGATTTTCAGACAAAACGGGAGTTGCAATGAAAACGGTTTCGTACTGATTCAACATCTTTTT
>JALOMO010000086.1 GCA_025455395.1 Bacteroidales bacterium
CATATTCATTTTAATTATCTGTCCAACAATTACTGATGCGCCTAAAGAGATAAACGTTATGATACCAACTACTTGAAATGCCAGGGTGTCTTCCATACTGCGGATTCTATCCTTACGTGCGGAATCTTAATTTTTCGATTCCAATATTAATAAGTATTTATTTTGGGCGTGTAACAATATTAAACTGTCTGAAAATGCACTTTTTATGACAGTGAAAGGAGTTGTAAATTCCATTATATCAAAAAAATCAATACCTGTTTGAATTACTCTGGAGCCGAAAAGATAGTATTTATCGTTAAAATAAAGATAATCATGGTTTAACCAGACTTCATTGACTTCTAAATCGATACTATCCTTATATGTTATTTCGGTGGTATTCCGGTAATAACTTTGCATCCTTCCGGTATCCTTGTTAATAATAACTGCAAATACAATAGAAAATAGGAGAATGGTACTTAAAATGAAAATAGTTCTTTTTCCAGGGGATATTTCATTTATTTCTATCATGATTTTGCTACTCTGTTTGTCATTGGTACCAGGTACACTTCTAACGGAGTTCTTACAATAAAAGGTTACTGTATGGCCATGAATAATCTCACAAACCATTAATAGACTAAAAGCGCCTCATTATTACCTGGGGACAGATTAATAAAATCTCCTTTCAACCAACCTGTCTTTTCATTTTCAATCTTTTCCCTTAGTCCTTCAGGAATTTCCTGGTTCTTTATTTTTAACCTTAAAACATTCTTGCTTCCAGTCTCCCTTGTTCCTGTAAAATCTCCCAAATAATACTTTGAATTTGGTTCAATATCTATTTGCCCAAAGTAGGTTTTGACGCTATCAGACCAGTTTGAATAGATAAGATTTCCAACTGGCATTTCGACTTTTTGAACAATATACTTCCCTGGCGGAATATTTTGAATCACACTATGGGCAGATACAGGCGACAGTGATTCTGACTTATAGATTTCATGAGTATCAATCTTTACCATTGTAATCAATATTCCGAATCCTTTAGCTCCTAATCCGGATGATGTGGCAGAAATAGCAATGATTGAACTGTTATCCTGTTTCAGAATCTTTACCGAAGAACATGAAATGAATAATAGAACAATCAAAATCTTGCTTAAAATAATTTTTAACGTATTACTCATTTTTTAGATTGTTATCCGCAGTTTATTTGTTTTGTGTAATTAATCTGTATTCTGTAATAATCTGATTACCCTTATAAAACAGTGGAGTCCATTGAGTTTGATTCTTATCAATGCTTTCTTCCGTTTCATGATGCACAAATATGCCATGATTTGTCAGAAACGAGAATTGAATAAGACTGGAATCTGGTAATGCAGGATTTTCTGTTTTACTGGTTTCGGATAATAATTCCTGAGCGCTGAATATCATTTCTGTTGCGAGATTTTTTATTGAACGATATGCAAATCCTCCGATAAAAATCTGGCCTGATTTAAGATAAACACTGGCATCACCAGTTGAAAAGACAACTATAGTTGCAACATTTGTTTGTATAGGCCAATCAATTATAACTCCTCTGCAGGTATCTTATTTACTTGTTTTTGCCCAAAAGTGACCTGAGACAGTATAATGAGCAGAATTACTGGTAACAAATGTTTGGTCCACATACCTGGTTTCCACTTTCCCGCCATTGACAATATGCTATTTTGTGGGCTGAATTTATTAATATTTCTCCTTCTTTTTAATATTTAAATCGGTCAATTCAATCAGGAAATTACAGCAATCATAATAAGAGCCTTTTACTGGTGTCCATTTATCAACTACATGGTAATAATCATTAGTTGCGCCTTCTAATATCCATTGCGAACCATCTAATCCTTCCATCAATTTTTCACAAGGCATCGTTGACCAGAAATGACAGGAATCAACCAGACAAACAAATTTTCCCCAGTCATTTAAAGTCAGTTTTTTTCTTTTATCAATTACTATTTCTCCAGGTTCATATCCACCAGCACCATTTGTCATTTTATAAAACAAATTTACCGAATCATTCTCTTTCTCAATTCTAATTACTATCGGGTTATGGAAAGTCCTAAGCCATGTGAAGCGGAATATCTCTCTATTTAATTTCCCTTCATAAAGAATTGACTCATTCATAGCTCTCAAGTGTTTTGAATACCACTCATTGGTGAAAGAATCAAGTCCTATGGATTTATTTGAATCAATACGTGTTGCTACGGGAAAATAAAATCTTGAATCCGAAATATTTTTATCAATTGAATCAGTTTCCAATGTGTCCTTTTGCTTATTGAATATCAAGTTATCCCTGGTTTGGCCAAATGAGTCAGTTGTAATTAAAGTAAGAATTATAGTCGATAACTTAATCACAGTTCTCATAGTAGTGTCTGTTCTAATATTCTGCTCAACTTGTCTCTATGTTTTGTAAATATACGTATTTGTTCAATTAATGAAGTCCTTACCACTTAGGGCAAGTCGTTGATTATATGTACAAACGAAAGAATTTCATAATTATCGAACTATTCCATAAATTTGAAGCTATGCGGCTAATAGTATGATGATTTTAAGCAGGAAGACAGAGATGAAAGTCTGGTTTATAATGAGAAAAAAAATATTGATGTTATTTACAATTATATTCGGTCAATTGACGCCAGGTCCTGATTGAAATGAATAATTACGACGGATTTTATGTATTACTAATTTTGGACCTTGGATGAATATGAACTATTGCTTAAAATCAGCCTGCATAATCCTGATGATTTCAACATTATCTGGTTTTAGAGCTAATTGTCAAAATGATATCTGCTTAGTCAGGAAAAAGAATTATAAAGAACTCCTTCTGCCAATAGGGCATTATCAACTCTATTTCAGGGTGATTCCGACAAATAACATCTTTGATCAGAACAAAATGCCACTTATCCATGCAAAAGAATTTCCAATTGATTCAGGTTTTATTGGGACTCCTTATGAATATAGAGGTGTATCACTTGATAGTATAACACTGGTATTACCAGCCTGGTGGGAAAACTCTCCTGCCAAGTACACCATGCAATATCGTATTCCATTATCAGATGTTTCTGAAATATTTGTCCAGCGGACATATAATAAAACTACTGAACAAATATGGATTTGGGGGGGAGCGCTTGGAGTTGTCAGTTTAATTTCGGCTCCAATATATTATTTTACAGATCATAAGGAACTTGCGGCTGGATGGTTAGCTTTGGGAATTACCTCAATTACTGCTTCAATCGTCTCTTATAAAATTCATTTTGGATATGATAAATACAAAAAACCATATTTCAAGGTTGTCGAAAAATACTGAACTGTAGAAACCAGAGTCACTACGCCCAGACTTGAGAATGATCGCTTATTAGTATAAGTTATTTCTATTCATAGCTATAAGCAGCAATCTTATATTTCTTTCCATTTATAATCCGATAGAATACTTTTATTCTTCCTTCGGAATCAAGGTTATATTTATAAGACTCATCTTCACTACCTGGACCACCCAAATAAACGTCCTGTATTTTCGGTTCTGGAATTCGTTCTAATAATCTGCGTTTCAATCTGCCGTTTCCGAAATACTCGTATTTCAGAAATTCGGTTGAGTTATTTTGCTGATCATATTTCTCTTTACTAATCAATAATCCATTTCGGTACCTTAAGGTATATACGGTTTTAAAAACATCAGTCTTATCAGTTTTTGGTCTGTAATAAAAAGCTTGTTCCTGATATTTTAAAAGTGTGTCTCCCTGATTTTCTATTAATTCTGTAACAGTTGAATCATTTTCCGAAAGTTTATGAAATTGATATATTATCCGTTTATCTGCGTATTTGTATTCAAATCTAAACGTATCTGCCCGCTCGGGATCATTAAAATCAAAAGTCTGAATATTAAATATTTTATTATCGTTTTCGTCGTAAACGAATTTCTGCCTCGACATCAATTGCTTTTTATGATAACTCTCACTACTGATTATTCTTCCTATTGAATCAACATAATCCAATGACCAATATCCACCACCACCAGTTCCGTTATAGTATTTTCCTTTTATTACTTTAGTATTTGAGTACAATTCATTAGTCTCAAACAGTTGAGCTTTCAAGGTTAAGGGAACCCATATTATTATCAGTCCGGTTATCAATAAGTTAAAAGCGGGTTTTTTTATTTTAATATGCTGTTTCATGGTCTTTTAATAATTTTTGTTAACTCTTGTTTTATTACCGTAACCAAACTCTTTGGGAACACTTTATTTCTCATATATGATATCTCAGGAGAATACTTCCGACATTCTTCAGATAAGAATTTCTTTTTAGTCACGTAAATTATTTCATGCATAGCGAAATTCTTCTTTGTTTAAGGTAAATCATTCCTGCTTTAGTTGAGTCGGAGGAGTTACTATATGTGTTGGGATATGAGGAATATAATGGTACTGAAAGATACATAATTGCATCATATGCAAAAGCACAATGAGATACCATAATGAAGCTGACAAGAAGGGTATTCTCCCATTATTGGAAAAAAAATTCCTCTAAAAAGAACTTAAATTCAACTCATTGAGAAAATATTACATAAACGAAATAAACATCAATGTGGATTGTAGCAGAATTAAGTGGAAAGTATCTATATGAAGTTTTTTTTAATCCTACTCCAAATGAAAATAGCCACCTGTCCAAGTGGCTATCTTACTGATTGTCTGTGTAGCGATACCGAGAATTACGGTCCGCTGATGGCGGGCCGTGATTCTCTGGGGAGAGCATAACAACAGAAAGCCACGCAGAGCTTGCGCTGCGTCTGGCTTGTTATTCACCTTATTACGCTTTCCTTATAAAGGTCTTAACTTTATAATAATCCTCCATCTATCACTGAAACGGGCCTTCCCTTGCCATGAACCTTGCATGATTAAATCAGGTCTTAAATGATCCCCTTACATCATGAGTATATATCATGAGGCGCAAAAAAACACACCGGTTTCATGGTAGGTACTTTTTGCTTTTGTACAGAATGGTCAACTGTTCAGAAGTATATTTGTACACCAACTCCATTATATGCCAGGGTAAAAGTCACATATATATTTTTCTCATAAGAGAATTCAAGGCCCCCGTTGAAAATCATAATGGCATTCTTCATATACCTCGTATATCCGATTGAGAATGGAACAGAAACTGCGCACAGGCCTGCACCAACGCCAATGAGAGTCCAGTTCGGATCACCGTAGACTGTTGCACCAATTAGAGACCAGCAAATTAATGATGCGCCGGAAAAGGCAAACACGTTTCCAAGATGATAATTTATTTTTGCCGGCTTCAGCTCCTCATGTGTGGCCGGATCTGATTCTATTATCTCAAAAAGTTGTCTTGGGGTCAGCAGTACGTTATTCTGCAGAAATACAGTTATTATCTTTTTCTTCACTGTAATTGAGTCCTGTAGATTCTGCCCCGATAAGTTCAGAAATGAGGAAAGTAGAATAACAGAGAGTACAGCCTGTCTCATGCGGAACTGTTTTAAACACACCAACAATTAAAGCATGAAAAAAAGTACTCGTTAAGTTACATTTAAAAATCAAAATAGGGAATACCCATATGGAGTATTTTTATTCAACATGGTATATTCCAGGAATTAACAGCCTGTTATTCTTAAGTTGCAATAGTATGGTCATCTAACAATCCAAATATGGTAAAGGGTTCCGGTTCTTGCACCGTGGAAGTAATTCTAGCCGAAAGGTGATTCATATCATTGGCTTATCCACTTACATAAAACCATTATTAAAGTAATTCTTTTAGCCAACAACATTCAATCCGGATTTCATTAACCTTAATTTGACATTCCCATTATCATTCCCCCGAAATATGGAATAAGCCAGATCAGCCAGACTGCCAGGCTGTATTTATGAAATTTTTTCCTTATGCTTTCACCTCCATTTATTACAACGAAGGTAGCCCAAATGGCATGGATAAACATGAGCCAGAGTGCTAGCTGTCCTGAAAGAGTATGAAAATCAAAAATATTAAAGGGGTCTTCTGAAAGTTTTCCCATTGCCCAGGTCCCTGAAACGTCGAAAATAAATCCAGTCCAGAAAGACGCAATATGCCATACTTTCAAATACCTGGAAATTCTTTCAGACCATACTCCGATTGTATAAAAGATCAGCGCCAGGGTTATCAGAATTGCTGAAATAACTGTCGTAATTGTCATGATTAGAATCAATATTTTATAAATATTTTACCATTGCTTGATTTTTTCCGGATATGAAACAGCGGCTTGTAAATATAAGAAGAGTTACTATGCTTTTTATCCATTACCTTTTTTACAGGATAAACGACTTTCATTAGTTTTTAAGTCATACCAAACTGAAATCAGAATGCTCGACAGAATAGCATTGTTTTCAAACCTTAGGTTTTGGCAACTTTGTAATAATCCATCATGAATTCAACACACTATAAGGGAAGATTTCATGGCTGAGATTATCCAACCAAAATCATCCTGAACCTGGCAAAAACCTAGCATAAAACAAAAACCACCTACACGCTATAATGTGTAAGTGGTTGATTGTCTTTGTAGCGAGACGGAGAATTGCCTTCGGCGATTTTCTGAGGGGAGTGCATGAAAGTAGCAAGACGGAGAATTACGGCTCGCTGTTGGCGAGCCGATGGAACCTCCTAACAACCAGAGTATATCTTTATAAGATTTTCAATATATTTCCGGCTTTTCATTTTCTTGATTATATGTTCACGTTTTATTGCCGCAGTCTTATCCTCACATTTTTCAGTAAAAACAATGACCCATGGTCTCCCACCTCTGGTTGAAGCAGTTGCTCCCAGGTTATGCTCCTCTAATCTGCTTGCAGGATCATGAGAATATCCTGTATAGTATTTGTTCCTTGACCGACTGTAAATAATATACACAAAATACTCCATGTCCGAAAATAATAAAAAAAGAGCACAATAAATATCATTACTGTGCTCTTCTGTAGCGAGAGGGAGAATTGAACTCCCGACCTCATGATTATGAATCATGCGCTCTAACCAACTGAGCTATCTCGCCTTGTCCTCCGTAGCTTTCTTCGACCAACGTAGCTTTAGCGAAGTTGGTAGCGAAGGAGGGCCTGATGCATTAACTTAATCAAAGGCTTAATTAACGCGGGTGCAAATATAAATATTTTTTCATTTTGCCCCTCATCCTTTTTGTTTTCATCTATTATTTTTATATTGCGTGAAAGAGATTATTCCATAAATGAGATCCAGATTCGAAATAGAATATACCCTGAACACCACCACACGCGTCCTCTTTGACAGACTCAGCACACCTGAAGGACTCTCAGAATGGTTCGCAGATAACGTCAACGTTGAAGGCGATATATTTACTTTCTTCTGGGGCAAAACAGAAGCTCGTGCACGACTGTCATATTTAAAGGAAAATAAATCAGTGAAATTTGAGTGGCTCGATTTTAATGATACCGAGTCAAACTTCTTTGAATTCCGTATTCAGACACACGAACTGACAGGCGATACTGCCCTGATAATTACTGATCACGCCGAGAAGGATGAGGTCGAAGATGCACAAGAACTCTGGAATACCCAGATATCCTACCTGCGGAAAGTCCTTGGCCTGCCTGAATAGGCAGCCATTGCATCTTTCTTAAAAATAGAGTACGTTTGCCACACATTGCAGGCAATGAAGAAAGTCGATATTTTCATGGTCAAGTCATTCATAGGACCGTTAATCCTGACATTCTTCATTGTACTCATCATATTCATACTGCAGTTCCTGTGGATGTATGTCGACGAACTCGCAGGTAAAGGACTTGAGATAAAAGTACTCGCTGAACTGCTCTTCCAGTTCTCCCTTACATTCGTCCCCCTCTCCCTCCCACTGGCAATACTGCTTGCCTCGCTGATGACCTTCGGCAACCTGGGCGAATTTCTCGAGCTGACAGCCCTGAAATCGGCAGGAGTACCCCTTCAGCGTGTCATGCTCCCCCTTTTCGTGCTTGTTTCTTTCCTTGCTGTTGCATCTTTCCTCTTTTCCGACTATATCCTTCCCCTGTCAAACCGAAAAGCAAGGACACTGCTTTATGATATCAGACGAAAACGACCGGAACTGAACATACAGGCAGGTACTTTCTACAACGGCATAGACGGCTTCAGCATCAAGATAACAGACAAGGATCCGGAGACAAACAGACTCGACAGAATATATATCTATGATCACCGTAAAGGACTCGGAAACAATGCCGTGATATACGCTGACTCAGGCTATATGGCTGTAACACAGGATGAAAGCGGAATGATACTTACCCTTTACAACGGTTATGCCTATAATGAGATGGAGGAGAGGAACGTTGACCAGGACAAGAGAAAATATCCTTTCAGGCGTGATAAGTTCAGCCAGCAGACTATGGTCATAGAACTGACCGGCTTTAACCTCGACAGATCAGGGATGGATCTCTTCAGGTCAAACTATGCGATGCTCAATTCAAGAGAACTGGGCTATTATGTCGACTCCCTGTCTGCCAGATATGAGGTCCGCTCCGATGCCTATTACAATGACTTCAACAGCACAAAGCTCCTGTCACAAAACGGATATTATTCAAGTGGATACGAGAACTACGGAGACACCTCCGGCGCCAGAAAGCTTGAGAATTTTAACTGCCGGGCTGCCTTTGACACTATGCCGATGATGGATAAGACAGCCGCTATCAGCAGGGCACTTAACTTCGCACGTGACGGTATTGCCTTTATGACAGAGAAGAGCGAGTCTCTCCACCAGGAGGCAAAGAACATGACAAGATACCGCGTTGAGCTCTATAAGAAATTTACCCTCCCTATTGCCTGCCTTGTCTTCTTCTTTATCGGTGCTCCTCTCGGAGCAATAATACGGAAAGGAGGCCTTGGAACACCGGCAGTAATATCTGTTCTCTTCTTCGTGGTTTACTACGTTATTTCACTGACAGGCGAGAAATTTGCCAAAGAGCTTATCTGGAGCGTGCCTCTGGGCACGCTCGCATCAACAATTGTTCTTTTTCCGATTGGCATCTTCCTTACGTACAAGGCAACAACCGATGCTGCAATAATGAACGCGGAGACATATCTTCTTTTCATCAGGAAAATCGGAGCTTTCTTTACCGGTATCAAACCTGAAACCAGTAATGAAGATACTCGTCCTGGCACCTAAGCCACCATGGCCTCCTCTCGACGGCGGAGCCGTGGCTACCATGCGATGCATTGAAGGAATGGCTGCCGGAGGCGCAGAGATATCACTCCTGTCCATGCAGACTGAGAAGCACCTGACAGACACAGCAGCTACATCTCCTCCTGCTTCATTGCTCAGACATCATGAGACAGTAAGTGTTGACACCAGCATAAGACCGGTAAAACTCCTCGGCAATCTGATCTTCTCAACCGAGCCTTACGACCTGGTGCGCTTCCGTTCCAGGGCATTCTCATCTGCCCTGCGGACACTCCTTCTCCGGGAACAGTTTGACATCATACAGTGTGAAGGGATCCTTTTTATCTATTATGTCACAGAAATCCGGGAACTGTCCCGTGCTCCTGTCATACTCAGAGCCCATAACGTTGAGCATCGCATCAGGGAGATGATGGCAGACCGTACCTCAGACCCGTTACGTATTGCCTATCTTAAAAACCTCTCCGCGAGAATCAGGAAGAAGGAACTTTCAGCTGCCCGGATATTTGATGCAATAGTACCAATAAGCGAACCTGATTTTCAATGGTTCCGGTCTTTTGCGACAGGTAAACCGGTCATGCTCTCTGAGACAGGAGCGGAAGTGGCTGACAGCTTTTCAGAACAGATGCCGGGAGAGATGAAGGTGGGATTCATCGGGGCACTGAACTGGGAACCCAACCTTGACGGACTGAAGTGGTTCCTGAAGAAGGTATGGCCACATGTACTCAAAAGCCATCCTGATGCGAAACTGTTCATAGCCGGCCGCGGAGCCTCAGACGAAATAGCCGGGCAACTTGATGGTATCAATGTCATCTTTTTGGGTGAAATCGATGATGCCCGTTCATTTATGGAATCAATGACGGTGCTCATAGCACCGCTTTTTGCAGGAAGCGGTCTGCGCATAAAGATCATCGAGGCTATGAGCCTGGGAAAAACAGTTGTTACAACCCCGGTTGCAGCAACAGGACTGCCTGTCACAAACGGTCAGGAACTGTTTATCGCTAAAGATGCTGTCTCATTCTCCCGTGCACTTACAGCTACACTTATGAACCCGGCAATAAGGAAAACGACTGGCGAGGCAGCCATGGACATGGTCAGGAAGAGATATAACAACCTTTCTCAGACCAGACGAATGCTGGAGTTTTACGAAACAGTTTGCCATGGCTGCTGAACTGGTACTATTCGTTGCTGCCATGATGCTGGTATGGAGCTATTTACTATACCCTGCCCTGGTGTTCACCCTTGCAGCAACCCGTAAAAAAAACAGAGCCATCAGGCATAATACCACTGCCGGGATCACAGACCGGGAACAGTACAATGCACCGGCCATCCATCCTGTCTCAGTGCTTATACCCGTTTACAATGAAGAAAAGGTTATCAGTGAGAAACTGACCAGCCTGATGTTATCAGACTACCCTGATGAATTTCTTGAAATAATTGTCGGATCTGATGCTTCTGATGACTCTACTGACGACATAGTGAGGTCATTCGATGCTGGTGGGAAGAGGATCAGACTCCACAGAAGCGACACAAGAAGAGGTAAAGCAGCCATGCTTAACGATCTCGCCGCTATAGCCGGTGGCGATATCCTGATCATTACAGACGCAAATGTCATTTTTTCATCAGATACAGTCAGGCTGCTTGCAGAAGGAATCTCAGCACCGGGAATAGGATTGTGCGATGCTTCAGTTACCCCTGAAGCGTCATCAGCACATGGCGTTGCGCCTCAGGAAAACTTCTACAGCAGGTATGAATCAGCACTGAAGAACGCTGAGTCAGTGGTCTGGGGAACAATGACCGGACCCTACGGAGGATGCTATGCCATCAGGCATGATCTCTTCCCGTTCATACCTGATAACACCCTGGTCGATGATCTGTTTGTCGGACTGACAGTGGTAAGAAAGAATTATGCCGTTGTAAACATACCTTCAGCATCTGTTACTGAGGACACACAATCAGACCTTGCCGGACAATACAAACGCAGAGTCAGAATAGCGGCAGGATCATACCAGAACCTCTTTCGTTTCGGGCCATTCCCGTCACCCAGCATAAAGATCTCATTTTCATTCTTTTCGCATAAGGTATTAAGATGGTTTTCGCCATTTCTGTTACTGTTGGTTTTTATGACAACGGTCATTCTTTCTGCAAGCTCTGTTTTCTATTTTTGCCTGTTAGCCCTTCAGTTAATTTTCATACTTTTGTCGGCGCTTGACCTGGCGCTGAACTTACAGGGGCGGAGTATGTTATACCTTCGGTATGTGACGCAGTTCTTAATGATGAACGCCGCTCTTACAGAAGGGTTTTTAAAGGTCTTAACGGGGATAAAGAATGGTATATGGGAACCCACCAAACGCGATTGAAATGACAGAAAACGCCAGTATGAACACTATCAACGAGGCAATAGAGGATATTAGAGATGGCAGGGTAGTCATTGTCGTTGATGATGAGGACAGGGAA
This sequence comes from Bacteroidales bacterium, assembly GCA_025455395.1. GTDB lineage: Bacteria > Bacteroidota > Bacteroidia > Bacteroidales > VadinHA17 > SR-FBR-E99. Next base: position 11,633 of record JALOMO010000086.1, read on the forward strand.
AACGAGGGCGATTTCATCTGTGCAGCAGAACTGATAACACCCGAGATAGTTAATTTCATGGCTACCCACGGCAGGGGACTTATATGTGTCCCCCTGCCTGAGGAAAGGTGCGATGAGCTTGACCTTCACATGATGGTCGGACATAATACTTCACTTCATGAGACTGCATTCACTGTCTCTGTCGATCTCATCAGCCCTGAGACAACTACCGGCATTTCTGCACGTGACAGAGCATTGACAATAAAGGCACTTGTTGATCCGGCAACCAAACCCTCCCAGCTTGGAAGACCAGGGCATATATTCCCTCTCAGGTCACGTTCAAAGGGAGTGCTGCGCAGGGCAGGCCACACAGAGGCAGTGGTGGATATTACCAGGCTTGCTGGTCTGCGTCCCGGAGGTGTACTGGTTGAAATAATGAACGAGGATGGCAGTATGGCCAGGCTACCTGACCTGCTTGAGATTTCAAAGAGGTTCGGTATCAAGATAATTACGATAAAAGACCTGATCAGATACCGTCTTGGAATTGAATCAATAGTTGAGATGGGTGAGCAGGTGAAGCTGCCTACGGAGAACGGCGAATTTGACTTCATCCCATTCAGACAGGTAAGCAACGGCCTTGAACACGCAGCTCTCGTAAAAGGCACCTGGACAAAGGATGAACCTGTACTTGTAAGAGTACACTCCTCCTGCTTCACAGGAGATATATTCGGGTCACAGCGATGTGACTGCGGCCCACAACTGCATAAGGCCATGCAAATGGTTAACGATGCCGGTAAGGGGGCTATAATATACCTCAGCCAGGAAGGACGCGGCATCGGTCTGCTGAATAAGATCCGGACCTACAAGCTGCAGGACCAGGGACGTGACACGGTACAGGCAAACATCGAACTGGGCTTCCGTGAAGATGAGCGCGATTATGGCATCGGCGCAAACATTATGCGCGGCATAGGCCTTGGTAAGGTAAGACTCATTTCAAATAACCCTGTGAAGAGAGCCGGGCTCGAAGGATACGGCATTTCGATCGTAGAGGTAGTACCACTTATCATCCCTTCCAACCCCTTTAACTCCTTCTACCTCGAGACAAAAGCCGCCAAGATGGGTCACAACCTTGTCTGTTATAAGACGCCAACCAAGGGCGAAGATGACTGATAACAAGCCAACATTAGTATTCATGGGCACGCCCGTATTTGCGGTGGCGAGCCTGCAAGCACTTCATGAAGGCGACTGTATAATTGCCGCTGTTGTCACAGCACCCGATAAGCCGGCAGGACGCGGTCAGAAGATATCCTTCTCCCCTGTGAAAGAGTATGCCCTCGGGAACGGACTCCCTCTCCTTCAGCCTGAAAGACTCCGTGATACTGCGTTCCTGAATGCTATCAGGGAATTACATGCCGACATGTTCGTCGTTGTTGCCTTCCGCATGCTGCCCGCTGAGTTATGGAGCATCCCTCCACTGGGAACATTCAATCTGCATGCTTCACTCCTGCCCCTTTACCGTGGCGCTGCACCAATCAACCATGCCATCTTTAACGGTGAGACAAAAACCGGGGTCACAACATTCATGATTGATGAGGAGATAGACACTGGTAACATATTGCTGAGGAAAGAGACAGCTATCCTCCCCGAAGATAATGCCGGTACTCTTCATGACCGTCTGATGATCCTCGGAGCTGAACTGGTGAGAGAGACTGTCACAGGACTGACAAACAAGACTCTGAAGCCTGTTCCGCAGATTGTTGAACCAGGTTGTATCCTGCCCTCAGCACCCAGGATCTATCCGTATGACACCGTTATTGACTGGAATGAAACTCCAACCAGGATTCATGATAAAATAAGGGGGCTGTCACCTTATCCCGGAGCAGTGACAACATTTATTTCAGAGAACAAGACTTTACGGCTGAAATTGTTTGAAAGCCGTATAACAGAGGCGTCACACCCGGTGCCCGGAACTATAATAGAAGGGGGAAAAACAAATCTGGTTATTGCATGCAGATCGGGTGCGGTGGAGATAATTATGCTGCAGCCTGAAGGGAGGAAGAAGATGACCTCATCCGAATTCCTCAGGGGGTTTGACTTAACCGGATGGTCCCTGACCTGAATTGTGCGATCTATCTGATCCTTACCTTCTGCCCGGGGACACATTCCTGCCCCTTATCCATCAGATTCATCTTATATAGGGAGTTAATCTTTATGGCATACATCTGTGAGATCAGGTGCATTGTCTCTCCCGGCTTGACGAGATGCATTGCACTTCCCTCAGCCGCACTTGTGCGTTTTGGCTCCAGGTAGATGACCTGACCTGCACTGAGCGTGGTGTCTGACGGAAGATCATTGAAACGGCTCAGCTCCCAGGAAAGGAGTTGAAACTCTGCCGCCAGTGAGCTGAAAGTTTCGCCCTCACGGACAACAACATACTTTACCTCGTTATTTATACCGGTCCTGCCTGTGCCAAGGGTAACGACCCTTGCCGGCTCACCGGAGGCAGACTGTTCTGAAACCGGGTCAGATGCCTTTCCAACTGCAGTGACTACTGTTGCTGCGGTGGCGGCGACCGAGGCAGGAGACTGTGCTTCAACTGTCTGCGGTTTAACCGCATCAGACTCCGCCATCCCTTTCTTAGCCGTCTTGTTGCCTCCTGCATCAAAGGCATGAAGCCCGTACTCATCTATCTTTCTTATGAGAAGAGAGGCATAGTCAGGGTCGGTGGCATAGCCTGCCTTCTTCAGTCCGTGCGCCCACCCCTTATAATCAGTGTTGCTCAGCCTGAACAGATCTTTATACCGTGATCCGGTAACAAGAAAATCTGAGTGGTCCCTGTATGAATCCTTTACATTGCCATAGCTCCTGAAACATTCGTTCTTCCTGTCATCATCCTTATAAGCCCTTTCTCCCTGCCAGGAGCTGTGACACTTGATACCGAAATGATTATTGGCTTTTCTGGCAAGATAACTGCGCCCATAGTCTGACTCAAGCATGCCCTGGGCGAGAGTTATGCTGGCAGGTATGCCGGTACGCTCCATCTCGATCACAGCCATAGCGCTGTACTTGTTTACATATTCAAGAGCATAGGAAGGAAGTGGGGATGATGGCACCGGCGGAGTCGACGATCTGCGCGATGAGCCACAGGAATACAACATTAACAGTACAAGCGGTAATATATATTTCGGAATGTATTTCATCAATAAGGTTTTGGCAAAAGTATAAAATTGTCTCAACCGACAGCAATATCTACTCCCCGCGAAAATATTTATTACTTTTATTTCTCCAAAATAGACTTCGCTCCACTATGAAAGAGAGAGAAATAAGGATGACATACAGGGAGTATCCGGATACTCATGATCTGCCTGAAGAGGATCAGATGCTTATCAGTGAGGCTGTTGCTGCAGCATCCGGTGCTTATGCACCCTATTCACGTTTCATGGTCGGGGCAGCAATGCTTTTTGATGATGGCACAGTTATCAGGGGAGCCAATGTTGAGAATGCAGCCTATCCGTCAGGAAGCTGCGCGGAGAAGACAGTACTTTCATATTCCGTATCCAACTACCCCGGTAAGAAGCCTGTCGCGATAGCAATCGCAGCACTTGCAGGAGGAAAACTAACACGTGAGCCGGTACCACCGTGCGGCAACTGCCGGCAGATGCTTCTTGAGGAGGAGAAACGACAGGGTAGCGAGATCAAAGTGATTCTCACGGGAAAAGAAAAGACGATAGTGCTTAGAAACTCTGAATCACTGATGCCCCTCCACTTCACAAAATCCAATCTCGAACCCTGAATCAGCAGACAGAAATCATATTGTCTCAGTAGTGGAAAGTTAACAAGAAACCTTTCCCCTCCTCAGTGAGGAGGGGTCCGTCCCGATGAATCGGGACGGGAGGTGGTATGTTAAGCTCTTATTTGCCATCTGATTTTTCTATTTTCATTTATACCAGAAACATATGTATCGTCCTAAAAAAAGTTTACAGGTTTATACTTCTAAGGTAATAGGTTTTTTATAATAGTTTTTCCACCTTCTTCTAAGAGTTCCTCTTAAAAGAT
>JALOMO010000013.1 GCA_025455395.1 Bacteroidales bacterium
CTCTTTAACACAATCTTCTCAGAAGAGACAATGACCCAGACAGACTCAATTTGTGAAGGTGAAGTGCCTCCCGTACTGCCCGGCTCACTTGCTACAGGAGGGTCAGGCTCATATACCTATCTCTGGCAGAAGAGTTATAACCAGTCGGTATGGATTAACATTCCGTCAAGCAACACACCCAGCCTGACACCGGTAGTTCCTGAGTCAGCGACTTTATGGTTCCGCAGAATAGTTGATGACGGTGCCGGCATAAACGATATCAGCAAATCTGTACAGATAATAGTACACCCTTTGATAACAGGTAACATTGTCGGGTCCGATACCACTATATGTTTCGGCCAGAACCCTGAAGAGCTTTACCCGCTTAACACAGGACCAGGTGGAGGCACAGGAATATACTATCACAAATGGTTGCAGAGCCCAGATGATAACCTATGGGGTGATGCTACAGGTGTCACAACGAACCCACGATATGATCCACCTGTGCTTACCTCTTCAACCTGGTACAGTCGTGTTGTTAATTCGGGAGCCTGCTCTGACACTACTTCTTCAGTGGCAGTCATTGTGCTTCCCTCTATTACAGGCAATAATATTGCAGCTGATCAGGTCATATGCCAGGGCATGACATTCAGTAACCTTACCGGGAGTACGCCGGGAGGAGGGGCATCTCCAACATACACCTATTTATGGAAAAGCAGTCCCGACAATGCAAACTGGGGTCCTGCCGCCGGGTTGAACAATACCATCGGATACGACCCGGTGGATGACTCACCGGGTACGACCTATTACAAGAGAATCGTCTACAGTGGCCTCAATTTAACTTGCCAGGATACAAGCGCTTCGGTTCAGCTACTGTCTCATCCTTCTATCGCAAACAATACAATCGCTGCTGCTCAGACAATTTGTCAGGGTTCAGTGCCTGCAACACTGACCGGTACCGCTCCGACGGGTGGATCGGGAAGTTATTTATATCAGTGGTTGAATAGTACAAATGGTATCGACTTCGTTACAATATCAGGTGCCGTTGCTGCTACCCTGCCTGGAGTGACACTCAATTCCAGCACCTGGTACAGGAGAGTCGTAAACTCTTCTGTCTGCACCAATCAGGGTAATGATATAAAGATTACAGTTGATCCGGCAATAACAGGATTCGATATTGTTCTCGGGGCACCGGCACATGATACAATATGTACATCGCAGACCCCATCCATACTCCAGGGATCACCTGGCGGAGGCCTCGGTGCAGGAACATATACGTATGTATGGGCATCATCAACGGATAATGTGACCTATACACCTCTTACGGCAACAACACAGACCTATCAGTCAGCTCCCTTGACCACCTCAACGTGGTTCAGGAGAACAGTCAGTTCGGGTGCCTGTTCAGTACCCTCTACTCTGAAGGTTACTGTGCTTCCTCAGATCACCGGAAATACGATTACAGGCGACCAGATAAAATGTAATACTGTTTTGCCTTCAGCTCTTGCTGGAAGCGTCCCCGGAGGAGGGGATGGGAGGTACAGGTATCTTTGGGAGGAGAAATCACCCTCTGGATCAGTCTGGGCTGGTGCCTCTGGAATAAACAATACTGCCGGCTACCAGCCACCTCTTCTTTCGGCTACTACCCAGTACAGAAGAACTGTCTTATCGGGTGAAGCCGATTGCTGTCTCTCTGTATCACCGATTGCGACGGTGACAATAGACCTGATGCCTGAAGACATTACTGCCGGCCCCGACCGCGAACTGCATCCGTACCAGTTTGCTGAAAATCTCGAAGCCAGCTTTGACGGAGCAGCAACGAGCATGCGATGGAGTGTAGTTGACAGTGACGGAGATCCGGTATTTAGTGATGCTGATGACAGGATTTCTGTTGTCAGAAAGCTTGGGTTCGGAGAAAACGTCCTCAGGTTCAGTGTCGAAAACGGAGTTTGCGTGGCTGACCCTGTTGACGTGGTGCTCACTGTGCCCAACCTGACCATTCCTGAAGGAGTGACACCCAACAATGACGGCATTAATGATTACTTTGTTGTTGAAGGTCTTGAGTATACCTTCAATGAACTTGTTATAATAAATACCGGCGGTGCCGTCATCTACAGAAAGAAAAACTATGGTACAGAGGTGCCTTTAGACCCGTGGAACGGCCTTGACAACTACGGTGACCCGGTCCCTGAAGGTACCTATTATTTCCTTCTGACTATCACAGGTGCAACAGATATGGCTGTTCCTGAATATGAAGCGAATATCAGTGGTTATATAATTCTGAGAAGATGAAGCAAAGAACTACTATCATTCTGGCCTTTGCTCTCGTGCTTCAGTCTGTTGTCTCTGCACAGCAGGCACCTATTACTAGCCAGTATCTCACCAACGGGCTGGTGATCAATCCATCATATGCAGGCACCAGGGGGGCTCTAAGTGCCAACCTCTCTTACCGCAAGCAGTGGGCGAGGATAGTCGGCGCACCACAGTTCCAGAATATATCTCTTCACAGCCCCATAAACCAGAAGGAGAAGGTGGCCCTTGGAATTTCAGCTGATTATGTCACTTTTGGTGTTACAAAAGATGTGGGCATCTATGGATATTATGCCTACAGCGTTCGCCTTAGCAAGGGAAGACTCTCGATGGGACTGAGGGGAGGAGTTGATTTATCGAGCACAAATTACAACAACCTGAAGTTTCCTGACGGCACTCCTCCTGACCCCCTGCTTACAGGTAATGTCAGGTACACAATGCCAAATGTTGGTGCAGGAGTTTATTACTATACCGACAGATTCTTTGCAGGGCTCTCCGTGCCCTCGATATTCAAATACCAGAGCGATGAGGAAGATCAGTTCACCGTCTCCCGCAATTATGACATGTTCACGACCTACTTCTCAACCGGAGTGCTGATAAGGTTTACAGACGGTTTCAAGCTCAAGCCGTCCACCCTCATCAGGTATTCAATGGCTGAACCCCTTGAAGTGGATATTAACGCCAACCTGATCTTTGCCGATATCCTGTGGATAGGCGGATCATACAGGATTGCAGAACAGGCTGCTGTGGCCCTGCTTGATATTCAGGTAACCCCGCAGCTTAAGCTGGGGTATTCATTCGACTACCAGCTCGGTCATCTGAACAAGTATACCAACGGAACACATGAGGTGACACTCCGGTATGAGTTTGAGTTCTCTGTAACCGCGACTTCACCACGATATTTCTGATGATGAGGAGATACTTCATTTACATATCAGCTTTAATATTTATCATGTCAGCTTATACCACCAGGCTGAAGGGGCAGGCAAAGGGCACGTTTGAGGTGCAGCATGTCTCTGTTCTCTCATCAGGATCTGATGATATAGCTCCCATCATAACAGATGACGGGATAATCTTCTGCTCAAACAGAAAGACCAATCCGTTCATGACAAAAAAGAACACTGAAGGTGTGAGGCTTTATGATCTCTATTTTGCCCCTTTCAATTCTGACGGAGAGCCGTCAAAGCCATCGCGACTGGCTGCTAACCTCGGGAAGGACTCAAATATAGGACCAGCATCAATAAGCCCTGACGGAAAGACCCTCTATTTTACAAAGAACCTGGTGCCGGGTAAGAATCTGAAGAAGAGAGACACCAACAAGCTCGGTATATTCACTGCAAAGCGAAATGGCTCGCAATGGACAGATATAACCTCTTTTGAGTATAATGACCCGGCATTTAACCTTTCATATCCTTTCATTTCGGCTGATGGCAGATTCTTGTTTTTCTGTTCTGATATGCCAGGCGGTTCGGGCAGCTATGATATTTACATGTGTGAGAAAATTGAGGACAGATGGAGCATACCAGTAAACCTCGGCAGTGACGTAAATTCGTCACAGGCTGAGATACACCCGTTCCTTCACAGTTCCGGGAGGCTTTACTTCGCATCTGACCGCCCCGGCGGAATGGGGGGGCTTGATATTATGTTCTCAACCCTTTCTTTTGGCAAATGGTCTAAGCCTGTAAGGCTTGATGATCCAATAAACTCAGAGGATGATGACTTTGCGTTCTATGCGGCACCGGAAGGGTTTGAGGGATTTTTCTCTTCAAACCGTCGTAAATACAATGATGATATTTTCCGGTTCGCATCAACAATCATACGATGGTCTCTATGTGATACCCTTCAGGTTAACAGCTACTGTTATGAATTTGTTGATGAAAAGGCACTTCTCCTTGATACTCTTGATATGAAATCAAGATGGGAATGGAACTTTGGCGACGGAGGCAGGGCAGAGGGCATCATCGCAGAACATTGTTATTCCGGCCCCGGAGTTTATGATGTAAGTCTTGATATCGTCAATCTCGTGACAGGCCGTGTTGAGAAGCGTCAGGCTTCATACGAGCTTGAAATACTCGATATTGAACAACCTGTCATCGCAGCGCCTGACACAGTGGCTGCCGGAGTAACAATATTGCTTAACGCCACCAAGACATATCTGCCAGGCATGAAAATTGCCAGATACTACTGGAACTTCGGCGATGACACTGTCTCGGAAGGGATTGAGGTATCAAAATCTTTTCAGCTTCCGGGAAGGTATAATATTCAGCTAATTGTGACCTCCGAACGTGATGCTGCAGGTGTTGTACGTGAGGTTTGCGTGTGCAGGGACATTGAAATAACCAGGAATGGAAATTGATTACTTTTACCATTGAAGATGACAGATACCCGGTATATACAGATATTCATCGTTTTGCTTCTCACCGCCCTGCCCGGCAGGATGTCAGGTCAGGCAGTGCCGGGGCCTGATGAAAATATCCCCTACCTGATCACTTTCGGACCTGAAGCAAGTACCTCATGGGGCGATGATGACTTCTCGCAGACATTCTTCTTTACTATCCCGGTCGATTACAAGGATCCCTTCTATATCAGAATCTATGACCCTGATATCGGTGGCAAGACAGATGAACTCAACAACTTCTGGAACACACGTATGGTCTATTCGGTCTATGGAGGAAAGGGTTGTTACACCCATCCTGATGCCAAGGGAATAACCCCTGCCAATAACTATAAGAGCGGCACATTGCTGGCTACCAGGACTTTCGGCATGGACAACAAGCTGGATGAAAAGTGGTTCACCTTTGGTCCGTTCAACCCGGCTGACGGAGAGTATTATCAGAAGTTTTCAAGTAACGTGTTTAAAATTATCTGTGACGGTATTTCCGGAGATGACGGCAACCTTTACAGGTACTTCCTCTCGCGAAGGTCAGATGAAAATGTCCCCATCCAGGGGGCAAATGCCTTCACTTATGAGTATACCTTCAGGATGTGGAACAATAATGACACCTCATTCGTATCACATATCTACCCGTTTATCGACAGCGGGTGCGTCTATATAAAGCAGAAAAACTTTGACTGGGATGACGACGGCGACTTCATTATTGTATCTGTCGAGAGGAAGGGGCAGGATATGCCGCTTTCAAGTGAAGATGACTGGGTTGAGGATCGTATGCCTATCCTTGGGGCAGAAATAGGAAAGTCTCTCGATTTCCGCTTTTACAAGAGACGGGGTGAGCTGGTAAAAAATAATAATGTAGTCATCTCTGTTGAAAACCAGTACGGCGAGAATCTGCAGTTCTTCAGCGCACCCATCGGGGGTGTCCCTGTCTATAAGCCCCGCCTTAAGGTCACCCCTAAGAAATGAGAATGATCAGAAAAAGTATCTTGATTTCAGCACTCTGTTCGATTATGATACAGGTGCTGACCACATCTCAGACCAGCGCGCAGACATACAGTTACAGGATTTATGATTCCAATACCGGCTTGCCCGGAAGTTATCTGAGCGTTCTTGAACAGGACAGACACGGTTTCCTCTGGATGGGGCTTGAGACAGGTCTCTTCAGGTATGACGGGTTTGAGTTTCACCCTGTGGAAATACCAGACACAATTGCATCAGGATATCCGAATGCCCTGTTCTGCGACAGCAAAGGCACAATGTGGATAGGACTTACTGACGGTTCGCTTTATACCTGGACTCCGGGAGGTACTGTGGAGAGAGTTGCAGGGCTGGAGGCCGACAGAATAAACCGTATTATCGCTGGGCCTGACGGACGAATATGGATAGTGTCACAGGCCCAGGGTATTTATGTCACAGATGCCGGGGCTGAAGGTGACCTGAATAAAATTTCAACACCTGAGGGCCTGGTTATTTTTGATATTTCCTTTACCGGCAACGACTCACTTCTGGTTGCTACCCAGGACAATCTTTATATTGCTGTAATAACGGGCAGCGAAGCAATTATCACACACACCTTTCCTGAGCTTGAGTATACATGGATTCAGACAATAAGAAAAGTAACAGATGATTTCTGGGTGGCAGGTACTGACGGTGCTGGCCTTTACGCGATAACACATCAAGGCGGAAAACTCAGCGCGGCACAGGTCAATCACCCTGCCCTCGAGAGTCTTCGTATACCATCACTGGTGACTGGCCCCGGGCTCTATGTCATTGCTGCTACAAGAGAGTCAGGTGTCCTGAAGATTGAGTTTTCCGAAGATTTTTCGTCTGTTGTTGCTGTCGGTTCTTATGATGCCGGATCAGGCCTTCCTGACAACGATGTAAGGACTATTTTCCGCGATCGCGAAGAGAATCTTTGGATCGGACTCTTTAGCCGCGGCCTCGCTGCCGTGACTACCAATGCATTTTCATTTTACAAACCCCCATTACAAAAAGAGATAAACTTCATAGGCGAATCACAGGGCAGAGTGATAATGGGGACCAGGAACGGGCTGTTTGACTTTGACCCTTTAACAGGGACCTTCGGAAATTTCATGGAACTGAACAGGAAGACAGGAGGGTCAGGGATAGTCTCATGGTATTGTGACAAGAACGGAAATATCTGGATTGGGACGGTCAGCGAAGGTCTATGGCTTATGAACAGCACCGGAGATGTCAGACAGTTTTATCTGTCTATGAATCCCGGACAGAACCATATCAACTCAACTGCAATTGATAATGAGAATATATGGCTCGCAACCCTTAATGGTGTAGTACTGCTTGACAAAGCTTCAGGGAGCCAGAGAGCGGTTTATACAACCAGGGAGATGCTTCCTCACAATAACGTTTCACAGGTGGTGGTGACCCGCGATGGTGAAGTACTCGTAGCAACGGAAACTGATATGCTCTGCTACATTCATGTAACAGGAGGAGTGAGAACCGAAGGCATGATAATGGAGGGAGCCATGCGCAACAGGATACAAAGCATATCATATATGCCTGACGGTACAGTTTGCACAGGCACACTGGGTAATGGTATATTCCTTTTTACCGGCGATACTCTGCTTAACTATACAAATGTTGACGGACTGCTGTCAAATTATTGTTACAGCACACTTATTGCCTCTGACGGAAGGATATGGACAGGTCATGAGAAAGGGTTCTCTATCATTAACCCTGCAGCCGGAGCTGTAAGAGCATTCGGGAGGGACTTTGGTGTGACGGGTGATTGTCTGCCGGCTGCGTTGGCAGAAACATCTGACGGTAATATTTATGTTGGCACAACTGACGGAGCAGTGGTCTTCAATCCGGTGATGGAACAGAAGATATCTGCACCCCCCCAGGCCGGAATAGTATCGGTGGTTATTAATAATCAAGAATATCCTTATCGTCCATCATACAATCTGCCTTACAGGTCTTCATATACTGTGGAGGTCAATTATGCCGGGATATCGCTTCGTGACCCTCTGAATGTGGTCTTCAAAACTAAACTTGAGAATTTTGATGACGATTGGACAGAGCCTACCTCTGACAGATCAGTGACATACAGGTTGAATGACGGGCATTACAGGTTCGTGGTCGAGGCTTCAGCACGCGATAATGCAGATGCGATATCGTCTGCAGCCTTTGAACTTGTCATCCAGAAGCCATTTACCCGAAGCTGGTGGTTCATAGTATTGGTAATCGGATTTGCAGGAGTTGTAGTTTACGTAATAATACTTCTGCGCGAAAGAGCGCACCGGATACAAAGAGAATTCCTTGAATCGGAACTACGCAAAAGGACAGCAGAGGTATATGAACAGAAAGAGGAGCTGGCCCAGAAAAACCTTGACATAACTGAGAGTATAAAGTATGCCAAACGTATCCAAAGCAGCGTTCTGCCTGATACGGCAAGACTCGGTGCCGTCTTTAAAGATGCGTTTGTGTACTTCCTTCCAAGGGATATAGTGAGCGGTGACTTTTACTGGTTTGACTGGATAGATAAGGACCGGTTCATTATTGTCTGCGCTGACTCTACCGGTCACGGTGTCCCCGGAGCGTTCATGTCAATGATCGGAACAGCCCTTCTCCAGGACATAGTTACAGTGAAGAAGATCACAAAGCCCTCGCAGATACTTCATGAACTTGACCGGCAGATATTCTCGACGCTGAACCAGAACCAGGAACTTGAATCATCAAATGACGGTATGGATATTGTCGTTTGTGAATTCAATATAAAGACAAGGCATTTGGTATTTGCCTCCGCAATGAGACCTGTGATACTTATCATTGACGGCGAACAGCACTATGTAAGAGGCAACCGTTCTTCAGTTGGTGGTGAATCAGTTGTGGAAAAATTCTTTGATGACCAGGAATACCACCTCAGGGAAGGTGATACGGTCTATCTTTTCACAGACGGGTATCCGGATCAGTTTGGCGGACACGGAAGCAAGAAGATGAAGATAAGCCGCTTAAGAATTTTGCTTGATGAAATAAAAGGGCTCCCGATGACTGAACAGGAAGAGAGAATAAGAGGTTATTTCTTTGAATGGAAGGGCGATAATGAACAGGTGGATGATGTCCTTCTCATGGGGTTGAAGTTCTGATCACCTGTTTCCGCAAGGACCTGATTCACCAAGGACTATCACACAAGTAGAATCAGTATTGCTCTCATTTCCGCTACGGTCCTTTACCCAGAAATCATAATAAAGGGTGTCAAGCGGATTGTACAGGAAATATATCATGCTGACATCAATGGTGCCTTTTAGTATCCTGTTCTGGCTCGGCACCACCATCTGAGGGATACGGTATTCTGACGGATATAGTGGATCGGAAGGACCGACCAGTTCAAATACACCACCTGTCTTGCGGTAAAGCTTAAGAAAGAGATTACTTTCTTCACTGCCGGGATTATCAGGTTGTGGCAGACCCAGGTCACCGTCACCATCCTCAAAATAGAAGGTAAGCTTTCCAACCCTGACAGGATTGCCAAGTATATCCGTTGAGTCAGAAAGAGTAAATTCCCTGAAATCAACCATAGGTTCAGGAGGCAGATCCTCGATCTTTATGCATGATGCCAGGACAAAAATCAGAAGTGCCGGTAATATTTTATATGATCTTCCCATACTAATAACTTCACTCTTACCTGCAAAAACCACACCAAATTTATCTATTTTTTTCTGAAAAAGATCTTTATGGGCACGCCTGACAGCTCAAAACTCTCTCTCATCCTGTTCTCAATGAACCGCATATATGGGTCTTTTATATATTGAGGGAAATTGCAGAAAATTGCGAAGGCAGGATATGCTGATGGCAGTTGTGTGAGATATTTGATCTTGATATGCTTACCCTTTAAAGAGGGTGGCGGCGTGTCAGCGATGTACTGAAGCATTACTTCATTCAGTTTTGAAGTAGGTATCTTGCGTGATCTGTTCTCATAAACCTTCTGGATCAGCTCCAGTACTTTATGGATTCTCTGCTTGTTCAGGACTGATATAAACAGAATGGGATAATCAGTGAAAGGTGCTGTCCGCTCCCTTATCTCATCCTCAAGTTTTTTAGTGCTTTGATGGTCCTTCTCCACGAGATCCCATTTATTTACCAGAACAATAACACCCTTATTGTTTTTTTGTATTATGCTGAGGATGCTGAGATCCTGAGATTCCAGACCGCGGGTGGCATCGATCATGAGCAGACAGAGGTCTGACTCCTCTATTGACCTTATTGCTCTAAGTATTGAATAGAACTCGATGTCCTCCTCAATCTTGGCTTTCTTCCTTAGTCCTGCCGTGTCAATGAGAAGGAACTCGGCATTGAATTTTTTATATCTGCTGTGTATAGAGTCTCTTGTAGTCCCGGCTACCGGTGTGACAATATTCCTTTCTTCACCAAGGAGAGCATTGGCGAGTGATGATTTGCCGACGTTAGGGCGTCCGACAATAGCCACCCTTGGTATTTCAGGCTCCGGCTCCTCCTGCATGTCGGGGAGATGCCTCACAATCTCATCAAGCAACTCACCGGTGCCGAATCCACTGACGGAGCTGATTGAGAAATAATCACCAAGTCCAAGACCATAGAACTCCGCTGCATCGAGAAGCCGGGTGTTGTTGTCAACCTTATTTACTACCATGATGACCTTTTTCTGAACCTTCCTCAGCATGCCTGCAATAGCCTTGTCGAGTTCATGAATGCCATCTTCTACATTAACCATGAAGAGTATCACGTCAGCTTCACTGATTGCCAGTTTCACCTGCCTGTTTATCTCGCTCTCAAAAATATCTTCAGAGTTCTCAACATAGCCGCCTGTATCCACAACAGAGAATTCCACCCCGTTCCAGACCACCTTACCGTAATGTCTGTCACGTGTGACGCCGCTCTCTTCGTTGACGATGGCCGAACGGCTCTCGGTCATCCTGTTGAAGAGGGTTGATTTGCCTACGTTTGGCCTTCCGACAATTGCTGCTATCTTGCTCATTACTAATTATTAAACTATAAGTATCCAAATTTTTTCAGCATGCGTGGATTGTCGCGCCATTCACGGGCAACCTTTACATATATTTCCATGAAAACCTTTTTACCCAGAAATGCCTCTGTTTCCATCCTGGCACCCGTACCTACACGCTTGAGCATCGACCCCTTGTGACCGATGATAATTCCCTTCTGGCTGTCACGCGCAACATATATTATAGCGGCAATCCTTATAAGGGAACCCTCATCCCTGAAGCTCTCTATCTCCACTTCAACAGAATAGGGTATCTCCTTCTGGTAAGTCTCGAGAATCTTGCCCCTGATAATCTCTGAAACAAAAAACCTCTCGTATCGGTCGGTGAGTTGATCCTTCGGAAAGTAGGGCGGACCTTCAGGAAGAAGGCTGAGTATCTCGCGGAGCAGGAGCCCGGTGTTGAATTTGTTGATTGCAGAGACAGGAAGGATCGGAACACCTGGAACTGTTTCTGCCCAACGGCCTACAATTTCTTCCAACTGAGGCTGCGTGGTGAGATCTATCTTGTTGATTACAATGATCTTCGGAACGGGAGAAGCGATTATTCGCTTCAGATGCTCCTCATGTTTTGAGATGCTCTCAACAACATCGGTTACATAAAGAATCAGGTCAGCATCATCCAGTGCTGACTCGACCGACCGCATCATGGCATGCTGCAGCTTGTATTTCGGATTCAGGATGCCGGGTGTGTCTGAATAGATAACCTGGTAATCGTCACCTGACAGTATTCCCATTATCCTGTGTCGTGTAGTCTGCGCCTTGGGAGTGATGACTGACAGAGGCTCCCCGACGAGGAGGTTCATCAGTGTAGACTTCCCGACATTGGGATTGCCCAGAATATTTACGAATCCCGATTTATGCCCCATTCTGTTACTCTATTTGAAAATGCCTCTCTTGAGCATGCTTACTTCCTTAGGGGTCAAATGCCTCCATGTGCCCCTCTGGAGGTTCTTCTTTGTCAGACCTGCAAAGCTGACACGGTCAAGCTTCCTTACCCTGTACCCCAGTTTTTCGAATATCCGCCTTACAACCCTGTTCTGACCTGAATGAATCTCCAGTCCCACCTGTGTATGATCATCCGGATCAGGATAAGAAACAGCATCTGCACCTACCGTACCCTCTTCAAGCTCCACTCCCTTGACCATTGCTTCCAGATCATTCCTGGTGATGGCATTGTCAGTATGTACGTGGTATACTTTCACTGCTCCGTATTTCGGGTGGGTGAGCTTCCCTGCCAGGTCACCGTCATTTGTCAGCAGCAAAACACCGGTGGTGTTCTTGTCCAGCCTTCCGACCGGATAAATTCTCTCAGAGGTTGCATCCTTTACCAGGTCAAGCACAGTAAACTCGGCATGAGGGTCTTTCACGGTCGTAACATATCCTTTGGGTTTATTCAGAAGGATATAGACCTTTTTCCCGGGTGTAAGGTCTTTGCCTTTATATGTCACAGTATCTGTCGATTTTACTTTTGTTCCCAGCTCTGTTACCTTCTTGCCGTTCACCAGAATATATCCCATCTTTATCAATTCATCCGCTTCACGCCTGGCGCATACACCACTGTTGGCAATGAACTTATTAAGTCTTACCAGTTCTTCAATTGCGGTTTTGGCAGGGGCCTTTTCTCTTTTGGCAGGCTTCCTTCCGCCTGATCTTTCCGGCTTTCTTTCCATTGTGTCTCTTTTCAGCGTGCAAATTTACAACTAATTACCGGTTTTCTCCGCGATCTTTTTTGCACCTTTGCCTGAGCAAACTATTATACTGAGAAATGACCTTAATAAAATCAATTTCAGGTATCAGGGGAACGATCGGAGGCAAGCCGGGTGAATCGCTCACGCCTATTGACATAACTAGGTTCGCATCGGCATACGGAACCTGGCTCCGGAGACGAAACAGAGGTTTGACGACCGTCGTTACAGGCCGCGATGCCCGCATCTCGGGTGAGGTTGTCGCGGCACTGGTCAACGCTTCATTGCGGTCTGTCGGGCTCAATGTGATTGATATAGGGCTCGTGACAACACCCACGGTAGAGATTGCCGTAACGGCACTAAAGGCAGGAGGAGGAATAATTCTTACAGCGAGTCATAACCCTGCACAGTGGAATGCTCTTAAGCTTCTGAATGAAGCAGGTGAGTTCCTCAGTGATGCTGACGGAAGAATGGTGCTTGAAATTGCCGAAAGAGAAGATTATGATTTTGCCGGGTATGACAGGCTCGGGACACAGTCAAGTGAGGGCGGGTGGACTTCGAAACATATTGAGGCTGTGCTAAGAATGCCACTTGTTGACACAAAGGCAATCAGAGATGCCCGTTTAGTGGTTGCTGTAGATGCTGTCAATTCGGTTGGGGGTGTGGCCATTCCCGCTCTTCTTAAAGCGCTTGGTGCGGAAAGGGTAATAGAGCTCTATTGTGAACCCACAGGCCTGTTTCCCCATAATCCTGAACCGCTGCCTGAACACCTCCATGAAATTTCAAGGGTTGTGAGAGAGGGCAGAGCACATGTCGGATTCGTAGTTGACCCTGATGTTGACCGCCTGGCCATTGTATGCGAAGACGGTTCTATGTTTGGAGAGGAGTACACACTGGTGGCTGTGGCTGATCATGTTTTGAGGCACAGGAAAGGCGCCACAGTCTCCAACATGTCCTCTTCAAGGGCTCTGAGAGACGTAACGGAAAGTCACGGCTGCAGTTACAGCTCTGCCCCTGTCGGAGAAGTAAATGTAGTTGCCGAAATGAAAAAGACAAACGCAGTTATAGGCGGAGAAGGCAATGGAGGAGTCATCTATCCAGCCTTGCATTATGGTCGCGATGCGCTGGCAGGAATTGCCCTTTTCCTGACCCACCTGGCCAATTCGGGCCTGAGCTGCAGCGCTCTGAGAGCTAAATATCCGGGATACTATATAGCCAAGAAGAAAGTTGAGACTGCTCATGATGCTGACATGGAAAAACTGTGTCACCTGCTTATGAAAGAATACCCGGATGCCATGATCGACAAACGTGATGGTATAAAATTGGAGCTTCCATCTGCATGGGTGCAGATACGCAAATCGAACACTGAGCCAATCATTCGGGTTTATGCTGAAGAAAAGGGCAGAGAACCTGCTGAGAAGCTTGCTGATAAGGTGATCAGTATTGTTAAAAATCTATAAAAACAACTGTAAATATTACATGTCTGGAATAGTTGACACAGAACGGTTGTCAATATCTCTGTAAAGTTAATGAACGTTAATGTTTCCTTAAAAGAATTGAGGCAGCACATATTTGTAATAATTTCACCGCTTAATTCAATAAAAAGAAAAATATCCGCAAATGAAAAGGACTATTATTATTACCACGATCGTTGTTGCAGTGGCAGTTATAGCAATGATCGTGATAAGCAGGATTGCAGGTAAGGAAGATCTCAGTGTACTTTTTACAGACGTAAAGAAGGGAGATTTTGAAGTAGTTGTGACAACCACAGGGGAGTTACAGGCGGAAGTGTCACTTGACATAAAGGCACCTGATGGTCTGATGAGCCGTAATATGAGATTCGGAGGCATTAAGATCCAGGATCTTGTTCCGGAAGGGACAGAAGTGAAAGAAGGCGATTATGTTGCAACCCTTGACAGGTCAAGCGTTGACAATACCCTGAAGGATGAACTCGACAGGCAGGAACAGCTTGAAACAGAGCTTCTGAAAAAGCAGCTTGACACAACAATCAACCTTGCTAACCTGAGGGATGACCTTCTCAATCTGAAGTTCAACCTTGAAGAAGCGGAGATAACTCTTGAGCAGTCGAAATATGAACCCCCGACAACCATCAGACAGGCAAGGATTACGCTTGACAAAGCCGAGAGATCATATGAACAGGCGGTCAGTAACTACGCCCTGAAAGTGCAGCAGGCCAGGGCCGATATTAAAGACACTGAGCTTCAGCTTGCCAAACAGAAACGGAAAGTTGAGGAAATGCAGGCCATAATTCAGAAGTTTGTGATCATGGCACCCGCATCAGGGATGGTAATTTACAAGCGCGAATGGGGCGGAGCCAAGAGAAAAGTTGGTTCTGAGATAAGCCCCTGGGATCCTGTGGTAGCAACGCTTCCCGACCTTACATCAATGATCTCAAAGACCTACGTAAATGAGATCGATATCAGCAAGGTAAAAATGGGACAGAGGGTCAGGCTTTCAGTTGACGCCTTTCCTGAGAAATCCTATACCGGGGTAGTGACCAGTGTAGCCAATATTGGTGAACAGCTGCCCAATACTGATGCAAAGGTATTTGAAGTAATTACAAAGGTTGATGGTTCTGATCCGATCCTCAGGCCATCCATGACCACAGGCACACAGATCATAACACAGACCTTCAGTGATGTAATCTATATCCCGCTTGAGACAGTCTTTGCCACCACTGACAGCGTTCCCTTTGTTTATAAAAAAGATGGGGTGCGCCAGGTTGTGGTACTTGGAGAGTCAAACGAAAATGATATCATTGTTGAGCAGGGGCTGAAACCAGGTGAAAGACTCTACCTCTCAATACCCGAGGAGGGAGAAAAATTCAGACTTCACGGTGAAGACCTGATAGCAGTCGTGAAAGAACGCAAGAAGCAGAAGGCTGAAGAGGATAAAAAGGCACAGAACAGAGAGATACCTGCAGCTTTTGGCCCTGATATGACACCTGAGCAGAGGAAGGCGTTTATGCAGAATCTAACACCTGAGCAGCGCGAGGCTATGCGCGCAATGAGGAGTGGCACAGGCACGGGACAGGGAAGGCCGCAGGGTGCAGCAGGCGGAGATACCACAAAGAGTCAACAGACCGTTGTCGTTCGTACGCGGTAATTCTTAGAGAACTTGACAAGGGTAATTAACGGAAGAGAAAATGTTTAAAAGATACCAGCACGATATACGCATTGCTGTTGAGTCAATCATGTCAAACAAGCTTAAGTCGATACTTACTGCGCTCGGAATTATCTTTGGTGTAGCAGCGGTGATCAGCATGCTTGCAATCGGCAAGGGGGCTCAGCAGGAGATCCTTGACCAGATAAAAATGGTAGGTGTGAACAACATCCTGATCAGCCCGATAGTACAGGAAAAAAGTACTGAGAGCGAAGAGGGGGAAAAACAACTGAACAAATTCTCACGGGGACTTACCCTGCTTGATGTTGATGCAATACGCAACAGTATTCCTGCAGTAAAGAGGATCAGCCCGGAGATATCATACAATTCGACTATCGTACTTAACGGTATGAGATACTCAGCTAAACTCGTCGGAGTAGCAAATGACTATTTTGATCTTTATAACCTTCCCCTCTCCCAGGGTATGTTTTTTAACGATTACCAGGAGGAGTATGGAATTCAGGTTTGTATCATCGGTGCCAACATAAGGGCTAAATTCTTCAGCCAGCTGGATCCCCTGGGTCAGTATATTAAATTTGACAATGTCTGGCTGAAGGTGATCGGGGTACTCGAAAAGACCAATGTCTCTCTTACAGGTTTTGAAGAGCAGGGTGTAAACGTCTATAATGACAATATCTACATACCCATTAAGACGATGCTCATGCGTTACCAGAACAGGGCTCTTGTAAACACCAAGCTTGCCACTCAGGCTACTTCTGTTAGTGTTTTCGGAGGCGGGATGCACATGGCAAGAGTGGTGGTGAGCGGTTCTGACGCCTCAACAAGCGCCGAAACCAACTATAATCAACTTGACAAAATCGTTGTACAGGTTCAGGAAACGGAACAGCTGACTCCGACAACAGAGGTTCTGAGCAGGATGATGCTCCGGAGGCACTCAAATGTCAAGGACTTTGAGATTACGGTACCCGAACTCTTACTGAAACAACAACAGCGTACAAAGGATATATTCAATATAGTTCTCGGGGCCATTGCCAGCATTTCACTTATTGTCGGAGGGATCGGCATCATGAATATCATGTTTGCCTCTGTAATGGAGAGGATTAAAGAGATCGGTACAAGGATGGCCATTGGTGCTAAGAAGATGGATATCGTTGTTCAGTTCCTTTCAGAAGCCGTGCTGATAAGTGTAACAGGCGGTTTTATCGGTGTATTCTTCGGGATTATTCTTGCTGTAGCCATCCAGGAGATTGCAGGGATTACCACAATTGTATCATTTTTCTCGATAGTGGTTGCATTCGGTGTCTCAGCTGCTGTAGGAGTGATCTTCGGATATTCACCTGCAAAACGTGCATCAGAGAGAGACCCGATCGAGTCACTTCGTTATGAATAATTAAGAGTCATGAAAAGAGTCATATTAATTCTAATTATCATTCTGTCAGTCCTTGTTACGCCCGATCTCAATTCACAGGAGATAAAACGGCTGACACTTGATGAAGTAATCATGCTTGCTGCTGAACAATCGCCTAATGCCCTGATGGCAAAGCACCGCTTCCGCTCGAGTTACTGGCAGTACAGGACCTTCGTGGCCGAATACAGGCCTCTGCTGACCCTTAACGGTACAGTCCCCAACTACAGCAGTGCCTATAACAGGGTGTGGAACTCATCCCTAGGGGAGTACGAATATGTGGCTGTAAACGTCCTTCAGACGCAAGGCGCTCTCTCTCTTACCCAGAATATCGGACCAACAGGAGGAACCATCTCGCTTAATTCAGATATAACGCATGAGGTTGATTTTGAGCGTGATTCATACAAATACATAACATCACCTCTGAATATTGTTCTGACCCAGCCTCTCTTCAGATATAATGAGCTCAAATGGCAGAAAAAGATCGAGCCACTCAAGTATGAGGAGGCACGCAAAACATATCTGCGTGAAGTTGAGAATGTCCGTATTATGGCAGTGCAGAATTTCTTCAGTCTTGCTCTTGCACAGATTAACAGGGAGATTGCAGAGACCAATATGCAGAACGCCGATACTCTCTACCAGATAGCAAAAGGTCGGTACAACCTCGGAACAATAGCAGAAGATGAGCTCCTCCAGATGGAGCTTTCTTACCTTAATGCAGGAACAGCCATTAACGAGTCAGAAATTAACCTGCGTGACCGCGAGATAAGACTCCGTTCATTCCTCGGGTTTAACCAGAATGTAAGACTTGAGCTGCTCATTCCAAGCTACATACCTGAACTTGAAGTTGAAGTGGCTGATGTGCTGAGGCTGGCCGAAGAGAATAATCCTGACCTGATAGCTCTCGAGAGACAACTGGTTGAGGCACAGAGCTCAGTGGCGCAGGCTAAGGCAGAGAAGAGCCTTAATGCAAACCTCACCGCCTCTTATGGTCTCCGCGACCAGGACCCTGATTTCAATATGGCCTATTCAGATCCCGACAGGCAGCAGAGCGTCAGACTGGGCTTTTCAATGCCGATACTCGACTGGGGCCTCGGACGGGGCAGGTATAAGATGGCACGATCGAGCCAGGAGCTGACACAGGTGCAGGTGGAACAGTCACGCATCGACTTTGAACAAAACCTTATGCTCGATGTTCAGCAGTTCAACCTGCAGGATGACCAGGTAAGAATTGCTGCCAAATCAGACACCGTGGCAGCAAAAATGTTTGAGGTGACCAAACAGAGATTTCTTATCGGTAAGATTGACGTGCTTGAGCTTAACAATGCCGACACCAAGAAAGACCAGAACAAACGGAGCTATATACAGGCCCTCAGTAATTATTGGGTCTATTTTTTTAACATGCGGTCTCTTACTCTTTATGATTTCCTGAACCAGAAACCGCTTGAAACCGATTTCGAGAAGCTGGTTGAATAGATTTTATGCTATATAACTGAACTGCCGGCACTGACCGGCAGTTTTGTATTTATATAATATGGTATACGAAAATAAAATTATATATTTGCGCCTCGTATTATTTAGCGAATCAAACAAACAATTTTAAAAGAGGATACAAATGCAGAATAAAGGAGCAATCTCATTTCTGGCTATTGCACTGGCTCTTGTTTGCGTTTATCAGTTTTCTTTCTCGGTGGCCTCATTCAAGGTCAAGAAGGAGGCAAGCGCATACGCCGCAGGTGACCTGAATAAAGAGTTAAATTATCTTGATTCAATTGCCTCCTTACCAAAGGATCAGTGGGGTTTTCTGGGCAATACCTTCAAGGAAGTCCAGACAAAAGAGCTTAACCTTGGCCTTGACCTGAAGGGTGGTATGAACGTAGTGCTGGAGATATCGGTAGAGGATATTCTTCGGGCGCTCTCAAACTACAGTACAGACAAGACCTTTAATGATGCCATAGCGCTTGCCAAACAGAAGCAACTGGAAGGCGGCAAGGAAGATTTCATTAACCTTTTTGTCCGTTCGTTCCAGGAGATAGATCCGAATGCAAGGCTGGCAGCCGTCTTTGGTACCGTAGAGCTCAAAGACCGCATAAACTTCAACTCTACAAATGAGGATGTTCAGAAGGTCCTTGAGGCGGAAGCGAACTCAGCTATCGACAATGCATTCAATATCCTCAGGAACAGGATAGACCGTTTTGGCGTTGTTCAGCCAAACATATCGCACCTTCAGCCGCGCGGACGAATACTTGTTGAGCTTCCCGGAGTGAAGGACCCGCAGAGGGTTCGCGACCTTCTCCAGGGAACTGCTAACCTCGAGTTTTGGGAGACCTATGAGAACCCGGAGATAATCGGCTATATGGTGCAGGCCAACGATTATCTTAAGTCAATACAGCCTTCTGAAGCTGAGGCTGCTACAGATACTGTGACTGCCGAAGAGGGCACCGGAGAGAAATCACTGCTTGACATGGTCAGCAGCGACACTGCCGCTGTCACTGAAGCATCAAACCTTGAAGAATTCACCCGCCTGAATCCGCTCTTTGGCCTGCTCAGACCAAATGTGACACAGGAGGGCCAGCCGGTACCCGGAAGCCTTATCGGCTTTGCAGCCTCGAAAGACACTGCAAAGGTAAATGCATACCTGAAGATGAACCAGGTGAGGTCACTCTTCCCCAGGGAGCTTAAGTTCTACTGGAGCCAGAACCCTTACAAATATGATGATACAAAGACATTATACGAACTTCATGCCATAAAGGTCACCACACGTGACGGACGGGCACCGCTGACAGGAGATGTCGTTACAGGGGCACGCCCTTCAACTGGCGTCACCGGGGCAGATATTAAAGTTGATTTCTCAATGAACGGTGAAGGTGCCAAGATATGGCAGCGCATGACCCGTGATAATATTGGCCGTTGCATCGCCGTGGTGCTTGATGACTATGTGAGGTCATACCCCCGCGTACAGAATGAGATTGCAGGCGGTAATACGGAAATTACAGGCGACTTCACCCTCGAGGAAGCCGAAGACCTGGCCAACATTCTCAAGTCAGGTAAGATGCCTGCTCCGGCGCGTATCATCCAGGATACTGTAGTAGGACCCTCACTCGGTAAAGCTGCAATCAAGAACGGACTTAATTCCTTTATTGTAGCGTTTATTATCGTGCTCCTCTACATGATTTTCTATTACAGCCGCTCAGCAGGCCTGGTAGCCGATATTGCCATGACAGTAAACGTCTTCTTCATGATGGGCGTTCTGGTATCACTGAATGCAGTCCTTACACTACCAGGTATTGCCGGTATTGTACTCACAATTGGTATGTCTGTAGATGCAAACGTGCTTATATTTGAAAGGATCAAGGAAGAGCTGAAGGGAGGCAAGGGGGTTAAACAAGCCATTGCCGACGGTTATAAAGGAGCTTCCTCTGCTATAATTGACAGTAACGTTACAACACTGCTAACAGGTGTAATTCTCTATTACTTTGGTACCGGCCCGATAAAAGGATTTGCCAGCACACTTGTGATAGGTATCATAACGTCACTCTTCTCAGCCGTACTTATTTCTAGGCTTATATATGAGTGGGCTCTTAAGAAAAACCTGAGTCTGAAATTCTCAGCCAGCTATACTCAGAATTTCATGTCTAACATGAAGATCGACTTCGTAGGGCTGAGAAAATACGGGTACATCTTCTCAATTGCGCTTACGATTCTCAGCGTTGTAACACTTTCAACCAAAGGTATCAGCAAGGGTATTGATTTCACTGGCGGGCGCACCTACGTCGTCAACTTCCAGAAGCCTGTTAATACATCTGAGATTGCCAACCTCCTTTCTGATGAGCTTGAGGGTGATCCGCTTGTGGTAACGTTCGGATCAGACAACCAGGTGAAGATCAGCACCAAATATAAGGTTAATGAGCCTGAAGCAACCACTGAGGTCAACAAACTTATCTATAGCGGAGTTAAAGAACTTGTCCCCGGCGTTGATGAGACAACCTTCATCAATGATTATATTGTAAGTTCAGAGACCGTCGGTCCGACCATTGCCCGTGACATCGCTGTGAAAGCTGTATGGGCAATCGTTCTGGCACTGGTGGGCATGTTCCTCTATATCCTGATACGATTCCGTAAATGGCAGTACGGATTAGGCTCTGTTGTTGCACTGGGACATGATGTGATCATTGTACTTGGTCTTTACTCAATACTTCAGGGTGTGATGCCCTTCTCCATGGATATTGACCAGGCATTTATCGCGGCTATCCTGACAGTCGTTGGTTATTCGCTTAATGATACCGTTGTGATCTTTGACAGGATCAGGGAATATCTCCCCCTCTACAGGAAGAGATCTACCAAAGAGGTATATAATATGGCACTCAACAGCACCCTTGCACGAACCCTTAACACCGGTATGGCAACCATATTTGTTCTCATCATCATCTTCATTTTCGGAGGAGAGGTGATCAGAGGATTCATATTTGCACTGTTGTTCGGAATAGTGTTTGGGACATATTCATCACTTTTCATATCAACACCTGTCCTTTACGAGACAACACGCAGAAAGGGCGTTGATGATGAGACAGTGCCCGCTGATACAGACAAGAAAAAATAGATATCTGTCATAAAAACGACCAGTAGAGACGTAGCGTGCTACGTCTCTACTTTTAATACGCGGTCCGGGTTTTTTGTTATCTGTTCTTTTGTAACTTTGCCCCACAATACCAGTGAACCGGATGGGAACACTCCTTTTTATAAGCGGCCAGGAAATAATTATCATTCTGATAGTTGTGCTCCTGCTTTTCGGTGCCGACAAGCTGCCTGAGATCGCCAGGACAATGGGAAAGGGCATGCGGGAGGTAAAAAAGGCTACCGACGAGATCAAAAGGGAGATTGAGAACAGCACGCAGGATATAAGGAAAGACTTTAACGATGTTGCCGATACTGTACGCAAGGATATAAATGAGGTAACCGACAGTGTAAAGAAGGAGATGGAAGATGCAGGTAACCCCCTTTCTGATGAGATAAACGATGCTGCACGTGACATAAATAACGAAGTGAGATGATCAGGGCATCAGGTATTTTGAAGTCATACGGTGACCTTAAGGTGCTGAAGGGAATAGATCTCGAGGTAAAGGAGAAGGAAGTCGTTACAATAGTTGGTGCCAGCGGAGCCGGAAAAACTACCCTTTTGCAGATCATTGGTACACTCGACAGGCCTGATGACGGTAAGATTCTCTTTAACGGTCAGGATGTAAGCATGCTATCTTCACGGGCTCTTGCTGCCTTCAGAAACCGACATATTGGCTTTGTCTTCCAGTTTCATCAGCTGCTGCCCGAATTCACTGCCCTTGAAAATGTATGTATTCCTGCATTGATTGCCGGGACTCCCAAGGGAGAGGCAGAGGAGAGAGCGACATCACTCCTGGCATTCCTTGGCATGGGTGAGAGGCTCGACCATAAACCTTCCCAGCTCAGCGGCGGAGAGCAGCAGAGAGTTGCCGTGGCAAGGGCCATAATTAACAGTCCGTCAGTAATACTGGCCGATGAGCCCTCAGGTAATCTCGACACTGAAAACAAGAAAGAGCTGCATAACCTTTTTTTCAGACTCAGGGATACATTCGGACATACATTCATTATTGTTACACATGACCCGCAACTGGCGTCAATGTCTGACAGGACAATAAGAATAAAGGACGGCCTGATCACCAATGACAGCCAGTGACAGAGTTAAGAAACTTAAGAGGAGCGAGCTTAAGGAGTTCCTTGACCAGAGGAGTGACATTTATAACCGACCCTCATTCATAGAGCTGGATCCTATTAGCATCCCGCACCGTTTTACTTCCAAAGAAGATATTGAGATAGCCGGATTCCTGGCTGCTACAATTGCCTGGGGTAATCGCGTGGCTATTCTGAAGAGCGCTGAAATGATGCTGGCCTTTATGGGAAACTTTCCGGACGATTTCGTGATCAACCACTGCGATAATGACCTTAAAAGGTATCAACGGCTGAATTCAACGTAGATTCAACGCGGAGGATTTCATCTATTTCATAGAGGTACTGAGGCATTTCTACCTTCATAAGGTTGGGATGGAAGCACTCTTTTCACAATACCGTAAAGACTCCTCTCTTCAGCCTGCCATTCATGAATTCAAAAGGATCTTTTTTGAGTGCCTTCAGGTAATGTTGCAAGAAAACTTAGCCTTCTGACGCTAAGTCTGGATAAAGAGACTTCCGTCAAATACTATTTTGTGCTATTTGGGCTGAGAGTTTATGAAGGGTTCAAATAATAACCTAACTAAAGGTTACTCCAATCCTGGCCAATGATTCTGTTCCTTTTGGTGTAAGATAGGGCTGGAAAACAGAAAAGGCGCCTCTCAGATATACAGGTTTCATTATCTGAAAAGACTTTTCGGAATCATAAACCTGAAGATTAATTACCCATGTAGTTAATAAGTTCGTCAGGCAGAATAGAATTGTTCTGTAATTATCGTCTTCCAGTATTGTAGGTTTAAGCTCTTCTGAATCAACAAGTGCTCTTATGAGTAAGCTTAATCTTGACCGGTTCTGCGTGAATGTCTCTGTCACATGGTTGAAAAGGACGTTCTGCTGCCGTGTTGCAGATGCTATATAATGCATTACACAACGATGATCATATTGTACATCCATCACCCGTTCCATTGATTTATAAACTTCAGCAATGTTAAAGGAAGTCCTGCCGGGGTTACTTCTTATTTCAGCCATTTTCGATTCGTAAGATTCGGCGATGGCAACAAACAAATGGTCTTTAGTCGGGAAATGATAAGTTACCATGCCGAGAGTGACATTTAGTTTCTTGGCCAGGTTATTTAATGTGAAACTCAAACCATACTCATTGAAAAAATTGCATGAGTGCGTTACAAGTCTTTCACGTGAATTTATCCCCTTCTTATATACGTTCATGATTTTTATTGTAAAAGTAAGAAACAGGTCTTAAATAAAATGACTGTCTATTTTCTTATTGATTAACAAAAATAAATAATTTATGTTAATTATTTCACATTAGACTAAGCAACTGTAAGTAATCCAGAACGATTGTTTCAATATAAGAATGAAAATCAGTATAATATAAGCATTTATGATATATATCATATCAAATTATTGAAAAATACTTAACAAATAGTATTTAGTTTTTGTTATATTATAAAAAAGAAATTATTTTTGTTTTAATATTGTGTTTTTCAATAATTCTGAATATTGAGCTGCATTACAGGAGATTAACAAGCAATTATTTCAATTATTGATTTATATAATTATCAAGTTAAAAATTTAAATGAAGTGCCTATGACAACAAAAGACTCTAATTCAGGTCACCTGGTGCCTGCTTTGGCAAGTGGTTTGATCAATGCCGTGATCAACGGTTTGATCAACTGGTTCCAGGTAAAAGGTAAAGATGAGCTTTACCTTACAGTAGATTCCATTACCAATCATGAACATACAGTTCTGGGAGGTGCAGTGCTGCTGGCTGCCACTTTGGCCGCAATTCTGACTATGATCAGCTATGCTACCGTAAAATCACCGGATAAACCGCCCTTCTTTCCAAAGGCTCTGTTACTGACATTCAGAAATGCATTCTTTGCATTTGGCGTGATGGTAACCGTGTCGATCCTCATACAGCGATTTGGGGGTTCAATTGCCGTTTCTCCGGTAGCTGCTGCGTTAATAGTAGCAATTATAGCTGGTCTGGTGGCAGGTGTTGTCGATTATATGACAAAGACTGAACTTCTGAAAAAGTAAGTGGCTTTTTATCAATAACATAATAATTAGGAATACTATGAAAATTAATGAATTATTTAATCTTACCGGCAAGGTGGCCATTGTCACCGGTGGCGGAAACGGAATCGGAAAGGCCTCCTGTCTGATGCTTGCTAACGCAGGAGCAGCAGTTGCCGTGAGCGATCTCAAGCATGAAGATGCCCTTAAGGTTGCTGAAGAGATAAATGCAGCGGGAGGCAAGGCTATCGGTGTTGCCTGCAATGTGACAGAAGACAGTGATCTGGTAAAGCTGGTTGAACAGACTGTACAACAGCTTGGCGGAGTGCATATTCTGGTGAATAATGCAGGAGGCGGCGGAGGCGGACGGGAGAACCCCTTCAAAATCTCGGTAGATGATTTCGCATGGCGTTTCAAACTGAATGTTTACAGTGCATGGCGCTTATCACAGTTGTGCGTTCCCTATATGGACAAAGGAGGGTATGGTTCAATAATTAACATAACCTCAATGAGCAGCATCAACCGCAGTCCGAATATGAGCGCATATGCCGCTTCAAAGGCTGCCATGAATCATATGACGGCAAACCTTGCAATGGACTTTGGAGGTGCCAAGGTAAGGGTAAATGCAGTAGGCCCGGGAGCAACAAAAACAGCGGCCCTCGCATCGGTCCTTACACCTGAGATTGAGTCAAAAATGCTTACCAATACCCCTATCAAAAGGCTTGGTGAAGTTGATGATATTGCAGGTGCGGTACTCTATTTCGCAGCGCCTGTTTCGGAATGGGTAAGCGGCCAGGTGATTTTTGTAAACGGAGGTGGTGTGCAGACACTCGACTAATGTAAAATTTAATAATCAATTAATAGGGTAAATTATGGAATCAATTAACAAATTATTCTCCTTCAAGGGGAAAGTCATTATCATTACCGGAGCTGCAGGAGCAATAGGCAGCGCAGCAGGACATCTTTTCGCCTCTCTCGGGGCAAACGTGGTTATTTCAGATCTGAATGAGGAGGGAGCAAAAAAGGTTGCCCAGGAAATTACAGCACAATCAGGTGTGGAAGCTTTGGGTATTAAAACCAATGCTACTGTTGAAAGTGAACTCGAAGAATTGGTAAACGTGACTGTAAAGAAATTTGGCAAGATTTCGGGTCTTATAAATAATGTAGGTTGGGGCGCAAACACCCCTATCTGGGGCTCTGATACCGATAAAATGGTAAAATCGTACCTGCTTAACACGGTGGGCGCATACAACCTTACCAAAATGTGTATGCCTTACCTCGAAAAAGAACCAAATGCAAGTGTTGTCTTTTCGGGTTCGATGGTTGGTGTTTCACCTTCACCAGAATTTATCGAATACAGCACTGCCAAAGCCGGTTTAATGAACATGGTTCGCAGTATGGCCGTGGTTTCTGGCCCCAAAGTACGCTTCAATACAGTACTTATAGGCTCTGTTGACAATGGAGACTCAACTTTGGCTGCCGGCTATACACCCGAAATGCTTAAAGCGCTTTCGGATATGTTTGTTATGAAACGCCGCGGCTATCCCCTCGAAATTGCATACGGCATGATGTTCCTTATGAGTGATGCTGCACAGTGGATAACAGGTATTGACCTGAGAATCGATGGCGGCGGCACATACAAAAGCAAGATGCCCACAAAGGACTAACGGGCGGTACAGAGTAATTTTAATATACTAAGAATAGGATGCGCATGAGAAGCTGTCTTCTTATGTGCATCCTTGTTTAAACCTGTTAACATATGAAAAGGACTCATTTAATTATTATCCTCATCTTAACCCTCCTTTCGGCTTCTTTATTCCCTTCCTACGCACAGGCTCCGGGATCAGGCGGAATGAATCCCGACCGCCGAATGAATATAGGTGAGATTATTGTGGCCTGGGATTCCATCATTCCAGCTGAAGAAGTTCAGAAAACGCTCTCCCCCAGGATCATCAAATCTGCCGGGATCTTTCCGAACAGCCAGGTCTCTTCATTCGATCTTGATTTTGCAGTTTCCAGACTTGCGGCAATGCCTGAAGTAGCCAGCGCCAGATGGTCGGTTGAATTCCTTGCAGGCTCCGATTTCAGACTTATTATCTGGGTCCGCATAGCCGATAAAATAAAGGAAGGATTTGTGAAAAGCGGGATGGCGGTATCGAAAAGCAGAAGTGAATTCCCTACTATCTTTAAGAATGAACGTAGTTATCTGAAATTTAATCTTTCAGGCAATCTGACCCCGACGCTGATCACAAATACCTGGTGGGGTAATGGTAAGACATTTACAGAGTTCAATCCTTACGGCAAGAATCCGCCGGGAACTGAACCCGCACTGGATATTGAAGCTTATCTTATGGGAGGATTGGCAGGTGTAACACGGATTTCGAACGGCAGGGTGCCGATCTATGCCTTCGGTGCAGTCCAGGCACTTGGGGTCACCACTCTCGGAAACGAGCTCTACAACATTAACAGTAATACCTTCTCCTTCCAGATCGAAGAAGCCTATGCAGGTTTTGTCGGTGCTAAAACCACCGAAACAGGGCACCTGATGCGCTTTATGGTCTCATTTGGAAAGCAACCCTACAGGATAGGTAATGGAATGCTTATTTGCCAGATTGCCGGTAATGGGGGCACCTGGGGTGGTATGAATGCATGGCCGAGATTTTCAGGGAAAATGGTCGGACTGGCAAAATTTGCATATGATAAGTGGAGATTTGAGGGATTTTACATACAACCAAATGAATATGAGAATAATACCAGTGATACCAAACTTGCCGGGCTTAATGCTGAGTTCAACCAATCCTTCGGATTCAGCGGAGGCTTTACCTATTTAAATGTCTTTGCCTCAAAGTTTCCTTATTTCTATCCTGACTATTCCCAATCCTCAAGAAAGGGGCTGAATGCCATGAATCTCAGGGTACAATGGATTCCCAAATCAGCAGAGTCATTCCTGTTTCTTAAAGCTGAAGGCGGCCTGCAGGTAAATCAGAAGATACCCATGCAGGCTTACGGTATGGCTTTTGAAGGAGGCTGGTCGTTCGGCAATGTACAGCTCAGACCGGCAGTGAGTTACCGATACTCCCGGTTAACAGGCGATGATCCGGCAACTGACCGGTATGAAAAGTGGGATATTCTTTATTCGGGAGACGATGTGGTAACCTGGGTACAGGGCCCGCTGATGAAAAACATCCTGTTCAATTCCAACCTTGAAACAAGTCGTTTTCAGGTGCAGCTTTTTCCAAAGGGCTGGAGGCTGACAATGCAGTATAGTTTCTTTATGGCTAACCAGCTGAACACAGTTCCGTCGCCACCGGTGGGAACCTTCTCTGATCGCCAGATTGGACAGGAAGCTACAGCAATCGTGGAGAGGTTTGTTTCACGTAACATTTATGTAAGAGTAATGGCTACATCTCTTTGGGCTGGAAAGGGCATTGCAGAGGTACTGCCAAATCCAGTCAGTAAACCGTGGACTGAACTGATAGCTATGTTGAAGTTTAGTTTTTAAATGAATTATTTTATTCCAATGAAAACAAGAAATTACTTAATTATAGCACTTAGTTTACTCGTTCTTGGAACATCGTGTGTAAGCCAAAAGAAATTTAAATCACAGGCAGCTGATTTTAATACAAAATATGGCCAAAAGGAAAGTGAGCTGAAACTATGTGAAACCGACAAAGCCTCGTTGCAGAAACAAACAGAAGAGTTGCTGAAACAGATTGACGGTTTAAACAACAAGATTGATGGGTTGACTAAGGAGCAAACGTATCTGAAAGAGAACAACACAGTGTTCTTAAATCAGCTCCAATCGCTATCGGTAATATCAAATTCGCAGGCTGAAAGCATTAAAAAATCAATGGAAAGCCTGGGAATCAAGGATGCCTATATTCAGGGCCTGCAGCGTTCGCTTGCCCAAAAAGACTCGCTGAATATGGCGCTTGTGATGAACCTGAAAGGCGCTCTTGGCAACCTGGAGGACCAGGACATCAACATTAAGGTTGATAAAGGTGTTGTTTTTATTGACATTTCCGACAAGCTGCTGTTTAAAAGCGGCAGTTTCAATGTTACCGACAAAGCAAAAGTGGTGCTTGAAAAAGTGGCAACTGTATTGAAAAACCAGCCCAATCTTGAATTTATGGTCGAAGGCCACACCGATAATGTGCCATATCCTAAAAAGGGCGAATTGCTTGATAACTGGGATTTGAGTGTCAAACGGGCAACCGCCATAGTACGATTGCTGCAAAATGAGTATGGCCTTGACCCTCAGAAAATGATTGCTGCCGGCAGAAGCGAATACCAGCCCCTAACGGCAAATGATTCAAATGAAGCCAAAGCTGCAAACCGCAGAACGCGTATTGTAATTCTGCCACAGTTCGACCAGTTTTTCAAACTTCTGGAAAAAAATTAACTTATATTTTAGTAAATGAGAAACTTGAAAGTATTATTAATAGGATCATTCTTTGCAACCGGGATTTTAATATTCCCGTTACAGGCTGATGCCCAGGGGTCAAATGTGACCACTGATTCTGCTTACTTGAAGTTCGCCAACATGAAGGACTTTACAAAAAAAGGTAGTTGGATGACTGGCGGAACACTATCGCTGAAATTCAAGAACAGCACCGATAAAAATGAGTTGATAAGGTATGTCGAGGACAATAGGACATACGACTTTGCAGTCCGGGTAGATGGAGCCTATGCCTTTGCAGACTTAAACTTCGCGGGTCTGGCGCTGCTATACGGTCAGGCTGGTCGCTCAGGTGTATTTCAGAACTCCGATGGACAGACCTACACTGAAGATTTATTTGGAACAGGGTATTCGTTTACTCCGTTTCTGAAAAATCTGACACCCATTGATAAAAAAGGAAGGTTCAACATTATCACCCAGATTGAATTCTCGAACAGGATTGACCAGGGAATCACACAAATTATTCTTAACGAAGAGCTCACGCGAAAACAGTCACTGAAATATACGGGGTCGCTGGGTGTGCGTCCCGGAATCAGTGTTTTTGTCTTGCAGAATGTTGCCTTCGAAACCACACTAAATGTAGCCGGGGTGAAATATTCCTATGAAA
Source organism: Bacteroidales bacterium (assembly GCA_025455395.1). Classification (GTDB taxonomy): domain Bacteria; phylum Bacteroidota; class Bacteroidia; order Bacteroidales; family VadinHA17; genus SR-FBR-E99. The sequence goes on from JALOMO010000013.1 coordinate 29,741, forward strand.
GAATAAGGGTAACTGATCTTCCCGATGCCAAGTCGGAGACCGCAAGTATTGATTTTAAAATTGATATTCTTCAACTCAACATTGGGATCTTTATTTATATCCAGCCTAAAAAGTAAGAAGTCATGGAAATACAAAGATTTAAAAATATTTACAGGGCTGCCATTTTCGGTATGCTTGTTTCTCTTGGCTCATGTATTAGCGAATATCATTTTGGTAAATATGACCAGGCAAAAATTCTCTCTCTTTCAGTTGAAAACCAGGTAGGATCGATAAATATCGATCACGAAGCCTTGATGATTACCCTGCTGATCGATGAATCGGCGGATATTCAAAACCTGAAGATCAATACACTCGAGGTTTCTTCGTTTGCCAGTGTAATCCCTGCGCAGGGTGATATTGTCGATTTTTCAAATCCTGTATCATTTACTGTGGTTGCCGAAAATGGCAATTCACAGGTTTACACAGTAATAGCCAAGCGCAGCCAGGCAGAAATTCAACTCAATAACGCCAATTTTCAGGATTGGTACGAGGTAACGAGTGGTTCAAAGAAATACTATGAACCCGGAAAAAGCAAAGAAGAGACCCTCTGGGGAACAGGCAATCCGGGAGTGGTAACCCTCGGAGCGCCAAATGTGAATCCTTCAGGTTCCGCCGAAAATGTATTTGCCTTGCTCAAAACAGTTGAACTTGCGCTGGGTAAACTATTAGGCCAAGGCATAGGTGCCGGCTCCATGTTCACCGGTTTTTTTAAGCTTAATCTTTCAAATCCCATTTCTTCGGCAAAATTTGGAGTACCCTATTCGGCACGGCCAAATGCATTCAGCATCAAATACAAATACAGTCCGGGACCGATAGTGAAAGACGGAAAACTAAACATCCTGCCCAATGCAAAGGATTCGTGCGATATTGGTATCATATTGACCGACAGATCGTCCGAGCCTTACAAACAAGTGGCAGTAGCATGGTTTCGAAGCGGTGAAAACATCACGGAATGGAAAACAATCACGCTTGACTTTAAATATGGTGCAATTTCTTCACCGGCCAGTTATGAGCGTCCGAAAGATGTCTACATTCTCGATAATGGCAAAGAACGCCTTGTACCGGTGGTGTATGGAACAGGGAATGAGAAGCCGACCCATATTTCTGTAGTATTTGCATCGAGCCACCGCGGCGACTTTTTTGAAGGTGCTCCCGGCAGCGAACTATATGTCGATGACCTGGAGTTGATTTATTAAAGGTTCTAAAGGTGATTTAACGATCAAATATTTGAATCTGGTTTAACAGCTGAAGTTCCGCTAACGAATTTGAAGATTGAAACACTTGGGGTAATGTACAAATTTGGTGTGCAGAAAAACTTCTGAAATGAAAAGGACAAGTCACGATCCTAATATTTATTAATGTGTTGTAACTCTGTTTTACAAATGACTATTGTCGTTCTTTAACAGTAAACGGTAATACCTGCATGCCATTTTAACCTGCTAATAATTTTTATAAAAAATGAAAAAATTAAGCAAGTACTTTGTCATTCGTGGGTTGATGATTTCATGTGTAATTGCTTTGTTCTTCCGGGATCAACCTCTTGGGGCACAGGATAACTACCAAAAAGATATTGTTGATATTTTTACTCATGGAGATACTTCTGTTGTTTCCGAACCTGAGATAAAAAAGCTTTATTTACCTGTTTTGCCTATAATCGGTTATGCTCCCGCAAATGGATTTATGCTTGGCGCGGGTGTCGCCGGAAGCATTCTGCTTGACAGCGCCAGGCATACCCATATCTCTTCTGCGCTTGCTAACCTGATTTTAACTTCGAAACACCAGATTAACCTTAACGTGCGCCATAATATATATCTGTCACATGATACATGGATATTCCAGGGAGATTGGCGACTGCTTTTCTTTAATCAACCGACCTATGGATTAGGCATAAATGATTTCCCCGCAGCAATGTCGTTAAATGGATTAGGTATAGAGGATACTGATGGTGCCCAACCTATGACATTTAATTATCTGCGAATGTACGAGACATTTTTTAGAAGAATCAATAAACGGTTTTATGCAGGTATCGGCTGGGCTGTAGATTATCATTTTAAGTTAAAGGATGAGTTGCTTGATCTGAGTGCCATTCCTCCATTCTATACGTCACACTACCTTTACAATACTGCACGGGATTTTTCAACTGATCATTACTCGGCCATAGGCCTGACAGGAAAAATATTGTACGACAGCCGCGATAATGCGATTAATCCCTACCGGGGAACATACCTGGACATCGGTCTGAGAGTTAATGAAAAGATTTTCGGTAGCTCAAAAAACAGCTCCCGCCTTCTGATGGAATTCCGGAATTATCAGCTTGTCGGAAGGGGGGTAAATCATTTTGCATTCTGGCTTATGGGAAGTATACAACTCTCAGGTACTGATCCATACCTGGCACTTCCATCCATAGGCTGGGATACCTATAACCGATCCGGGCGGGGATATTTACAAGGCCGTTTCAGGGGAGAGAACGTAGTTTATGCCGAATCAGAATTCCGTTTCCGGATTAAATCAAACGGATTACTGGGTGGCGTTATTTTCATCAATACAATTACCGCAGATAATAAATTCATTGATCAGAAATTATTCGACCGTTTCGCTTTTGGTTATGGCGCAGGGCTTCGGATTAAAATGAATAAGGAGACACGTACGAATATTTGTGTCGATTTAGGACTTGGACAGAATAATTCAAGTGGAATATATTTTGGGATTCAAGAGGCTTTCTAGGATGCTGACTTAAAGCAGGATCAGGATTTCATCATGAGAGGTAAAAAGTGAGCCTGATAATTGGGATACCATGTGAATCCCTCATCCTAATTCCTATTTTTGCATGTGTGAAAAATGCTGGAATGAAGCTGAAGAAATCGGAAATGAAGGAGTTCCTTGATGAAAGGGTAAAATTGTATAACCAGCCTTCTTTCATCGGTCTGGACCCGATAAGCATCCCGCACCGTTTCACTTCCAAAGAAGACATTGAGATCGCAGGGTTTCTGGCTGCTACAATCGCCTGGGGCAATCGCGTGGCTATTCTGAAGAGCGCTGAAAAAATGCTGGCTTTTATGGGTGTTTCTCCGTATGATTTCGTTGTCAACCATCGTGATAACGACCTTAAAGGCATCAACGGCTGCATTCACCGTACATTCAACGCGGAGGATTTCATCTATTTCATTGAGGCGCTGAAGTATATCTACCTTGAAAAAGGTGGAATGGAGGCAATCTTTTCTCAACACTGCACAGACTCCTCTCTTCAGCCTGCCATTCATGAATTCAGGAGTATCTTTTTTGAGCTGCCTCACAACGCCAGGACTGAGCGGCATGTATCTGATCCATTCAAGGGGTCAGCGGCAAAGAAGATAAATATGTTCTTAAGGTGGATGGTGAGACGTGACGACAGGGGGGTCGATTTCGGCATATGGAGGTCGATACCTCCATCCGTGTTGTCATGCCCTCTTGATGTTCACTCCGGCAACGTGGCACGCAGGCTGGGTCTGCTGACGCGCAAACAGAATGATGCCAAGGCAGTCGCTGAACTGGACACAGCCTTACGCAAATTCGACAAAGATGATCCCGTTAAATATGACTTTGCACTGTTCGGACTGGGGGTTTTTGAAAACTTCAGCAGGTGATGGCAAACAATTACTTCATATTCAAGCAGTTCACCCTGCACCAGGAACATGCTGCCTTCAGGATCACAACCGACAGCGTCCTGCTGGGTGCATGGGCTGACCTTAATGGGGTGAAAAGCATTCTTGATATCGGAACGGGAACGGGGATCCTTGCCCTTATGGCAGCCCAACGTTCTGATGCTTATATCGTTGCAATAGAACCTGATCGCAATTCATTTATGCAGGCCGGACTCAATATCGCCAACAGCCCGTGGCATGACAGGATAAGTTTGGTAAACACCACCCTCCAGGAATACCTCATCAGTGCCGGCATGTTGTTTGACACCATCATAACAAATCCTCCCTTTTTCAATGACTCATTGCTGAATCCTGACCCTGGAAAGGCCAAAGCAAGACATTCAGTCACACTGACTCACAGAACACTTCTAGATGCATCCCTTCGTCTTATAAGTCCCGGCGGGACCCTTCAGACTGTACTCCCTGTAAACGAAGCGACAGCCTTCACTGAGATGGCATCATCGGCCGGACTAACCTGTGTCAGGAGACTTACCGTGAAACCAACACCACATCTGCCTCCGTCACGTATGCTCATGACACTTGCACTTGTGCAGAGAGCATGTGAAGAAAAGACTATTGTCATTGAAAAAGACGGGAGGCATGATTACTCTGATGAATACAGATCCCTCACGAAGGATTTCTATCTCAAATTCTGACGAATCACCTGATCATGCTGTCGGCAGGCAATCCGTACTCTTCTTCCATCCTGATGCCTGTAAGCGCCAGTTCATCAAGCACCGGGTTATACAATTCAGGCAGAACAGGCCTGTGAACTCCTGTTAGTTTTATCTTACCGGAAAGGATCAGTTTGATTGCAATAGCTGCCGGAAGGGCTACTGTCCTGGCAATGGAAGTGTTGGTTGCAGGGGTACCATAGTCAAGCATCCTTGAGCTGATCACCTCGCGCCTGCCGCCAGGATAGGCTGCAAGGAAGAGATGTTGCAAGACGACCATGTCGCGCTCCTCATCTCCAAGCCACATCTTCCTTATCATCAGGTCAGAGGTTATCTCGAAGGGGGAGGTAACTACATAACCCATCAGATCGTCACTGAACAACCCCAGCCATTCGAAAGCGTCAAGCGCACGTTCAGTAGGATTAAGTCCGCTCTTCTCCCTCAGCTCCTGCCTGATATCTATCCCCGGAACAGCCGCCCGGTCTGCAACAAAGTCCTTGTATGTCCTGCCCGTATAACCACGGTCACCGTCATCGATCATGCCAAGGGCCTTTATCAGGTCGAGTGTTTCGCACCATCCCTTGTACCTGAAGGTACCGCGGTACATAGTGCTGATCCCCTGGAGACCGTATATATCGATATAACTTACCGAATCACGGTTGGGATAAACTTCAAGTTCACCAATCCCCGGGAAGCTGTGCACGAAACGATCCTTAAAGAGATTAACGGGGTCAATGGTAATTGTTTTACCGTGTTTAAGGTAGGTCGCTCCGTTACGACTGGCGAGCACGACACCCTTCGGGCTCCACGAGAACTTGTATCCCAACGGGTTGTCAGCAGCTTCAGGAGCCGGGAGTGCACCGCAGATTGAATAGAATTCCTCTATCATACCGCCCTGGCTTCTCACATTGTCTATTATCCTCATAGCTGACATATGGTCAATACCGGGGTCAAGCCCTACCTCATTAAGGAATATCACACCGGCCTCCCTGGCGTCTCTGTCAAGCTCCTGCATCGCAGGCTGCACATATGAGGTGGTTACAAGAGGTTTTCTGTACTTCAGGCATGTTTTGGCAACATCGCAATGGAACCGGTATGGCAGAAGACTCACAGTCAGATCATGCGAGCTGACCATATTGTCAAGCTCGCCACACCTGTCCATCGACCAGTCTACTGCGGTGCCATTCAGATGCCCGGCTATCATCTCCTGTGCCCTGTCGAGCATGGGAGAGGCTACGGTGATAATAAATCCGTGTTCTAGCAGATATTCGATCATTGGCTTGGAGACCAGCCCGGCACCGAGAATAAGGACCCTGTTCATTCTTCTGTATTTGAGTTTCAAATTTATTGAAACCTCTTCTGTTTGTATATGATAAAAATCTGCATTTGACTGAATTATCAACAATAATTCAAAAACTGTTTCCTTGATCAGAGGTGGTTAGTATCTTTGCTGATGTCGCGCTCAGCAATGAAAACGGAAGATATCAACCAGGGAAAGTATGCGGAGACACCGCTGATGAAGCAGTACTTTGCTGTCAAGGCAAAGCATCCTGATGCCATACTGCTCTTCCGCGTTGGAGATTTTTACGAGACCTTTGGTGAGGATGCCATTCATGCCTCGGAGATCCTCGGGATAACTCTTACCAGGCGTGCCAATGGTGCCGCAAGCTATGTTGAGTTAGCGGGGTTCCCCTATCATGCCCTCGATACATACCTACCGAAGCTTGTCAGGGCAGGGCAGAGGGTGGCGATATGTGAGCAGCTCGAAGACCCTAAGCTGGCCAAGAAAATTGTAAAACGTGGCATTACCGAACTGGTGACCCCGGGCGTCTCGTTCAATGACAATGTGCTTAATCACAAGGAGAACAACTTCCTGGCAGCCCTTCATATTGACAAGCAGGCTGTCGGAGTAGCTCTGCTTGATGTCACCACAGGCGAGTTTTTTGTTGCTGAGGGTGACACCGGATATGTGGAACAGATACTGAACAACTTTCAGCCCAGGGAGGTGCTTTTTGAAAAACGCAAGAGCGATCTGTTCAGGGAGAGGTTCGGGAGCAGGTTCTATACCTACAGGCTCGACGACTGGATATTCACACCTGATACCGCAAATGAGAGGCTCCTGAAGCAGTTTGGCACCACCTCACTGAAAGGATTCGGCGTACAGGGGCTTCCATACGGTATTATTGCCGCAGGAGCCATCCTTTATTACCTTGACATGACATGCCATGAGAACCTTGGGCACATAAACCATCTCTCACGTATAGAGGAAGAGAAGTATGTGTGGCTTGACAGGTTCACCGTGCGCAACCTTGAACTTTTCCACTCACCCTATGAGGGTGCAAAGACCCTGATTGATGTCCTTGACCGCACCCTGTCACCGATGGGTGGACGTATGATGAAACGCTGGATCTCGCTGCCGTTGAAGGACACAGATGTGCTTAACACCAGGCTCGATATTGTAGACTATCTTATCCATAACAAAGGTCTGACAGAAGAGATGGGAGGACTGATAAGAGAGGTGGGTGACCTCGAGAGGCTATTGAGCAAAGCGGCGGTAGGCAGGGTCAACCCCCGGGAGGTCTCCCAGATAAGAAGATCACTTACAGCAATAGGACATCTCAGGTTTCTTTGTATGGGGTCAGACTGTCAGCCTCTGGCATCTCTAGCCTCAGCCCTTGACCCTTGTCCCGAGCTGGCAGAGAGGATAGAAAAAACGTTGTCACCCGAGCCTCCGGCTGCAGTCAACAAGGGTCATGTGATTGCAGAAGGTGTTTCCCCGGAGCTTGACGAACTGAGAAATATCCTCTACAGCGGGAAGGATTATCTTAATGATCTTCAGCATAGAGAAATAGCAAGAACCGGCATTAGCTCGCTCAAAATAAGCTACAATAATGTCTTCGGGTATTACATCGAGGTACGCAATACCCACAAAGACAAAGTCCCCTCTGAATGGATCAGGAAGCAGACCCTTGTGAGTGCTGAAAGGTATATCACAGAGGAGCTAAAAGAGTATGAGGGCAAGATACTTGGAGCGGGTGAGAAGATACTCTCTCTTGAGACATCTCTTTTCAACCAGCTGGTTGAGTCGTTGTCGCCGTTCATTGCACTGATGCAGGGTGATGCTGCCGCTGTTGGGCGGCTTGACTGTCTCAGATCCTTTGCAGTTGTGTCGGATGAAAATAAATATGCAAGACCGTTGCTTGATGAGAGCCATGTGCTTGACATCAAGGATGGAAGGCACCCTGTCATAGAGAAACAGCTTCCTCCCGGTGAGGCATATGTCCCGAATGATGTATGGCTTGATAACGAGGAGCAGCAGGTGATAATACTGACGGGACCCAACATGTCAGGTAAGTCTGCACTGCTGAGGCAGACGGCTCTGATAGTTATCATGGCACAGTCAGGCTGTTTTGTTCCGGCAAAGGAGGCACGTATTGGCATCATTGACAAGATCTTCACCAGGGTTGGAGCATCAGACAACCTCTCGCTCGGGGAGTCGACCTTCATGGTTGAGATGAATGAGGCAGCAAGCATCTTAAACAATCTCTCCGACCGCAGCCTGGTCCTTCTTGACGAGATAGGCAGGGGCACAAGCACCTATGATGGCATATCGATCGCCTGGGCTATGGTTGAGTATATCCATGAGCAGCGGTACAGGGCCAAAACACTGTTCGCCACACACTATCATGAGCTCAACGAGATGGAGAACACTTTCTCAAGAGTGAAGAACTACAATGTATCTATCAGGGAGCTTGACAACAGGGTTATTTTCCTGCGCAAGCTGAAGAGGGGTGGCAGCGAGCACAGCTTCGGGATCCATGTGGCACGTATGGCAGGTATGCCGAAGAGTGTTGTCGGGAGGGCAGATGAGATACTGAAGATCCTTGAACAGGGGAGAGGCGGGCAGAGCCTCGGCAAGCCGGTTGATGAGATCGCAGTCAACCGTGAGGGGTACCAGCTCAGCTTCTATCAGCTTGACGATCCTGTTCTGAAGCAGATCAGGGACGAAATCATCGGTCTTGACATTAACAATCTGACACCGGTGGAGGCATTGAATAAATTGTACAATATCCGAAAATTGCTGAAATAATTCCGCGATTAACAATAAATATATCGATTGAATTCAACGGTAGAGACAGGTCTCAGACCTGTCTCTACGGTAATTTATACAGAATTTCTGGTTCAAGACAGCCCAAATTATCCGGATTTTTATTAATATAATTACGGATATTTATTAATTCATCATGGCCATTAATTATATGGTCATAATATCCCGGTTGCCATATTTTAGGCTTGGTTGCATTCCTTTTCTCGGAGATTCGCCGTGATGAAAATGATTTTAATGCGCGTACAAATTCTGGCAGACCATGATGGATTTTCCCGTCGAAGGGGTTATTTATATGTATTATACCATGTATGTGATCAGGCATAATAATAAATTCATCCAAAATGATATGTGGGTAATGATTTGGAAGATCGAACCAACAATATTTTACGATTTCTCCAAAATCATTTAATATCATTTTTTGAGACTGCACGTCTTTGTTATTTTCATCACTGTTAATGATTTTACCAAATAGATGTTCCTTATTTCTGGTGCAAATCGTGATAAAATATGAGCCTGTCCGTGAATAGTCAAATCCTTTCTTCCGGACAGATTCCACCCTGTAACGGTTTCGAAATTTTTTTGTCATTGATGCAGCAGCGTGACAAATGCAATATACGAAAATTCATTTTATTGAAATGCGTCAGTAGAGAAAGGTCTCAGACCTGTCTCTACTGACCGAAATTGAATTTCGATGCTTGTGATTTTAAAAAAAATATTAATTTTGCACTCACGATTGCGGGAATAGCTCAGTTGGTAGAGCACGACCTTGCCAAGGTCGGGGTCGCGAGTTCGAGTCTCGTTTCCCGCTCATAGAAAGAGACGTCATTAGGCGTCTCTCTTTTTTTGGGTATGCCCGGGTTGGGCGTTATTATATTATTTAACCGGACCCCAGTTAATGAGGATGCCGTTTCTGAAGTAGAGCCATTTCTTTGAATAGATCCACTCCTCGTCGGTGTTCTGGTCAACAAACATACGGTTCAGCTGTATTGGCTTGCCCCAGCTGTCTGTGGCCATCTCCGCTGTGATGCCCTTCCATACCTTGTTCTGATAAAGGCGCTTGCCGATATCCTCTCCGTATTTCATAACCAGCATCTGATACCTGTCAACAGGCTGTTCTGCCTGTGGCTGGGGCACAACAGCCGGCACGCTTTCCACTGATGTTTCTACTACCTCACTGTCCAGATCCAGTCCGTCAGATTTTACAAACCCTTCGGTCCCTTCAAAACTGACCTTAAAATAGAGTGAGTCGAGGCTCAATATCTCAACCACGCTTCCTTTGGGAACAATCATGATAACGCTCATGGCATCATCCTTATCGGCAAAGAGTCTGGCGGCCTCCCTGGTGATTGCTTTCTGGTTATCCTGCGCTGAAGCGGATGCCGCTGCTATCAGTAGCAGCATTGAGACCAGTATATTTTTCATGATGTATATATTTATTTGTATTTGTTCAAAAACCGTACCACCGTTATTTTTTCCTGATGATCATCAACCCGTCGCGCAGGGGCAGAACTATTTTTTCTACGCGGTGATCCTTGCGTACCATCTCGTTGAATGTCACAACACCCCTGGTCTGAGGGTCCTTAAGAGCTTCCTCATCTTCAATCTTGCCACCCCAGAGCACGTTGTCCGCAATGATAAAACCACCTTTGCGTACTTTGTCGAAGACCAGATTATAATACTCGCTGTACTCTCTCTTGTCACCGTCGATGAATACGAGGTCAAAGGTGTAATTCATTGAAGGAATCACATCCTGCGCCCTGCCGGTATGCAGGGTGACCCTGTCAGCCACTCCGGCAAGGGCAAAGTAGTGAGTGCTCATCTCATTGAGCTCATCATTGACCTCAATGGTGTGAAGCTGCCCTCCGCTCTTCAGTCCCCGTGCGAGGCAGATGGCCGAGTAGCCTGTGTATGTGCCAATCTCAAGTATACGTGAAGGGTGGAGCATATATGAGAGCATCTCCAGGAATTTACCCTGTATATGTCCGGATGCCATATTGGGGTTAACGACATAAAGATGCGTCTGGCGGTACAGCTCCTCAAGGACCTGGTCCTCGGGAGTGCTGTGCTCCCTGATATACTTATCAAGCTCTTTCTCCATTTTGTCTGTATATTAAAGTTGAAAGTGATGATCTTTCGAAAATGATATTGGCAATGTCAAGCAGCTCGGAGGTGGTGACCGAGTCAATCTTGCGGAAGACATCAGCCATGTTGTCTATCCGGTCAAAGATAAGAAGGCTCTTGCCGAGGCTGAGCATCAGGCTCTCATGGTTCTCATAAGCTCTTGCGAGGTAGCCCTTGATCTGGTTTTTGGCCCTTGTCATCTGCAGTATGCCCAGGGGCTGTCTCTTCAGGCGCTCAAGCTCAGAGTAAGTAAGCGCGATGCTTTTTTCGAGGTTACGACTGTCAGTGCCGAAATAGATTGTTATCAGTCCTGTGTCAGTATATGGATTATACATTGACTCGACATTGTATGCATATCCTCTTTTCTCACGGAGTGACATATTGAGCCGTGAGTTGAGACCCTGTCCTCCCAGTATGTTGTTCAGTATGAACAGCCCCATTCGTTTATCATTATGAAGGTCATAAGCGATATTCCCCATGATGCAGTGATTCTGAAAGGTGTCCATCTGCCTGTCAGTGTTGATGGGATTATAGAAGTACTCAGCCCTGGCCCGGCTTGTGCCCGAAACTGATTCAATGTGTTTAAAATGTCTTTCAAAGAGAGAGATTATGTTTGCCGGTCCGATTGATCCTACAGAGCAGAATACCATCTGGCCGGTGGCATAGTTCCGTTTGATGAATCTCCGGATCTCCTCTCCTGTTATAGATCTTATTGTCTCCGGCTTACCCAGAATATTCCTCCCGATCGGCTGTCCCGGGAAAACCAGTTCTTCAAACTCGTCAAAGATGTACTCAGCGGGGTTATCGAGGTAGGAATTTATCTCTTCCACCACCACCTCTTTCTCTTTCTCTATCTCGG
>JALOMO010000087.1 GCA_025455395.1 Bacteroidales bacterium
CGTCGGTTGTACAGTCGCCGTTAGCGCAAGCGTGCCATTATCCTGGGTAATGGTCGTAGCTCCCCCTGTGCCGGTGACAGTAATTGTCGTGACAGGTATTGAAGATTCTCCGCCATCCCATCCTGCTATTCTTGCGAGCATCCACCACATTGCTTTGGCTAACCTCATCGCACCAACCTCACCTATGTGATCTTCCACCAAGTCAGATTGTGGTTCGATAACTTGCCAAGTACTTTCATTATAATCTAAGAGGTTGTCCGGGTGTATTTGCTGATGGGGTCTTAGTGATCCATCGTCATTCCAACTGACAATATGTAGCTCTCCTTCATTATTATGAACCAAAATGTCAGAGTAATCAAAGAAAACTATTGAAGGATCATTCGTATTTGTAACATAATCTCTCACATATTGATTTTTTAGCTCCCGTTGAAAGCCCAATTCTGTGCCTCCGTTGCCATCAACAACTCCATTGCTAAAGACCATTTTTGTCCTATACCTATTTGAGGAGCAGAACGCTATATACTCCTCCATCGCCCGCAAATAGGTCTGCATAGAAACGGAATTACCTGTAAGTGATCTATCTCCATCGTCAAGGCCCCATCTCATGTTACCATCAGGTCCACCTTGTGAGGAACCGGCCCACCTTATTTTATAGACTGGATCTTCAGCCCCTCCAACTCCATTTTCCCAAGTGCCTTGATAGCTCCAGCCAAACCACATGGCATCATATTGATAAGCAGAAATATAATCCCGCTTGTATGCTTCCTGGCTGTCCTCTGAAGTGTAAAAGTTTTCGCGAGCTAAGCCATGTCTTCCTAGCCTGAGTGCTGTACTTTGGCTGCCAGGTGGTACTGAGTTAATCCAAATATCTACTGCGAAACGATTATCAAACATTTCAAGCATCTCCGCTCCTCTAAAAAACCCATAACCATGTGACATTCCCGGAATAAAAACCAGCATCTTTTTTACACTATCGATATAGGGTTGAGGAATAGAGCTATACTTTTCGACAACGGTGTGATCAGCTATGATCTGACCATACTGAACCATTACAAGGTGCAATAAAACCACGACTGTAATTAGCTTCTTCATCTTAGCCTTACTGAAGAAATTCCAAAAATATTTTTTTGACGAATACAATATTTTATTTGACAAATATACCAGTTTAAACGATTAGAATATGTTTTAGTTACATTAAATCATCATTTTAACATATCAATCTGTATCTCGCCAAAGAAATTAGAATGCCCATATGTTTTCATGATCCACCTTCATAAAAAGCTTGGAAGGTAGTGATAATCTTTTGCTTACCAATAAATAATGTCAAATATTCCATAGTGTTTATCAATTTAGGGGCAGTATTATTTCACCAGGATCTTGACCATTATCTGAACGATGTGCTTAAAACTCTACTCCAGCTGTAGTTCTATTAATATTTCCATAAATTCGGTTGAATGCTGTATGATGCTGGAAAATATATCTCTGTTAAATGCAACTCAACTGACATAATGAGCCATATTATTTGTATTTATCTACTTTGGCTGAGAGATTTATTAATGATTCATTAAATTCTTAGTGTCATCATATAACTTAGTTACGCTTTGTCCGTTTATCTTGCATGAATAATTAAAGTAATGAACTGATAATGAAACTGGTCTTTTTAATGCTTATGGGAACTTTGGCCCTAAATATCAGTCTTTTAGGGCAGCACTTACCTCTTAGACCAATATCCACCAGGGTCTTTACACCATTTTTAGTCAATCCTGCAATTGCCGGAAGTAAGGATTTCATGGCCATTGACTTCGCCACCACTATCCAGGGGGATGATTTCTCCCAACTCTTAAGCAGCAATAGCCGGATAGCGAAAAAAGGACCACGGTATTTCGGAGCTCCTGTTGGAAAAAGTTTTACCAATTTCGGAGTCGGCGGTGCTCTGTTCAATGACCACTCCGGCCCTTCAAGAAACTTGGGCGTAAGTGCGGCAGCATCATACCACATGCCATTGAATGACAAGAATATATCATTCGTATCTGCCGGTCTGGCGGTCAAGGGTATCTACAACATAATGGATTCCATTGCTGACCTGGATGCTCCTGGTAAGGAAAGTATAATTCCCAACTTGGATGCAGGCATATATCTGTACAGTCAGAACTTCTATGCAGGAGTATCAGTCACCAATCTTCTCGGCAGTATGATCGACAGTGCTGATATGGCACTTTACAATATCCCTGTTTCAAGACAATATTTCTTCCTGGCAGGATATAAGTTAGTTCTGAGCAGATCCCTAAATATCGTTCTGGAACCCTCTCTCATCATTAACCTGGATGATTCACTGAAATTTAACAGCAAGGAAACCTACAATCCCATGCTTAAACTCTACATGGATGCATTCTGCCTGGGAGCTTACCTTCACGACTACAACAACCTGACATTCTCTTTCCAGTATAAATTCCCGAAACTCTATATCGGGACACTGATCGACTTCCCCCGGGATGTCCCCTTCTACAAGAGAGACCTGACCGTGGAGATAGCGGCAGGATTCAACTTCGGAAGTGTAACAAAAACCTCCGGAAGCAGGTACCACTGGTAAATCGATAAAAAGATGAAAGTTTTAGCAATACTTACAGCGTTTCTGTGCAATTTCTCACTTTGGGAAACATCGTCTTCTGATGTACCCTTACTGACTTTGTCAGAATTACAGTCAAAAGACTCTATCCTCAATAATGATCTGCTTATCAGACCATTCCATCTTGAAATTATACCTCCATCATCCGGGGTTCAATTCTATCGCAACGGAATAATATTCCTTTCGCATTCCAAGCTTGAGGAAAAGATCCCTGATCGTCATCTTTCATTCGGATCGGTCAGAACCTATGCATCCCTGGTTTCAGATACAATTCCGACTAATAGAATGCCCTTCGATCTTAAAAGCACCACCATGTTTCCAAGCGAGGCAACAACCTTTTCAGCTGATTTCAATACGATGTACCTCAGTCTGATACCCGATAAACTAAGGAGTGAGAAGATCTTCAGGGCTCGATACACCTCCGATGGGTGGAAAATTGAAGAAAAACCACTTGAAATCTGCAATGAAAACTATATTTATTCACACCCATGCCTTTCGGCTGACGGATCTTTCATGCTATTTTCGTCAAACCAATCCGGTACAGTTGGAGGTTTGGATCTCTGGATGACCAGGAAGTCCGATCAGGGATGGAGCAATCCGGAGAATCTCGGTAAAAGTATCAACACAACAGGAAACGAGCTTTTTGCTGCCCTGGACAGCAATAACAATATCTATTTTTCATCAGACGGTCACCCTGGGAAAGGAGGTTATGACATTTTCGTTGCGAGATATAACGGATCAACCTGGGATGAACCTCATATGCTCCCTTGTGCCATAAATACTAAAGACGATGAACTTGCATTTACCATCAACAAAATAGAGAGCAAAACTGCGTTCTACACATCAAGAAGCCGTTCCGGTAAATCCAGAACGCAACTTTATATTTTAGACCTCGGCCAGGGACATTCTCAGAATGAGAACAACAGTCTCGGCGACTATATGCTTGCCAAGATAGACTTAAACACGACAGCCAGCAAGGACAGATCAGGTCCTGCAGTTGAGACTCCTGAGGCAAATAAAGAAAAAGTAATGTCAGAGAAACCGGTTCAACCCGCTCCGGTTGCACAGGTAAGAAAGGAGGCAACTCCTGAATCAGATAAGGTTAGTGTAAATCCAGTGCCTCAGGCAAAAAAGGAAGTGACTCCTCAAACTAAAACAGAAGACGCAACGTCAACAAAAGAAGTAAATAAGGAGACGTCTCCTGCAACCAAACCGGTTCCGGCGACAGTCACATCTGAAATAATAAAGGATGAGGTTGTCTACAGAGTGCAGATCCTGGCCAATACAAAGCCCGTAGGTAGCCAGAACATCTCTGTAGCAGGCAAAAGTTACAAGTCATTCGAGTACCTATACAAGGGCGGATACAGAACCACCATCGGTGAGTTCAGCTCTCTGGCTGAAGCAGTACGACTGCAGAATACCTGCCGTCAGAATGGTTACAAAGAAGCATTTGTCGTCGCCTTTAAAAACAATGTCCGTTCAACTGACCCGGCACTGTTCAAATAGAACCTGAAACAATATGCCTTTAAGCGAAGATTCATGAAGGTATAGTTTAATCCTACTTAATGGCCTGTTCGTCAAAATGGAGCTTGGAAAAACGCTTTTCTATCAAGCCTCTGATCAGCTAATTAAATGCTGTAATTCAGCAACTTAAGAAACACAAGAACTAGACAAGCGAACATATAGCCAGATAACCTTATAAAAAAACCGATCTTTTGACAAGATAAGGCTATTTGGTCGCCAAGCAACCTTTAGTTTTGACTAATGGCAATTTCAGTCAAAATTCATACTGAACTAACCTACGGTTGCAGACCTAGTAAGCTTGTTCCCCATACTGATTCAATTTAACTTTACACTGAATTTACAACGACTCTGAAGCCGGGAAGAATATGGTTTGGCAGACAGGAGAACATTCCTTCTGCCTTACAGACTAAAAACCATTTAATTGACGTTTACATTTTAATCTGGTTCCAGAGACTGACTAAAATGAAGAACTGCTGATGGATATATTCAGTGCACTATATCGCTTGCATATTATTCCATTTCTTAAAAAGTGGAAACTTCTCAACTTAATACTTGGGGCGCTCGATATCATTGCAATATTCATGGCGTTCGAATGCGCATACCTTATTGTGTATTCTACTCAGGGAACCGGCTTTTTCTTTTTTCTTGACAAAAGATTCCTCCTGCTCTTTGCGGGTGTAACGCCTCTCTGGCTTTTGGCGATGTATCTTTTAAAAGCAACTGAAATCCCCAGGACCAAACAGTACACAGCTATTTTCTGGGAATACTTCTTGTCTGCAGGTGCAATCTTTATGCTATTGATTGTAACCTACTTCCTTTTCAAACTTTATAACGTTTCCAGAACTTTTATAGTCCTCATTCCACTCTTCGGTTTCCTGTTTCTTTTTACCCTCCGGGTAATGGAGTACAAGGTATTCAAGCAATACCGCTCCAAAGGATTCAACTATCTGAATGTTGTTCTAATTGCTGACGCATCTTCCCTTCCTTTTATCGAGAATTTGCTTGAACATAAGGAATGGGGTTATAAGATAGTGGCAATTTTTACGAGTGCAGAAGTAATCCAGAAAAAGTATGAGGAAAAAATAATCATACTCCCCGAAGACTTTATTGAGGTTCTAAATGACCTGATGGAAGTCGATATGATAGATGAGGTTTTATATATAAAAAACAAAGTCCTTCCCTCAGAAATAAGGAAAATAGTCCGTCCCTGCGAGGAGTTGGGTGTTGTCTTCAGCGTTATGTACAGGGATGAGAAGCTGACTCTTTCAAATGCAGTTAAGACTGAGATTGCCAGCTATAAATTCCTGACATTCATTAATGTTCCGCATAATACATATGCACTGGGAATCAAAAAGATAATGGATATTTTCGGGTCACTGCTGGGGATTATTATACTATCTCCCGTGATGATACTTATGGCAATTCTGATAAAAACGAGCTCCCCCGGACCAATAATTTTCAAACAACCTCGTGTCGGACTTCGTGGCAGACAGTTCCAGCTGTACAAATTCCGGACGATGGTCGTAAATGCCGACGAACTTAAAAAAGAACTCGAAGATCTGAACGAAGCAGACGGCCCGGCGTTTAAGATAGCAGATGATCCAAGAGTGACACAAGTGGGTAAGTTTCTTCGCAGAACAGGGCTGGATGAGCTTCCACAGCTCTTCAATGTCCTTAAGGGCGAAATGTCCCTCATCGGACCAAGGCCACCCCTTCCTGAGGAGACAACCCAATACGAACGCTGGCAGCTCAGACGCCTATCTGTCAAACCCGGATTGTCATGCTTCTGGCAGGTTAAACCTGACAGAAATAGTATTAAATTCGAGAAATGGATGGAACTTGATCTGGCCTATATTGACAATTGGTCACTGCGGCTTGATTTTGTAATTTTGCTCAAGACCTTGAAAACCATATTCCATAAAACTGGCCTGTAATAAAAGAACAATGGCAAACATCAAAAAACCAACATTCGCTCATCTGGTATTTCTGACAATAATCCTGGTCATGGCCGGGGCATGTGTACCCATCACCCAACTTCGTTACTTTAACGATATGGAGGAGCTTGACGAACCTGTAGTCAATCCCAGAACTCAGAAGCTTATAATGCCCTTCGACAGGCTTTATATAAGAGTTCTGAGCATAGACCTGCAAACCAGCCAGATATTCAATTCGACAGAAGAGATGAGATCTCTTGGTTATGGTGTCAGTTCCGGGTTGCTTGGATACCTAGTTGATGAAGAAGGAAACATAAACTTCCCGTTTGTCGGCAAGATCAATGTCGCTTCCATGACTACCTCTGCAGCCGCAGAAAAAATCCAGGCAGCACTCAGTGATTATGTAGCAAACACTTCAATCATTGTTAAATTCGTTGATAACCAGGTTACTGTCATGGGAGAAGTAGTACGACAGGGTCTTTATCCATTTTCACAGGATAAGCTAAATATTTACGAAGCGCTAAGCCTGGGTGGCGGTATAACAAGGTACGGAGACAGGAAGAATGTTGTTCTGATCAGGAACGTTGATGGTAAAATTATGCACTACAGGCTCAACCTGGCAGATTCAAAGATCTCAAACAAGAGTTATTATTATGTTCTTTCAAACGATGTAATAATAGTTGAACCGCTGAGGGCCGTTTCCAACAGCTATTCGAATATCACATATACAACAATTCTGAGCTCCATTTCTACAGCGATAGCTGTATTACTGTTTGCCGGACTGAGATTCTAAAACTGGGAAATGATGCCAAACCATAACGACTCACAGGGTGAAGCTTTTAACGTCAAGGAATTCCTTCTTGAAGTTTTATCCTATAAATACTTCTACATAGCGAGCTTCTTCATCTTCATGCTCATAGCGTTTCTCGCAAATCGTTTTTCCCCCACAGTATTTGAAGTTAATACAGTGATAGGGCCAGTAGAAGACAGACGCTCATCAATGCTTGGCTCAAACGATCTTTTCAGTGGTCTTGGAGCGTTGGCTGAATCGCGTAATCTTGAAAATGATATCAACAGCCTTAACTCATTCAGCCTGGTTGCCACAACCATTAAAGACCTTAACCTGGAAGTTGGTTACTTTACAGGAAAAAGTAACCTTTTTCAGAAACCCTCTCAGGTGTACCTTGGTAATGTGTATACTGTCAACATTGACAAGTCTCATATTCAGCCTATCAATACCCGTTTCAATATAGATATACTTGATGAGGAGACCTACAGACTTTCATCCTCAGAGGAGGATGTATCATATTACAACTACATTGACAATGCCATTGTCAGCTCCAGAAACACCTTTAAAATTGACACTATATGCAGATTTAATGAGACTATTTCAGCATATAACTACAAGTTTTCGGTTACTCTGAATAAAGATTACTATAACTCCGCCAGGGAAAAGGAGAATGAGTCATATTTTGAATTTTACCATACTGATTATCTTACCAGGTCATATCTCAAAAGACTCAGAGTTGAGCCGGTAAGCATCAGGTCTTCGCTCATTGAAGTGTTCTTCAGTGGAGAAAACAAACGGCTGACTATTGATTTCCTCAATAAATACATACAGTCATACCTCGACGAAAACCTGGCCAAGAAAAACAAAATTGCAGTTAATACTATCGATTTCATTGATTCTCAGATATCAGAGATCTCAGATTCACTCTCAATTTCTGAATCAAAACTTCGAGATTACAGATCTGCCCACCAGGTAACTGACCTAAGTTATCAGGGGCAACAGGCCCTTGAACAGATGCGGCAGATTGAGAATGAAAGGTCTACATTGCAGGTTCAGGAAAGGTATTACAACTATATCCTGGATTACATGGAAAAGAACCAGGATATGGCCGGCCTGGCCCCTCCATCAGCGGCAAATGTGGTAGATCCGATCATGAATTCTCTTGTTCTCGAACTCCTTGCACTGAACGCAGAGAGATCAACAATCCTGAGCAACAACGCAGAGAAAAACCTTTTCCTCGGCCAGATCGAGAATAAAATCAGGCTTCAGAAACAGGCTATAATTGAGAATGTCAAGAACAACCTAAACACTCTTAACCTTACCCAGAACGAGCTGGATTATCGAGAGAGCAAGCTATCAGGGGAAATATCAAGACTGCCACGGACAGAGCTCAATATGGTAAGTATGCAGAGGCAGTTCAACCTTACTGACCAGATATATACTTTTCTGCTCGAAAAGAAAGCTGAAGCTGCCATAGCTATGGCATCTAATTATCCTGACTATGAGATTCTTGAACCGGCGAGGGATGTGACAACATCAATTATTGCACCCAGAACCCGGCTGAACTGGCTGATTGCACTCTTCATGGCGCTAATGATTCCCACAGTCTTTATTATCCTGCGTAATTTCTTCAATGAGAAGATAACCTCTGTCAGGGATGTTGAGAAAATCATTGGCCAGCCAGTCATGAACCTGATTTATACCAACTATTACAAATCAGAGTCTGTTGTCAAGGACTACCCTGGTTCATCCATTGCAGAATCTTTCAGGAATCTCCGAAGCAGCCTCTTCCTGAAGTTCAGGTCTGAACCGCACAAAGTATTGATGGTCACCTCTTCACAACCACAGGACGGCAAGAGTTTTGTTTCAAGCAACCTGGCAGCATCCATAGCCTCTGTGGGACACAGGACAGTGCTAATCGATGCTGATCTTCGCAGACCGACTCTTCATGAGAAGCTTAAGGTAGTCAACTCCGTAGGTCTGTCCAATTATATGGTAAAGAACGTTTCCAGCAAGGAGATCCTGCGGAAAACTGAAATTGATAACCTTTGGTTCATTCCTGCAGGACCAATTCTGCCGAACTCATCGGAGCTCATCGAGGCAGGTGTTTTGGATGAACTGATTGAGGAACTTAAGCAACAGTTTGATTATGTTATCATCGACTCAACTCCTGCAGGACTGGTCGCTGATGCAACACTGATGATTAAATATGCTTCGTTCATACTACTCGTCTGCAGGAATGAATACACACGCAAGGATGTCTTCACGGATGTCTTGAACCTCTTCCATACAAACAGCATCAACAACTTCGACATCGTCTTTAATGACCTCAACCTGAAGAAGAGCAGGTATGGCCGTTATGACAATTACTATAAACAATAAAAACATTAATTACGTTAAACCACTATAATTCATTATTTTATCTATGACAACAGATATAGCTGCCACACAGGAAAAAATCAAAAATTATATCGTGCAAACATCACATGCCGATGCTGAGAAGATCAAGAATGAATCACTGATCTTTAAGGAGGGTTTTTTTGATTCGATGGGATTCATCATGCTGATTACCTTCCTTGAAGAGGAGTTCGGAATTAAAACCCAGGATTCTGACCTGATAGAAGAGAACTTTGAATCAATCAATGCTATAACAGAGTTTATTCAGAGGAAAAAGGCTGCTTGACAATGTGCGGAGTTGCGGGGATAATAGACTACAGGGGAAAGTCCGACAGTGTACCTGCAGTGAAGGAAATGCTCAGCTCCTTCAGTTACCGGGGTCCTGACGAAAGCGGCATCTATCATTCCCATGTTGCAACAATAGGCAATGTTAGGCTTAGTATTATCGACCTGGCAACCGGCCAGCAGCCTCTTTCTGATTTTTCAGGAAGATATTGGATAGTCTTTAACGGGGAAATCTTCAACTATATCGAACTTCGCAAAGACCTGGAAAAGAAAGGCCTGACTCTTAAAACACAATCAGATACTGAAGTTCTTGTTAACCTTTTCTCCCTCTACGGTGAAAATTGCCTGAGCATGCTGAACGGGCAATTTGCCGTCGCCATCTGGGACAAAAAGGAGGAAAAACTATTCATTGCCCGCGACCGCGTTGGAATCAGGCCGCTATTCTACACAGTGTCGAACGGAGCGTTTTACTTTGCCTCGGAGATCAAAGCCCTCTTTTGTAACAAGGAACTAAAACGTGAGCTCAACCCTGAAAACCTTGCCCAGATTTACACATTTTGGACAGCGATCACACCTGCAACAGCTTTCAGTGATATCAGCGAACTCTCACCCGGACATTACCTGACATTCGGCCGGGAAGGCCTCATCGTTCGCAAATTCTGGGAGTTGAGCTTCAATAACAACAATTCAGGCCTTACCCTCTCTGACGCTCTGGAAAGATTCAACGAACTTTTTACCAACGCGGTGCGAATTCGCCTCAGGGCTGATGTAGAGGTAGCTGCATACCTCAGTGGAGGAATTGACTCCAGCACAACAGTTGCATATATCAAAGATATCGAACCTGGAGTTCTTAATACATTCTCCATTGGTTTTGAGGATAAGGATTTCGACGAAAGCAAATATCAGCTTGAGGCAGTTAAGTACCTCAATACCACCCACAGGGCGATAAGCTGCACCTCAAAGGATATAGCTGAAGCATTTCCGCGGGTTGTCTGGCATTCAGAGACGCCACTGACCCGTACCGCTCCCACCCCGATGCTGATCCTCTCAAAGCTGGTCAGGGACAATGACATTAAAGTGGTCATTACCGGTGAGGGATCTGATGAGATCCTAGCAGGTTATGATATTTTCAGAGAGGCAATCATCAGGAGATTCTGGGCATCTCAGCCTTCATCATCACTGCGGCCGACGCTGCTGAAGAGGATCTATCCTGACATTCCCCACCTTCGGAATGCAAGTCCCAATATCCTCAAGATGTTCTTCGGATACAGGCTGGAGGATACTGCAAATCCGCTATACTCACACCTCCTGAGGTGGAATAATTCAAATCATATTAAGAAACACTTCTCCGACGCCATTAGGGAATCTGTTAACAGTTATGATCCCCTATCCGATCTTGCAGGCAATTTGCCGGACTCATTCATGGAGTGGTCACCACTTGCAAGAGCTCAATGGCTGGAGACCACCGTCTTCATGTCGGGCTATCTTCTTTCCTCGCAGGGCGACCGGATGGCGATGGCCAATTCAGTTGAGGGGCGTTATCCTTTCCTCGATTACAGGGTAATTGAGTACTGCTCTTCCCTCCCGGATAAATTGAAGCTCAATGGTCTGAATGAAAAATATTTGTTGAAGAAACTGATGACAGGAAGAATCCCTGGGAGTATAGTTAAACGGCCCAAACAACCATACCGTGCTCCGATAAGCAGTGTATTCATGGGCAATGAGAGGCCAGATTACGTGGATGAGATGCTCTCAGAAAAGATGACACGACTCGCCGGAATATTCAGTCCCGGGTCAGTAGCGGCATTACTTGCTAAAGTAGAGAAGACAGGCGCAGCCTCGGAGATGGACAACATGACACTCGCCGCGGTAATATCAACTCACCTGGTTCATCGCCAGTTTATTGATAATAATAATGCGGAGTTCCGTAACGGACCTCTGAGAAACCTGAGAATAATAGAAGAAAACAAATATAAGATTACATAGGTCCACCGGGAGTTCCGATTTAACCATGAATCCTTTAAGCCCGGGAAAGGAAAATGTAACTGAAAACTAACAGATCCATTATGCCAGCAGGAAAAGCATTCTCGAAAGACATCATCCTTTTTGATAACGTCAATAAGGTAGTTGACAATATTGTTGAACAGCTTCGTGCCGACGTCCTCCAAAGGTTTAAAAGACACGGAGCAGTGGTAGGCATCAGCGGGGGGATAGACTCCTCCGTATGCCTTGCTCTGGCCGCAAAAGCCTTCGGTCCGGACAAGGTTTTAGGTATTATGCTCCCTGAAAAAGATTCAAGCCCTGACAGTGAAATGCTGGCCAGGGAGCTTGCAGCCCGATATGGCGTGAAAGCAATTAAAGAGGAGATTACCGGAGCGCTGACAGGATTCGGCTGTTACGAAAGGCGCGATGAAGCTGTAAAGCGTGTTTTCCCGGAGTATGATCCGAAAACATGGAAAATGAAGATCGGGATCAGGCAAAGTGGTTTGTTCAACAACATCCCTCCCATTTTTTATCTTACCGTTATTGACCCAGCCGGAAACGAAAAGGACAAGATACTTCCTGCGAATGAGTATCTGCAGATCGTAGCTGCTTCCAACTTCAAGCAGCGTACCAGGATGTCAATGCTCTATTATCAGGCTGAAGCACTTCATTACTGTGTGGTTGGCACCCCGAACAAACATGAGCAGGAGCAGGGATTTTTCGTAAAATATGGTGATGGTGCAGGTGATGTGATGCCCATTGGAAATCTTTACAAGACACAGGTTTATCAGCTTGCTGAATTCCTGGGAGTCCCGAAAGGCATTATTGAACGTACCCCAACCACAGATACATATTCCGCTGAACAGACACAGGAGGAATTTTTCTACCAGTTGCCATTCAACCTGATGGACAGGTTCTGGTATGGTTTTGAGAACGGCTATCCTGCTTCCGAAGTAGCTTCAGTCATGAACGAAACGACTGATCGGGTTGAGGCTCTGTTCCGCAATTTCGAGCGTAAACGCAAGACTACCGAATACTTACGGATGCCACCGATAAGAGACTATTATTACGGATAAAACTATTGCCATGAATGCAGTTGACTATTTCTTCGAGAATTCATACAAACTTGATAAACCTTTCCTTGTCGGTAAGGAAGAGATAAGTTACAGGGACCTGTATTCCTCATACAACCATCTTTCTAAGTGGATTTATGAGCTAGTAGGCTCGGACAAGCATATCATGCTGTTATCGACCAACAATCTGTTCTTCATTAAGATTTATCTGGCAATTATTAAGTCAGGAAACATCTGCATCCCGCTTGATCCTGGAATAGAAAAAGAAAATTACAGGTATATTCATGATCTGACAAATCCTGAGCTGATCTTCCTGACACCTGAGGTTGAAAAGAGGCTTGAGTTAAATTCAGACAAGGCCTGGTACCCTGACACCCTGCCTTCTCCGGATGAAGCGTACACGGAAGAAATACAAGAAGGTGAATTTGACCGGGAGAGGTGTGCGGAGATCATTTTCACCTCAGGTTCTACAGGGAAACCCAAGGGAGTCATGATCTCTCACAAGAACCTTATTGCCAACACTTCATCAATCGT
The DNA here is from genome assembly GCA_025455395.1 of Bacteroidales bacterium. Lineage (GTDB taxonomy): Bacteria > Bacteroidota > Bacteroidia > Bacteroidales > VadinHA17 > SR-FBR-E99. The sequence continues at coordinate 13,147 of JALOMO010000087.1, forward strand.
CGAATACCTTCAACTAACTCCTGATGACAGGATGCTGGTCGTGTTGCCTTTTTATTACTGTTACGGATTGTCTCTGTTCCATACGCATCTGAGAGTTGGAGGTTCTATCACATTCAATAACTCTTTTATTTTCCTGGGAGGTGTATTAAAGAGTCTGGTCGACTACAAGTGCACAGGATTTGCGGGTGTGCCCAGTCATTTTCAGATTCTGTTAAGGAAATCTGATTCATTTAAACAGATGAAGTTCCCTGACCTTAAGTATGTAACACAGGCCGGGGGAAAGTTGGCTCCGATCTTCATTGACGAATTCAGGGAGGCTCATCCGGAAATCAGGTTTGTGGTTATGTACGGCCAGACCGAGGCAACGGCAAGGCTTTCCTGGCTTCCGCCAGAGGTGTATGACAGAAGAAAGGGGTCGATGGGAAAAGGCATTCCCGGAGTGGAACTAAAAGTGGTAAATGAGAATGGTGAACAGATAAAGCCCGGTGAGACAGGCGAGGTTATTGCTCGTGGAGACAATATAATGATGGGGTACTTTGCCGATGAAGAAGGTACAAAAAATGCCATCCGGAATGGATGGCTTTACACCGGCGATCTGGGCACCGTTGACGAGGATGGATTTATCTACCTGACAGCCCGGTCAAAGGAGATTATCAAGGTCCGCGGCAAACGAATCAGCCCTAAAGAGATTGAGGCCGTGATACTTGCGCTTCCGGAGGTTATTGACTGTACAATTGAAGGCATCGAAGACGAGATCGAAGGTGAAATGCTGAAAGCCTCTGTTACAATCCGTAAAGACAGTATCAACTTAATTACCAGGGACAGGTTGATACAGCATTGCTCAGAGCACCTGGCTCTTTTCAAGGTGCCACAGGTCTATGAATTCAGGGATGATCTATCTAATGATCAGTCCAACCGGGAAGAAAATCAAGAAAGTCTGACCGGCAATCCTCTTAATTTTAATTGTTTAACCCTGATTTAGGATGAGGCAAATATTAAAAGATAGTCTTATCCCTTAATGCCCTCTATTCATCATTTAATTGACGATTTTCGTTAAATCGGATTACCACAATTGTAAATTCCAACTTAAATTAGAGGATAATTAACGGAATAGTTTATCAAACTCAATCAAAGATGAAAAAAACATCCAACCTTATGCTCATGGTTGTCGCTGTTCTTTTTGCGGCAACAGGATGCCAGAAAATTGAAGAGGATATCGATGTTTCTCTCAAGTCCTCCGGCATAGTTACAATTGTTAATAACTGGAAATCCGGTAATGCAACTTTTGAATGTAAGTCCGCCGGCGGAGAATGTGGCTTTGCATTTAAAATTGACGAATGGGATGAATATCTTGGGATGGATGGTACTTATGAAACCATGGAGGGAAATACGATTGTCATCCTCAACAGCAATGGCAAGACCTTTGACTGGAAGTCTGAATATCCGGTTTGTAAAGTGATTGTCAAGGCCGGAAGAGGTGCATATATTTACTCGTATCCTGGAGGTGCTTGTCATGATGAAGGACTTATTGGCTTTCAGGGCAAAGGTATTAGCCATGTTTCATTCTGTTATAGTATTCCGATCAAAAAAATAATTGCTGCTAAGTTTGTGTATACCGACGGAGTTGGAGAATATTTTGGAGTTACCGATGGAACAAGTGTATTTGATTCAGGATGGTGTTCGGAATGGTTCCTTGGAGTAAATGATTACCCTTCAGTAAAAACTATTCCCTTGCATAGGGCAGGAGTATTCACCTCGGATATCGGTACCATTACTGTTGATGGCTCTGGTGATATTACAATCAATCTAGATAAAGGTCTTTCACTTGTTCAATCATCTTTATTTGTTGGAACTGAGAGAGACCTGAAGGCATATTTGTCTCCATATGATGATTGCCCTGCTTATTATAATTTGCCATGGATTCACCGTACTTCAGGTGATCTCTATTTCTTTGATCTCCCAAATTTGTAGAGTCTTTTCATTGATGATGATATTGAAATGAGATTATCTCAAATTGAGACAATCTCATTTTTTAAAAAGTAGAGTTGACAGTCAGAAATAGTTGGTAAATGTATATAGTCGACCCTTAAAAAGTGTATATATTGCTGATATCTAATTATATAAGTTAATTTTAATATTTGTCAGATTGCAGGCTTTCTGGTAGATTCGTTAAAAGCTAGCAAAATGATAGGCAAAACTGATAAGAATCCGCAATTGAACGTATTCCGTATTCTACTGGTGAATGTGATAAATATGAAGTATGAGTTGGCAGAGCTGACTCAGCTAATAAACTGGAATTCAGTTGAAATGGAGTTTGCTCCGTACTACTCAGATATGGGAAGTCCGGCAGTGCTAGTGCGAAAGATGGTTGGTTGCATGTTACTAAAGCAGATGTACGGTCAATCCGATGAATCCTTTGTTGGTCGGAGGATTGAAAATCCATACTGAAAGTACTTTTGCCGCGAGACCTATTTTCAATTTGAAAAACCATTTGATCCTAGTGAGTTCGTACACTTCCGTAAACGACTTGGCACTGATGGAGCGGAGAAACTATTAAAGCTCAGCGTCAGCCTATTTGAGAAGAAGGACGTTGAAGAAAAGGAAGTACTCATTGACACCACGGTCCAGGAGACGAACATCGCGTATCCTACCGATGCAAAGCTTCATAAGAAGATCATAGAGGGTTGTCGTAAGATAGCTGAGAAGGAGGCTTTACACCTTCGTCAGAGTTATAGTCGCACCCTTGGTCAGTTGATGATCGATCAGCGGTTCCATGACCATCCTAAACGGAGAAAGAAGATAATGGCGGCAGCCAGGAATATAAAGACCATTGCCGGTCGGCTTTTAAGGGATGTTGAACGGAGCCTGGTTGCAGAAGACCGACTTGAGACATATGATGAACAGTTATGTTTGTATTACCGTGTTCTTGGACAGAGGAGAGATAGCCATAACAAGATCTATAGCTTTCATGCCCCTGAGGTAAGCTGCATCTCCAAGGGTTAGGATCACAAGAAGTACGAGTTTGGGAACAAGAGTGGTTTTGTGATTACGAAGAACAGCGGAATTATACTTGGGGCCATGGCTTTTGAAGGTAATCCCTATGATGGCCATACGCTTGAACCTCAGCTGGAGCAGGTATCAGATCTGATTGACAGGCTACCGAAGGTTGCATTGGTCGACAGAGGTTATGAAGGACGCAAGACCATTCTTGGGGTAGAGATCATGATTCCAGGCAGTAGCAAATGCAAAACCGCTTTTGAGTAGCCAGGGACAGAGCAAGGTTCAGGCGAAGGGCTGCTGTTGAACCGGTTATAGTACATCTCAAGAGTGATTATCGGATGCGGAGGAACTTCCTCAAGGGCGTTGAAGGCGACATGATTAATACTATTATGGCAGCAGTTGCCTTCAATATGATGAAAAGACTGAGGCAGATCCGGGATGCCATTTATTTTGTCCTGGATTTATCGACTGGCAACTGGTCTGTAAAATATATCACTGTAAAGAGTTTTAAAAAACAAGACTTGTTAAGGGTCGACTAAATCCCTAATAAATCACCAAATATTTTTGACCACATTATCTAAACTGACCGTTTATGCATTTACTGAGAATCATTAAAGGGTATAACTCTCAACATTTCCCATGTAAACTTTGCTGCGCCAGTCATATTGAAGTGGGATAATCCAATCCAGTCCCTTTCTGGATCTATGAATTTGCAGAACTCGATTGAATTTAAGTTGTAAAGGATCGCTGTACTTTTATCCGAAAAGGATAATATATATGGTCCGATAGGGCTTGAGTTTTGTGTTTCATTTACACCGGAAATTTCTATCAAGATTAGTTCAATATTTTCTTTAGTACATACTTCGGCGATTTTACTAATCCATTTGGCACTTTCATACTTATTCAAATCCAACTGCATATGGTTATTTTCTGTTTCATCAGCAACTATTTTAGTCCTTCTAAGCTGACCAGATGAAAGATAGCCACTTCTGTATTCTTCCGAAAATGCTTTTTTAAATAGTTCTGTACCCTGCCACCTGAATTTCGATACCGGGATATCAGTCAAATCAATCTTTTGCTGATGCATTGTAAACTCGACGACTGGATGTATTCCTTCCTGATCAAATGCCTCAAGAAATGTATTAGCCGCCAAAAGAACATACCTTGGTTTGATTGAATATCTTTCAAGATACTCTTGCAACTGGATATGACAGGTTTTCATTGAATTCCCTACCAGGGCCATATTATATGATCTTAATCCATTGCCAGTCATTAACTCACTGTCAATGCCATATTGTGCCAAGCTTGATCCAAGTATTAACAGATCAAAATTCGGACTAGGTAACTTTAATGATTCGATTCTTTTTCGAAAATCCCAATCGGTCTTCATAATGACAATAAGGTACACGGAATTCAGAAGCAGAGAGAATAATGTAAAGAATAGCAGAAACTGTATTGTAAGAGTAGATATTTTTCTCATAATCAAAAATTTGCATATACAAACTGCTGATTTTTAAATCCTTCAATAATAAGTGTCGTTAAAATAACGGAGTAGATAGTCCATCTTAGATATAATCCTTTGTTATCGCTAAAAAACTTAGCTTCGATTTTTTGATACAAGTGGCTATAATCCTCCTGCACCAGTTCTATGATCCATAATACAGGAATATAAATTAATAGCATAAAAGGCCCTGTACTAATTCCATCTAAAGGTATACTGAAATTCAGTTCAAATAACTTTTTAAAAAAGCTGATGACAGATCTCATGTCTTTGGCGAAAAAGAGAGTTAAAGCTATACAGAAGAATAAATAAGTAGATAACCTTCCAATCCAAAGTCCAACTTTCTCTGGCATTTTCGAAAATACAATAGCTCTCCACTTCTTAGTAAAGAATTCATAAGTTATCGCTAAAGCCTGAAGTAGGCCTAAAAACATGAATGTCCATCCTGCCCCGTGCCAGATACCAAAAAGTGTCCAGGTGATAAGGAGGGCTGTCAGAGTAGCAATTACTCCCCATCTTCTTAATTTGAAGCTTAACTGTCTGAAAATATAATCATTAAACCATGAAGAAAGGGAAACATGAAATCTCTTCCAAAAAATCGTCATATTCTTTGAAAAAAACGGACGATTGAAATTAGGTAGAAGGTTAATCCCAAATAATTTTGAGGATCCTATCGCAATATCTGTGTACCCTGAAAAGTCGAAATAAAGATAAAGTGGCTGTATAATTAATATAAGCCAAAGCGTATTCCCGGGTGCACTATCTATGTCTTTGTAGGTATTTATGATATAAGGAGCCAGCTGGTTTGCAATGACTATTTTTTTAAATAGTCCCACAAGGATTATTCTAAATCCCGAAATAATGTTCTCTGGGCTGAATCCTTTTAGGTACTCAATTTGGGTGAGAAAGTGATTTGATCTTTCAATAGGGCCAGAAAGGAATTTTGGAAAAAATGTAATGTATAACAACAGATGAAGAAAGTTTGTTTCAGCCTTCTCCCAGCCCATTTTAACATTTATCAAGTATCCGATTCCCTGGAGAGTGTAGTAAGATATCCCTATTGGTAGTATGATCTCTGAAATTACAGAAACTTTAAGACCAGAACCAAACAAAGAAATGAGGGGGTCTATTGAAAATGACGCATAACGTAGCAGAACCAATTGAGAGATGTTAATTATTATGCCAGCATAGAAAAAGGGCTTGGCTCCCTTTGTGTCATTGATTCTGCACCCTAACCAGAAGTTAACATATGCATATAAAATTACATATAGCGGCAAATAGATCTTAAAAGTGGCAATGAACCCACAACTAAGAACCAATAGATATCCAAGCCTGATTTTCGAGGGTAAGGCATGATGTATCAAAACCGCGAAAGATAATATCAAGACAAATTTCAGAGAAGTTATATCCACGGGTGTCAGTTATTAATAACTAATAAGAATAGCAATTAAACTCAAATTTTGATGGCAAATTGTGACTAATGGGACCTCACAATTGACAAATGCTTCTTTTACCACATAATTGATCAATCTTAATTAGTTTAGTGGGTTATGGATTACGTACAATTATAATTTCACAGGCCAGTTGCAGCTAATTAAGCCAATTAAAATTAGGTCTTTCTGGACTTGACTAATTATTGTTATTTAATTAAGATTACTGCAGTCATAATAGCATGAACCGCGTCACCATCAAATGATTTAAGATGAGGTAATTACGCCTTATTCTACAGTATGGGCCTAATTTAGGGTTGACAAAATACAATTATTAACTCAAAGACTATCATACATGAAAGCAAAGGTGTCTTGGACTCAGTGCTACAATTATTCACGTTACCTTACAGTTTATGAATGATTTTGGACGTAATTTTCTCAAGTGGAGACTCCATCCCAGCCAGCAATTCTGGCCAACATCCACCACATCGCTTTTGCAAGCCTAATTGCCCCCACTTCTCCTATATGATCTTCAATTGTATCTCTCTCTCCAGCAATTATTTCCCATTTTTCATTATAGTCTTTTAAATTATCTGGGTGGATTTGCTGATGCGGACGCAATGTGCCTTTATCGTTCCATTGTACAACATATTTTTCCCCTGTATCATTATGCACAAGAATATCAGCATAATCAATGAAAACAATGTCTTCTTGTCCTCCGGCATAGTTTCTAATGTGCTGATTTTTAAGTTCTCTTTGAAACCCATTTTCTGAACTTGCATTTCCATCTACAACGCCATTACTAAAAACCATCCTTGTTGGTATAGAGTTTGTCGCACAGAATTTAATATACTGTTCCATCGCTGATATGTAAGTATCCATGCTAACAGAATTTCCGGTCAGGACTTGATCCTCATTATCGAGACCCCATCTTAAGTTGCCATCCGGGCCATTTTTTGATGATCCTGCCCACCTTACATTGTACAGCGGGTCAATACCGCCACCTGGCGCATTTTCCCAGGTACTTTGATAACTCCATCCGAACCAAATTGCATGGTATGGATTATCTGCTCTGAATGCTGTAGAAATGTAATCTTTATAAGCTTCAATCCCGTTTTGCAGAGTATAAAAGTTTTCTCTTGCCAATTCAATTCTCCCTAACCTTAAACCTTCCTGAGAAGGTAGAGGGGGCGGAGTATTAATCCATAAATTAACCTGGAATCGTGCATCCAATTGCTCTAAAAGCTCTGCTCCTCTGAAATACCCATATCCATGTGACATGCCAGGTATGAAGACAAGCATCTTTTTTACTTCATCAAGATAACGCTGAGGTATTTTTTCAAATTCATTTACTACATTATGGTCTGCAATAATTCTCTTGTGGGAGGAGTTATTATTGGTGCCAGTAGAAAATGTAACCTCATTTCCATAAGCAGTACCAGTACTATTTGATGCATATGCTCTGACATGGTAAGTTGTGTTAGGGGATAGGTTGGTTAATTTGCTATTAAAAACCCCAACACCACCCCCGTCTAATGTCCTAGCACCAAGTATATCTGGATTAGGTGTTTGGCTCCAGCAAACACCTCTCTCAATTACTATTGCTGAACCTTCAGTGCTAACAGACCCTCCTCCCATGGCTGTGAATGGAGTGATTTCAGTAATGTTAGTAGTTACTACTGTAGGCAGTTCATTTTTACATGAAATTGTCGACAAACTAATTACAATGAACACCATCAAAAGGTAAAGAGTGACAGATCTATTCATGTTCGTTTTATTTATTTATGTTGCAATATATTGTTTTATCATCATTCTACTTCATAAAGTAAATATAGTTTCAGTTATAGAAGTTACAATTGAAATCCCAGGATTGTAAATATGCTGCTGTTACACTCCTTAATTATTGTGAATGCGTATTTAATGAATATGTCTTGAATTGGACCTTTACCTAGTAAAGAGACTGTCGAAATCATAGATTCTCCAGGTTTAAAACTGTACAAGTACTAAGTAAAGCAGTTGAATCCATCATATGAATAGTCTTATCCCTTTTATAATCAACCCACCTGGCATGGTTCTTTCAAACTCTCTTTCGGCAAGAAAACTGAAAACTGGGCATGAATATCCTTTGGTTGACTCATTCAATAGTGCTCTTTTCGCGGCGAAAATCCATGGTATTGTTTCAAATTGGATCGTTAGGTGAAATAATGAGGAAACAGCAATATGGATTTTTTTATAAGAACAATAGTCATTCCCAAATGTCTTTTTGTGAAACATTATAAGTATTTTCGTCGTTAAAATGAGTATGTTTGTCACCTCTTAATTAACATTCGTCAAAATATCAGAAATATGAGAGGCTTTATAGTGATGCTTTTAATACTCTTAAGTAGCTATACTTGGGGAAAAACTTATTATGTTGCTCCAACTGGGGGGAGTGATACCTATCCGGGGACTATTACACAACCTTGGGCAACATGGCAGAAGGCCTTCAATACTGCTAGTCCAGGTGATACTGTATACTTCAGAGGGGGTGTTTGGTATCCCTCCTCAGGAGTGAATTATTTGCCGGGCAGAGGAAAGGGATTCAATGGGACATATAAAAACTTGATAGTATATATGAACTATCCAGGGGAGGTGCCCATTTTGGACTGTTCAAATTTCCCGGCAAGTACAACAAGTACTTCAGGTTTCAATGCAGAGAATGTAACTTATGTAAAATTCAAAGGATTAACGATAAGAAATGTCCGACAAACCACAAATGCCCAATATATAGTCGGAGCTGGATGGACAAATTCAGGCGTAATTTACCTTGAAAACATTACATCTACTGGTCATGGAGGAGCTGGAATGAGGATAAATACCTACGATACTCTGTATATGACGAACTGCGATAGTTATAATAACATTGATCCAACAACCACCAGTACAATACCGGGTGGCAGAGCCGACGGATATACCATTGGTAGTGGTGGAGCAGATACAGATACGTTTAAAATCGCATATATTACTGGTTGCAGGGCATGGATGAACTCGGATGATGGCTTTGACATCGGTAGCACAAAGCAGACCCAGATCTCTAACTGTTGGTCATGGAATAATGGCCGTCTCCAAGGTGACGGCTGTGGTTTTAAAGTAAGCTACAGTAACGTCCTTGATGCCAGTAAACGTGTGATAAGGAATTGTATTACAGCATATAACTATCAAAAAGATGGCAAATTCAGTGGTGGAATTATTGAAGTAAATCTTTACGACGAGTTCTTTGGCCCTATTTACTCGTACTATAATAATTCATCATATAACGATTACATAGGTATTGGTGGTGGTGATGCTCTAATGGACTGCAGAACAGAACCGGCCAAACTAATAGTGAGGAATAACCTGGTCTATGCACAAAGAAATCCAGACGGTTATCCAGCTGTTTTCAAAGCTTGTGATTACACTAATGGAAATCCAAGCTATGTAATAGAAGATCACAATACCTTTAGACTATCCGGGATATATGGCAACACACAATCTAATCCTGCATTCAGCATTTCAGACAAGGACTTTATTTCCTTGGACACAACACAACTACGAAGGCAGAGAAAAGCAGATGGTTCACTGCCAGATATTACCTTCCTGAAACTTAAGGAGGGAAGTGATCTGATTGATGCCGGGGTAAATCTTGGACTGCCTTATTCAGGAAATGCACCCGATCTGGGTTACGCCGAGTATGAATCTGGTTCAGTAATCATCCCGACACCTAATTTTATCAGTGCTGTAATCCAGAATGCTACTCCTGCAAAGCTGGAAATGACCTACAGTCTCTCACTTGCCAGTATTGTCCCTGCAACTACCGCATTTACCGTTAAGGTCAACACCGTAACCCGGACTGTCAGCT
>JALOMO010000174.1 GCA_025455395.1 Bacteroidales bacterium
AAAGGTACATCCATAGGGGCAATTACCGCGATGAATGGTGGTTACACTATCAATAACGTTTCACCGGGGCAAACCCTGGTATTCACCTTTATCGGCTATTCTCCCCAGGAAGTGATTGTGGGAGCTTCTGACCGGTATGATGTCAGTCTGCTTTCGGAAGCTGTGGCTGTTGCTGAAGTAGTGATAACTGGAGAATTCGGTATGAAACGTGTTGCCAGAGCTGTAGGATCATCAGTTCAGACGGTAAAAGCTGCTGATATTCAGGAATCCGGCCGTGATAACTTTATTTCAGCTCTTCAGGGCCGTGTTGCAGGTCTTAGTGTTTCAAACACAAGCGGTGCACCTGGCGCCTCAACGACTGTTATTCTCAGATCGATCACCTCAATATCCGGGAATAACCAGCCACTATATGTTATTGATGGTGTTCCGATGAATAACTCAACCTTCAACCCTCTTGATCAAACCAATTCAGCCCTTGAGTATTACTCGGTACGTACCCTGGACTATTCTTCACGCGGTAATGACCTGAACCCTGAGGATATTGAAACCATGACAGTGCTTAAAGGAGCTGCAGCTGCAGCACTTTACGGATCCGATGCATCAAACGGAGCAATTATCATCACTACCAAGAAAGGTCAGGCCGGCAAAGGCAAGATCTCTTACAGCAATCAGTTCCGATGGGATAAGTCATATGGTTTTGAGGACTTGCTTCAGAACAAATATGCCAATGGTTATTATGGAACGACCAACTGGTACTATCAGACCAGGTATGGTGCTGAATACCCTGATGATATGCCGGTATTTGATAACCTTGCCGCCATTTTCCAGACTGGTTATACAGGCAGGCATAGCTTATCGGCCGAATATGGAACAGAAAAGGTGACATTGCGCGGATCAGCATCTTCAATAGATCAGAAAGGTACCGTTAGGACTACGGGTTATACGCGTCTTAACCTGTCACTCTCGGGTACAGCACAGGTAAATAAGTGGCTTAAGCTTGAGTCTTCCATGATGTATACCGGTTCGACCAATGACAAGGTAAATACCGGAACTGAATCCCCCTTTTACAGGGCAGTTTACTGGCCTATAGTCAGCGACGCATCAGAGTATATGGATACAGACGGTAAGCACATGGCTTATCCCGACTATTATCTTGATAAAGATTTGTTGAATCCATTCTTCGCATTATATAAAAATAAATTCTATGATGAATCGGACAGGATGCTTACCACAATGGCGGCTACTCTTACACCAATCAAGAATACGTTCCTGCGTGTTCAGATGGGATGGGACGTAGGTATGCAAACCTTTGTTACTTCGCGTCACCCATATTTTAGCACAAACCAGACCGGGGCCGGATATTACAACCTTACAAAATCAAACTTCTCTGATCCCACACTCAACGTAATAGCAGGCTACTCGAACACTATCCTAAACGATAATCTGTCATTAACAGCTCAGTTCGGATATCACCAGCAGGAGAATGGAGTAGCCCGGTTAGCAACTACAGGTTCAAAGTTCCTGGATGTTGATTTCCAGTCTATTTCAAACTGTGATGCATTATCTATCAGTTCAATATCGAGAAATACAAAAAGAAGAATTCAGGCTCTCTCGGGACAGATTGAGCTGGGATACCAGAATATGGCATATCTGACATTCAGGGGAAGGAACGACTGGTCATCGACATTGCCTGTGGGGGCTAACAGATTTTTCTACCCGGCAGTTGAAGCTTCCTTTATCGTATCAGAGCTTCCTTTTATGAAGAATGTCAAACAGATCGATTACATTAAGTTACGCGGGACCATTGCACAGGTTGGAAAAGATGCCGGTCCTCTTGAAATAGATCCTCAGCTGGTTGTCACAGCATTGTGGGGAGGAGGATACAGGTATGATTATACAGGTCCGAATCCGGATCTGGTGCCTGAAATGAACACAACAAAGGAGATTGGTTTCGAAGGAAGATTCCTGAAAAACAGGCTCAATGCTGACTTTACATATTTCTGGACTAATTGCAAAGATCAGATAGTTAAAGGATTCAGGATGAGCTATGGTACCGGATTCGTGCTGAATACCATGAACGTTGGTGACTTTAAGACCTGGGGATTTGAAGGTCATATAGACGGAGATATACTCAACATGTCAAACGGACTTCGGCTTAATGTGGGATTCAATGCATCTCATACAAGCTCTGAAATTACCTACCTGCCTCCGAACCTTTCTGAGTATTATAACGCTTATACCTGGAACTCAGGTAATATAAGAAACGGCATACAGGTCGGGCAGCCTATAACTTCTCTTACCGGTACGGCATTCCAGAGGAATAATAATGGAGATTTACTCATTGACCAGACAACAGGACTTCCCCTTGTAAGCAGTACATGGAGTGTGATCGGCGACCGCGAACCTAAACTTCGTTTCGGTATTACGACAGCCCTCAGTTATAAGAATCTGCGTTTTTCTGCGATGTTCGCAGGACGTTATAAGGCAACTGTGGTTAATGCTACAAAACGTACCATGATGCAGCAGGGATATAGCTGGGAATCAGTAGATGCCCGCGAAAGCGGTCCTGTTGTATTTAATGGCGTCCTCAGGGATGGTAACGAGAATACTGCTGATCCGACACCGAATACAATGTCAGTTAGTTATGATCTTTATTCTACAATCTACTCCGGTGGTGATGAAAACTGGGTGGAAAAAAATGTAAATTATCTGCGCTTGCAGGAAATACGCCTGTCATATAACCTTCCAAACAAATGGCTGGTAAAAACACCTCTTTCACAGGCAAGCATATTTGCAGCAGGCAATGACCTGTTTATCCTTACCAACTACTCTGGTATTGATGCTGTCGGGAATACAGTATCCGCAGCTGCCGGAGGTACAGGTGGAGAAGGTATGGATGTATGGTCTCTGCCAATGCCGAGAGGTTACTCGATCGGGATAAATGTGACATTTAAATAATTGATAATACGAAATGATTAATACTATGATAAAAAAGATATCATTTTCAGGAATTATGCTGGCATCGTTGCTTTTTATAACAACAAGTTGTGAAAAGTGGCTCGATGTCAACGATAATATTGACGGGCCGGCATATGTACCGGGTTATCTGTACCTGGCCGGGATTGAACAGAATTACCAGGGTTTGTACTTTGATATCAGAGCCATTGCCCCTATGGTGCAAATGATGGGAACATCCACAACCAATTTTACCAATTTTCCCGGCCATTACTATCAAGCTGGCAATGATGCCGGCGGTGAGTTATGGCGAATGACTTACTGGCTCCAGGGTAAGAACCTGGAAAATATGATCAACCAGTCTGAAGAAGAGGGACGATGGAATCTGGCAGGTATTGGTTATATCATGAAGGCTTTCTCCTGGGATCAGCTTACCAAATACCATGGTGAAGTGATCCTTGAAGATGCATTTATCGAAAAACTTCTTACACATGATTATGATTACCAGCCGGCTGTTTATGCTGCAGTAAAAGAGTGGGCATATAAAGGCATAAAATATCTTCAGCGGGTTGATACCAGCGCATATGGAACTGAGATCTCAGCCAATGATTACATTTATCAGGGAGACAAGGCAAAATGGATTAAATTTGCCTATGGTATAATGGCGCGGAACCTGGTATCATTATCCAACAAAACCAACTTCAACACTGATTATGCTCAGGATGTTATTAAATTCGCCGATAGCTCTTTTACATCCTATTTAGATGATGCAACGTTAAAAGTCGGCGGCGGTGGTTCAGCAGCAGCACAGTCGGCTTATAACAACTTCTGGGGTACTGTCAGAGGAAATCTATCACGGTCTAACTGGCAACATGAATATGCCGTGCAATTATTAACCGGAAGTGTTCCGGTATATGATCCTGCAACCGGTAATAAACCTCCAATGGTCCCGGCTAATACATATTATCCTTTTCAGCTGGCTGTCCCTCAGATTATATGTGATACTATCATCACTGTTGTTGGACATTATGATCCGCGTGTTGCAGTAAAGCTTGGAACAAAAGATGATGCCACTTATTTGTATATGGACAATGCAAGGAGCATACAGAAGCGTAAATACTA
>JALOMO010000088.1 GCA_025455395.1 Bacteroidales bacterium
ACCTACCGTGATATCAAATAACCCTCCGCTCTGTTCCCACACCTGCGCCGAGGTCCTGAATACCTCGCGGAAAAGGGTGTCAGTCATGTCACTTACGTTTCTGTTAATAAGCGAGATGACTGATGAGTCATTATATATTGAGAGTGAGTTGTCTATCACTGTCAGCAGTGCTTCGATCTCTCCGCGTAGTTCACCGGCATCGAGGCCCGGACCAATATCTGCAACAATGTGATAGGTAGTGCCCTGGGTGAAGCCGTTTATCTCGGTATACTGCGGCACTCGATTACTGCAGCCGGCAAACAAAGATGCAAAAATGATTGTCGTTGTGATTGATATTTTTACCATCCAATTACCCTTGTTTACAGATAATATTTTGTGGACAATGTAGAGACGTAGCATGCTACGTCTCTACGTGTAAATTTTAGAAAATTGAGGATGCTAGCCTCCGAAATCGTCAAACGCTATCGCCTCGTTCGGTATGCCGAGGTCATCAAGCATCTTCAGTACGGCAGAGTTCATCATCGGCGGGCCACACAGATAATACTCAATCTCCTCAGGCTCCTCATGCTTGCTCAGGTATTCGTCAAGCAGCACCTGGTGGATGAATCCTGTGTAACCAGTCCACTTATCCTCAGGAAGAGCCTCCGAGAGAGCTAGGTTGAATCTGAAGTTCGGGAACTTTTTCTCTAAAGCCCTGAACTCATCTTCATAGAAAACCTCCCGGAGCGACCTTGCACCATACCAGTATGAAATCTTCCGTCCTGACTTCAGTGTCCTGAGAAGGTGGAAGATATGAGAGCGCAGCGGTGCCATGCCGGCTCCTCCGCCGATGTATATCATCTCTTTATCAGTCTCTTTGATGTGGAAATCGCCATAAGGACCCGATATCATCACCTTGTCTCCCGGCTTGCGCGAGAAGATGTATGATGAGCATATACCTGGCGGGACGTTGATAAACTGGTTCTTCGCATTGTCCCATGGTGGTGATGCAATACGTATGTTGAGTATAATAAGATTTTTCTCGGCAGGATAGTTGGCCATCGAATAGGCCCTGTAAGTCTCCTCCCTGTTCTTTATCTTCAGGTCCCACATATGGTACTTATCCCAGTCGGGCCTGTATTCCTCCTCAACATCGATATCTTTTGCGAAGTCAGCTTCATATTTAGGCACATCAATCTGGACATATTCGCCGGACTTAAATGTAAGGTCTTCGCCTTCAGGCAGTTTAACGACAAACTCTTTAATGAATGTTGCCACATTCCTGTTCGAGACAACCTCGCACTCCCATTTCCTGATTCCGAGTACTGCTTCAGGAACATGCAATGTCATGTTCTCACGCACCTTCACCTGGCATCCCAGGCGCCAGTGTTCATGCTGTTCGCGGCGTGTGAAGAAGCCCGTCTCCGTTGGCAGGATAGATCCGCCACCCTCAGTTATCTGGCACTTGCACATGCCGCATGTGCCTCCGCCGCCGCATGCCGACGGAAGGAAGATGCCGTTTCCTGACAGTGTCGAGAGAAGGTTTGATCCGGGTGACACCACCAGCTCACGGTCATTGATCTTCAGAGTAACGTCTCCCTGGGGTGTCAGTTTTTGTCTCGCATAGAGCAGCACCACAACGAGCAATATCATCACCAGCACAAAGACTGCGATGCTGATAAGAACGGTGCCTGCAATAGATAGTCCTAATATCATGTCTGTTCAGATTTCATTAAAGTGTGATACCCAGGAAGCTCATGAAGGCTATTCCCATCAGCCCGGTTAAAATAAAGGTAATCCCCAGCCCTCTCAATGGAGCAGGCACGTTCGAGTAACGCATCTTCTCCCTTATTGCCGCCAGGGCTACGATTGCAAGGAGCCAGCCTATCCCTGAGCCGAGACTAAAGGCGGTTGCCTCTGCAATGTTAGCGTACTCCCTCTCCTGCATGAAAAGAGCAGCACCAAGAATGGCACAGTTGACTGCAATAAGAGGAAGGAAAATACCCAGGGAGTTGTAGAGGGCAGGACTGAACTTCTCAATGAACATCTCCACAAGCTGTACAATTGAAGCGATGATTGCGATGAACATGATGAATGAAAGGAAGCTCAGATCGAGTGTGGCAAAGCTGTCACTTATCCATACCAGGGCACCCTTTTTCAGGACATATACTTCAAGCAGGTAGTTGACAGGCACGGTTATCAGCAGAACGAAGATAACCGCTATTCCCAGTCCCATCGAGGTCTTTACAGTCTTTGATACCGCCAGGTATGAGCACATACCGAGGAAGTAGGCAAAGATCATGTTGTCGATAAAGATCGACTTGACAAATATATTCAGCAGGTTTTCCATATTCTTCTTTGCTACCTGGTTTCAATTAGTGACTTGTTGCGGCTGCGCTGAAACCAGATGATTAGACCCACCACAATAAGGGCCATTGGCGGAAGAATCATCATCCCGTTGTCCTCATACCCGGTTTTGTATAGTCCCAGTTTTTCCATCACCGGGAAACCCAGCACAGTTCCGCTACCGAATAGCTCACGGAAAAACGATACAATAATAAGTATCAGTCCGTACCCTCCGGCGTTACCCATGCCGTCAAGAAATGCAGGCCATGGCTTATTTGCCAGGGCAAAGGCCTCAAGCCGACCCATGATGATACAGTTGGTGATGATCAGCCCCACAAAGACAGAGAGCTGCTTGCTGACATCAAAAGCGAAGGCTTTCAAAAACTGGTCGACAATGATTACCATTGTGGCGATAACAACCAGCTGCACAATGATCCTTATTCGTCCCGGCACTGACTTACGCATAGCCGAGATGACGACGTTCGATACGGCAAGCACCACCATGACCGAAACAGCCATCACAATGGCAGGCTTCATCTTCACTGTCACCGCCAGTGCAGAACAGATTCCCAGCACCTGTACTGTGATAGGGTTCTCCTGCCCCAGCGGATTAGTCATCAGTTTTATATTCTTTGCCGACAGTAACGGCTCCTTTTCAACGTTTTCCATATCTACTTCCTGTTTTCCATGAAATAATTCTCATATTTTACCAGACCCTCTCGCAGCATGGCCTCAAGCGCCTTGCTGGTTATCGTTCCACCCGAGATTCCGTCAACCTCATGCCTGTCTGACTTGTCTGCTCCCCCCTTGACAACAGCCACGGATATAAAACTGCCACCCTCATAAATCCACTTGTCAAGGAACTGGCTCTCGAACTCGGTTGTATTGATCTCAGCCCCCAGCCCCGGTGTCTCTCCCTTATGGTCAAAGGTGGCACCGGCAATGGTGTTCATGTCAGGCTTAAGAGCCACATAACCCCATATCGGTCCCCATAACCCCTTGCCCTCAAGTGGGAAAATATGCAGGGTGTCACCATTATCCATCACTGCTGTGAAAACAGGCAGGTACTGATCTTCAAGAGGCTTTTTGTGCTCTGCACGCAGTGATACTGTGAAGGCATCAACACCTTCAATGTGCTGGCCACGGGTGTTTATCACAAAGCTCTCCCTGATATACTTGTCATAAAGAGTGACTGCATCACTCTTTGTTGATGTGACATTTATCGAGGAGAGAATATTCATCTTTTTCTCTACTTCAACGTTTTTCTCCTGCTTTGGCTGCAGCAGCAATGCCGTCAGTGACAACAGGACGGCGACGGAGACAACCATCACCACCGAGAAAATGAAAATATATCTGTTGCTGAAATCTTTCATCCTGTTGGCTTTTAAGTTGTCTTTACTCTTTTAAGTCTTCTGTTTATATTGGCATTAACCACAAAATGGTCAATAAGCGGGGCGAAGACGTTCATCAGCAATATTGCCAGCATGGTTCCCTCCGGGTAGGCGGGGTTGAATACCCTTATTATGACTACCATTATTCCAGTAAGAGCCCCATAGATCCATTTGCCTGTGTTTGTCTGCGCAGCTGTCACCGGATCGGTGGCCATGAATACAGCTCCGAAAGCGAAGCCCCCCATTATAAGGTGATAATATGCCGGAAGCTGAGAGTATTCGCTGCTGCCTGAGATGTTTAGCAGCAGTCCCATTCCCAGGGCTCCCAGTGTCATGCTGAGCATGATGCGCCAGCTGCCCACCCCTGTTGCTATGAGTATCAGGGCACCGATAAGTATCGCTATTACAGAAGTCTCACCTACAGACCCAGGTATTGTCCCTATAATCATATCCGTCACTGACGGCATCCTGTCAAACTCATCAAGCTTGGCAAGGGCCAGTGGCGTTGCCCCGGAGAAACCATCCACGGCAGTACCCTTTGTAAGACCCTCAATCCAAACACTGTCACCTGTCATCCATCCCGGATAGCTGAAGAAGAGGAATGCACGGGCCGTAAGCGCCGGGTTGAGAATGTTCATCCCTGTTCCGCCGAAAATCTCCTTTCCGATGATGACTGCGAAGGCTACAGAGACAGCAACCATCCAAAGCGGTACATCTATCGGCATTATAAGCGGGATGAGCATGCCGGTGACAAGATAACCCTCATTGATCTCGTGACCGCGCAGTTGTGCCACCACGAATTCTATCCCGAGACCGACACCGTAGCTCACTATGATCAGCGGCAGTATTTTCAGGAAGCCGAACCAGAACATCTGCATCAGGCTCCATCCTTCTATCCCGAACGCCCTGGTGTGCTGCAGCCCGATGTTGTATGATCCGAAGAGAAGTGCAGGCAGCAGTGCCAGTATTACAACCGTCATGGTGCGCTTCATATCCATATAGTCCCTGATATGTGAACCTTTGCTGGTCACTTTCTCCGGGACAAATATGAAAGTCTCAAATCCGTCGAAGACAGACCGGAGCTTTTCAAAGCGTCCCCCCTTTTCAAAGTGGGGCTTAACCTTCTTTATTTGCTTAAGTAAGAAGTTCATTATAAAACTATTACCATTATTAATTCATTTCCTTTATCATCAGATCAATCCCCTGGCGGATGATCTCCTGGAACTCGATCTTCGACGGGTCGATGTATTCGCATAAGGCCAGATCCTCTTCCGCCACCTCATAAATACCCAGGTTTTCCATGAGCTCAATGTCACCTGCCATTATCGCTTTCACAAGGTGGACCGGGTAGATATCCATCGGCAGTACATTCTCATAGTGACCGGTCACAACGAATGCCCTGTGCCCGCCATGCATATTTGTGTCAAGAACATACTCCTTCTTAGGTATAATCTTCGAGAGGAAGGTCTTCCAGTAGCTGAATTTGTCAAACCCCGGTGTTGCCCAACCGAAGAACTCATTATAGTCTCCCTCAGGCAGGACTGTTAGCATATTGTCATAGAACCCGAGGGAGCCATCAGCTGTGATCATCTTCCCTGTCAGCACATTCCCGCTTATGACCCTCTGATGCTGATCGATGAGGTTCGACTTGAGAATGGCACTGACTGAAGCTCCGGGCCTGGTACGATGATATTTGGGGTGAAGCACTCCCGGACCCGCAAGGGATATGATGCGGTCACGGGTATGAAATCCGGTGTTGAAGAACCTGCCCAGTGCAACAACATCCTGTATGTCAATGTACCATACTACCTCTCCTTTTGATACCGGGTCAATATGATGTATCTGAATCCCTACATTACCTGCCGGATGCGGCCCAGTAAAGGTATGCAGCTCAACACCCTTCAGGTTCCTTACCTCTGCTACCCTCGATCCATCCATGTCAAATGAGAGATGGATTTTGCCATCAGTGAGACGTGACAGCGCATTGATACCTGTCTGAATATGCCCCCCCTGGGTATTTACCATTACAAAATCAAGGTCAGGTGCCAGAGGGGCCGTATCAAAGGCAGAAATGAATATAGCCTTCGGCACCGCTGCAGGACGTGCAACGATATGATATGGCCGCTGCCTCATAACTGGCCACATACCGGAAATCATCATCCTGCCTTTTACCTCCTCACGCGAAAGCTTCAGAGGGTCAGCAGTACCGAAATCAACCTTCTCACTGCCCTGCTGCTCAATGACTATCTCGAGAAGTAGGCGCTTCTCCCCTCTTACAATCTCCTTTACAACTCCGCTGACAGGAGAAACATACTTTATCTCAGGAATGAGCTTGTCATGGAACAGCACACTTCCGGCACTGACCACCGTTCCTTCCTTTACCTCAAGTTTGGCATTGAGACCGGGAAAATCAGCAAACCTGATCCCGTACCTGCTGACCGGAACCTCCGGTAGAAGTATCTTCTCAGCCTTTCCTGCAAGCTTGATGTTTAATCCTTTTCGTAATCTGATTGGTGTTGACATATAGTAACTTCAGCTTATTTCAATTTCAGAATGCAAGTATAGTGTATTGTTATTCCTTTCACAGAATTATATGACATAAATCACACATTTGTTTTTCAACTGCGACCTGTTAATACACGGCAGGATATTTGTACTTTTAACCAGGCAGAAATTTTACTGATTTATAAACAATGATAAAAGTATTAAGTTTATCGATATCATTATTCTTCACACTGCTTTTTTCTTTATCCGCACAGGATATCCCGACGGAAGATTATGCAGCACCGGGTGTCAGGAGTATCTGGTTTGAGAAAGAGGGATGGAAGCTTTCATATCCGGTTATTCAGTTGTACACCCCTGAACAGATAGTGCTTAACTTCGACCTTATTGAGAGTGATGCCGGATCATTATCCTACACATTTATTCATTGTGATCGCGATTGGAACAGGAGCGACATCTTCACCAGCGATTATCTTGAGGGAATGGAGGAGAACAGGATATATGACTACAGCCCATCATTCAACACCCTTGTGAGATATTCCCACTATACTCTGAGAATCCCTAATGATGACATAAATTTCAAAATATCAGGAAATTACATAATTGTAGTTTATGACCCTTCTGATCCGGGCACTCCACTTCTGACAAGAAGATTCTATGTTCATGAGCGGAGCACCACCGCATCTGTCGTCTTCCGCAGGCCCATGAAGCCTGGGACGGTAGATACACACCAGCAGACTGAGATTACCGTTGCCACAGGCAAATTACCTGTCACTGATCCATACCGCCAGGTTACTCTTACCATTTTACAGAACGGCAGGTGGGACAGGGCAAGATACAATCTCCTGCCTGACTTTGTGGGTACTGCAAGGATTGAGTTTAATGCTCTCTCTGACAAGACTCTTTTGCCGGGTGGAAATGAGTTCAGGTTTTTCGATATCAAGACCATAAGGCAGACCCGTCAGAACGTCAGGGCTATTGAGTATTTGCAGGGACGTTACCATGCATTTCTGATACCTTCTGCTGACAGGGAGTTCAGACAATATTTCATTGATGATGACCTGAACGGGCAGTACTGGATTGCCATGGAGGAGAGCAAAGAGCACAACACTGATGCCGATTATGTTTATGTTTACTTCACCCTGCCTGTACAGAGGGAGGCCAGGGGAGGTTCTGTATACGTTGCCGGGGCGTTTAACGGATGGAGCTACGGGCCTGAAAACAGGATGACATATAATCCCGGCAGGGGATGTTACGAGGCAACGATCCTTCTAAAACAGGGATGGTATAACTATGAGTTTTCCTTTATTCCTGACCGATCAACGGCCCCTGAGGGTAATAATTTTGAAGGAAGCCACTACCAGACTGAGAACGATTACCTTATACTTACATATTTCCGCAACCCTCAGCAGCGTTACGACAGGCTAACGGACGCTGTTGTGGTGAACAGCAAGGGGCTGCTCTGAAATCAGTTATTATTTGTGCCTGTCTGTACCGTAGAGCATCTGAATTGTATGCTCCAGCGTTTTACTTATCTCTGACATGTATTCATTCACAGCCTTCACTGACCCGGGAAGTGTATAAACCACTGTCTTTCCCCTCACTCCTGCCACAGCTCTGCTCAGGAGTGCCCCTGAATTCATCGTGCCGTACTTAACCCTGATCATCTCCATGATGCCGGGGATCTCTTTTGTCAGCATCGGGCGTATCACATCCGGGGTGTTGTCGCGGGGTCCGATACCTGTCCCTCCGGTAGTGATGACAAGGTCCATTTCTGCCGCTTTGTCTATCGCCTCCCGCAACATCTCCCGATCGTCAGGCAATACTGACAGATTAACCTCGTATTCCCATCCTGCCTTTTCCATTATCTCCCTGACATGATTTATCACAGCAGGGCCGCTGAGATCTTCATATTCACCCCTGTAGGCCCTGTCGCTCAGGGTTATAACCAGGACTCTGAATCTGTCAGGCAATGTCATGTTTCTCTTTTTTATCAAGTCTTATATCTGTGATTGACATGCTCTTATCAGCCGCCTTGCACATATCATAGACAGTCAGAAGTGCGACTGTGACTGCTGTCAGCGCTTCCATCTCCACGCCAGTGCGTCCGGTGCAGCGCACGGTGCTCACAGCTGATATGCCGCTGCTGTCAGTCGTCAGTGTGACTTTGACCTGGTCAAGCGGGATATTATGACAGAGAGGGATAAGCTCACCGCATCTCTTTGCAGCCTGTATCCCTGCCAATTCTGCCACAGTCATGACGTCACCCTTTTTCATCAGGTTCTCTCTCACAAGAGTGACCGTCTCGGGAAGCATGTTTATCCTGCCTGATGCTGTTGCCGCTCTCAGCTGAACGGGTTTGCTGCCTGTATCTACCATCCGGACCCGGCCGGTGTCATCAGTATGTGTCAGTTCACTCATTGTCTATCCTCCGATATTATAAAATCCGTTTGTGCAATTCGTGGTACCCCGCTCGGGTTTGTTATCCAATGCCAGTCTCAGGGCTTCCTTGCCACCTAACTCGCGTATATTGTACGCCATGTCACTGAAGAGGCAGGGTCTTATCATCCCGTCAGGTGTAAGGCGCAACCTGTTGCAACGGACACAGTGCCCACCCGTGCCTCCGTGTACCACAGAAAAAGTACCCCCGGCAAGATCCATCTCCCTGATGAACCTTACCTCCAGTCCTTCCCTCATGCAGAATTCGGCAACCATGCGGGCCTCTTTCTCATCGGGAGTGCTCTTGATGACGCAGTTGATCTTCACTGGCCTGAGACCTGCACTCTGTGCAGCTCTAATACCATCAAGCACATCATCCAGGTTGCCGCCGCGTGTCATTCTGCTATATTTATCCTTATCAATGGTGTCAAGGCTGACATTTACCCTCATCAGTCCTGCATCAGCAAGCTCCTTAGCAAAGCCCCTCATCATTGTGCCGTTGGTTGTCATTGACAGATCGGTGATCCCCTCGATCTCTGCAAGCATCCTGACAAGTGTGGTGATGCCTCTCCTTGCCAGCGGCTCGCCGCCGGTAAGCCTCACCTTCGTTATTCCCATTGCAACAGCGTCACGCGTGAAAGCCGTGATCTCATCATAGGTCAGGATGTCACTGTGCCTGAGGAGTTTTATGCCATCCTCCGGCATGCAGTATGTGCACCGCAGGTTACACCTGTCAGTAACTGATATCCGCAGGTAATTAATATTCCTGTTAAATCTGTCTAACACTGACCGGTTCTCCTTTCTGAATCCAGCTCTGACCCTTCGGAATGGTGATTATCCCCCATGCCCCGGAAAATGCAGATATATGAGCCGAACCATGATACTCAACAGGCAATACCTCAAAGTTGTCGGTAATGATGACCGGGATATAAGCCTGTCGGTCAGCCCGCTGTCTTGAATAATCTGTGGCAAGTGGCATCATTATCTCCACCTCCTTCTCTGTCACACCCGACATCTTATTCAGGAAGGGTCTCACCATGATTTCAAACTGCACAAATACCGAGACAGGATTACCGGGTAGACCAAACACTGCCTTTTTTTCACCTGTAAAGAAGGTAAGAGGCTTACCCGGCTGCATCGCCACCTGGCTGAAATGTTCCTTCAGACCGGCCTCTTTCAGCACCTGCGGAACAATATCAAAATCGCCGGCAGATACTCCTCCCGAGAAAAGAACAACATCATTCTCCTTCAATGCAACCTTAAGCATACGTGATGTTGACTCAATATCATCCTTTGCTATGCCGTAGTATTTACCTGTTGCTCCGGCCCGTGCCACCTGGGCAAGGAGCTGCCATGCGTTACTGTTTCGTATCTGAGCTCCCGAGGGTGTATTTCCTGGTTCAACCAGCTCGTTGCCGGTGCTGATGACACCCACAAGCGGCCTTGTGCCGACTGTCACTTCGGTGGCACCTGACATCGCCATCACTGCGATATGCTGAGGCCTGATGAAATGGCCGGGCTTCAGCACAGTCTGACCCTGATACAGATCCTCCGCTCTCTTTGCGATGTTCGCCCTCCCTGCCTTTCCGGTAAAACGTACTTTGCCTTCAGTGAGCTCCTCTGATTCCTCGAGCATGAAGACATAATCTGCACCTTGTGGTATCGCGGCGCCTGTCATTATGCGCGAACAAGTGCCGCGTGTTATCTCTTTTACAGGCATCACACCTGCAGGAACAGTCTCAAGCACTGTCATCTCCTCACCCAGGTCACCCCTGTGACAGGCATAACCGTCAACTGCACTCTTATCCCATGGTGGCATGTCCATGTCACTCCTGACAGGTGCAGCCAGGACACGTCCCAATGAATCGCTGAACGGAACCTGCTCCTTCCCAGTGTGAAAGACTGACTCCATTATTGTTCTGTATGCCTCTTCGTATGTTATCATAGCCTTCAGTATTGTCGTGATTCCTCTGTCTCTCCAACAAGACGCAGAGCCTCAGGAGGAAATGATAGAATGACCTTCTCTCCTGTCAAAAAGTTATTCTGCTCCATCTCGCGGTGAGTAATGTCAACATAAAAGAAATCGCCTGCCGCAACAGAGATCTCGTATCCGGTGGCTGAGGGCACTATATCATCTATTACACCACGTATGTTGTTCATCTGTATGCCAGCGGCACCCTGCCTTGAGAGAAGCACCTCGCTGCTGCCGATGATGAGCAACCCCGCCGCAGGGTAATCTGCCTTAGGCAGTTTAAACTTGGTCCTGTTCTCAGTAATGCCTGAGAAAGTGTTGTATGATTCGATGAATGTAGCCCTGAAGAAATTCTTTATCCCTGCATATCTCGCCACGAACCTGTTGACAGGATGGTTGAATACCTCCAGCGGAGTGCCCTCCTGAATTATCCTCCCATTATGCATCACACCCACCCTGCTGGCCAGGCTGATAGCCTCACCGTAGTCATGAGTGACATGAATTATTGTCTGCCCCTCACGGTTCAGGCGCCGCAGCATCCTCCTGATGCTGTCTTTAAGGCTGGCATCAACAGAAGCCATCGGCTCATCAAGGAGCAACACCCTTGGATCAGTGACCAGGGTCCTTGCCAGTGCAACGCGCTGCTTCTCACCACCTGAGAGATAGTAAGGCTTGCGTGACAACAAGTGCGTTATGTTCATCTCTGCTGCTGCCTGCTCAATCCTCCTCTTTCTCTCCTCCTTTGGCACCTTCCTTATATTCAGCGGATATGAAATATTATCGTGGACAGAATAATGAGGGAAAAGCGAAAAATCCTGGAAGACCATGCCTATGCCTCTATCTTGTACCCTTTTATGGGTTATCTCCTCGCCATCAAGAAATATCTTCCCGCTGTCGGGGCTGGTGAGGCCGCAGATGAGCTCAAGCAGCTGAGTCTTGCCGGCTCCTGACCGGCCCAGGAGAACATAATAGTCTCCCTTTGACACCTCCAGGGTGATCTCTTTCAGCGAGAACGCCTCCAGCCTCTTGCTTACCTTCTCAGTCCGTAGTTTCATCTTCCCTCCTGAATATCATCCTTCTTTCCGTGGCCAGGGTTCTGAAGAGCACGAAAAAGATCAATGCCACAAGTATAAATATTATTGATGCCGGCCGGGCATAATTTATGCCGTATGCATTGAACCGTTCATAAATCATCACCGGAGCAATCATGGGGTGATATGCAATTATTACCACTGCCCCAAACTCACTCATGCCGCGTGCGAACATCATGATGAACCCGGAGACTATTGACCTCCAGGCCATGGGCATGGAGACAGTGAAAAAGATGCGCGACTGAGTGGCGCCGAGTGTCAGGGCTGCTTTCTCTATTCTCTCGGGCACAGCAGCAAAACCGTCACGGGCAGCATTGATGAGAAAAGGAAGGCTGACAAATGCCATCGCCAGGGCAATGCCTGCACCGTTGTTTACAAGTATAATACCTGCTTTCTGTGCTGCACCCCCGAGCAGACCCTCACGTGAGATGAATCCCAGCAACGCAATGCCTGCAGCTGTGTGGGGCAATACTACCGGAAGGTCAATGATGCCCTGAACAACTTTCTTGAGCGGAAAATCTTTCCGTGCCATTATCCATGCCAGCGGCACAGCACCGAATGCAAAAAAGAGAGTGGCAAGAAAAGCTATCGCCAGGGTATACCAGACACTTCTCTGTACCTCCGGGTCTGCCGCTGTAGCCCTGAGCTCTCCGAATGATGAGTCAAGGAACATCCCTGCCAGTGGTGCAATGATGAAAAGCAGCACAAGCGAAGCGAGAATGGTAAATACCCAGGTAAAGAGCGTCTGTCCTTTCATCTTTAACACATTATTCATCCTCACCCCTTATGAAGACTTTCAGCGCCTCAGGGACAAAATCTGAATTTGCTGTTACCGCAGGAATAAGAGGTTCCTGCCCTGCATCCCTGAATATCTTAATACCCTCCTCCCCGAGCATGAAACTGAAGTACTTTATGGCCAGCTCATTATTAGGGGCGCTTACAGGAATCGTTCCTGAATAGCTGATGTAATCGCCTCGTATCTCTGTCCTTTCTCCGGGAGCAGACCCCGGAATCATGTATTTCGCCCTGCTATAATAATCCTTGAGTTCCAGGGTTGACAGGTTGATCTCATCCGGCAGCTTAATGTATCTGAATCCATGCTGGATGGCAACTGACTTATATTGAAACATGTAATCTATCACACCCGTTTCTGTCAGGGCCACGAGGTCAACCTCCTTAGGTCTGATGTATTGAAGGTCTTTCATCAGCAGTGAATCGGAAAGACCAGGTCTGCCGTAATGATCCTCCGCCAGCTGAAAAGCGAAAACGGTTCTGTAGCCGCAAGGGTCAGAGTCAGGGTCTGACCTGCCAAAGATCACATCATCCCTGAGCAGGATATCTGCCCAGTTCTCCTCACGGAAGATAGAAGAGTATTCAGATTCCGTTCTGTAGGCAATAACTATTTCGTTGGTGGCGAACTTGATATTCCAGCTTGCATATGAGGGAATGAGAAGATTGTCTATGACAAAATAATCAGCTGAAAGGATAATATCACACGGTCTTCCAAGTTCCGTTATTTTCCTTGCACATACCAGGCTTCCGGCGGCCTCGGAGAGCACCCTGACTCCGGGGTTAGCCTTTTCAAACGCTGCGTTCAGCTTCATTACCGGCACAGAGAGGCTCCCTGCATGAAAGATTATTAATTCTTTTCCTTTGTTCCCGGCACAGCCCGGCAGCAAAAGAAGCATCAGAACCATTATGGAAAGGGTGAGTCTCATTGGTTATTGCCAATATCATTAATCCTGTTAAAAAAAATCTTTGCAATGCTCTTCATTGCTATATCTGTCTCATGGTTCAGGCTGTTATAAGCTCTTAAGAGCTGCCTGCCCTGATGTGATAATACTGTCCGTCCGCCTGCTGCTCCGCCCCGCCTCTTCTCCACAAGCTTAAATCCAAGGTGATGCTCCACGTCGCGCAGTATACCCCATGCCTTACGATAGCTGAACCCCAGTTCACCGGCAGCCCCGGTAAGTGACGAGTGCTTCTCTATTCCGACAAGCAATGCAAAGCCCTCCCCGTCCAGAACCTTTGTCTTTCCGATGGTCTCAAGCCACAGCTCATACCTCAGAAAGA
>JALOMO010000014.1 GCA_025455395.1 Bacteroidales bacterium
ATGCCAAAGTAATAACAGAAGCAGAATTCATAACAATCAAGAAGAAATATTTAGTTAATTTGTGAAAAACACTTCAACAATATACATCTATGAAAAGTAGAAGATACCATTGGATAATGCTTTTGGCACTTGTCCCGGGCTTACTTTTAGCACAGGAAAAGATGAGCAAGGAACAGCGAAAGCTTGAAAAGCAGCAACAAACGGAAGAGATGGTAAAGGCTGTCAGGTTTGTCTTTGCAGCACAGACTGCCTACCCGCAGGGGGGCACATCAGTTGACCTCAGCATGGACAATTACTTCGTGGAGTACTCCCCTGACCTTATCGTCAGCGATCTGCCCTATTACGGAAAAGCCTATGGTGGCGTGGCTTACGGCGGTGGTGGAATAAGGTTCACGGCCAAACCTGGAGAGTATACTACAGAACAGACAAAAAAGGGTTATATCATTAAAACAGAAGTCAGGGAGGCCAGTGACACACATTAAAACAGAAGTCAGGGAGGCCAGTGACACATACACTCTTACCCTGACCATTGGCTCAGAGGGGAGCGCTTCCCTTGCTATTTACAGCAATAACCGCAGTAACATTACATTCACAGGAGACCTCCGGCAAAAAAAATAGATCGCGTTTATGGGAGACTCAGCTCAGCGATGGATTGAGGCCGGATACGAGTTGTTTGCCAATGAAGGCCCCGAAGGCCTTCAGGTAGAAAAGCTTGCCAAAAAACTTGGCCTGAACAAGTCCGGTTTTTATCACCACTTTGGCGACCGCGAAGTATTTATCTCAAAAGTGCTGGATTATCATTGCCTGCAGGCAGAAAAGGTCAGGACGGATATATCATCATTGTTGAAATTTGATCCTGACTATTACGATCTCCTTCAAAAACACAGAACTTTGCTTTTCGTACAGATGCAGTTAAGGCGGCATCCGGACCAGAAGCACTTTCAGCAGGTATTCCATAATATAGTTGCAATGAATGACAAAGCACTTGCTCCTCTTCTTTCCGCTCATCTCGGGATACCCGGAGATCATGATCTGGCCCTTGAATTATGGGATCTGGTCAGGGATTCGTTTTATATACAACTGACCCGCGATAACCTCTCCATGGCATTGCCACGCAGGATAGTTGAACTTGCAAGGAAAATAATCTTTAAACTGCAACAGAAAAATAACAGATCTTAACTAAACACCGGGCTATCTGACCCTGTTCATAAAAAGTGACCCGATTAGTTTATCAGCAACACCCAGCTTATTGCCAGTAAAGGTCCGAGCAGGCCAACCAGTATTCCTCCGATCCTGAAATCCTTCTGTTGAATAAGCCCGGTACTGAATACAATTGCATTAGGAGGTGTTGACACCGGCAGGAACATTGCTGAAGATGCCGCAAAAGCAATTATGAGAGCAATCTCCAGGCTCAACCCTGTAAGAATAGCCATCCCGAGAGGTATCATTACGGTACTCGCGGCTGAGTTGCTCATTATATTGGAGACAAGCATGGTCAGGTAGGCAAAGATGAAGATCAGAACAATGCTTTTCAACTCCATGCCTATCAGCATCTGACCATAATGAGTAAGTAACCCGGTATTTTCAAGTGCAATACCCAGCGACAGCCCTCCGGCAACCAGCAAAAGGGTATCCCATGGAAGTCCCTGAATGTCTTTGCCATCAAGTACCCCCGTAAGAGTCAGAATGACAAGGGGCACAGCACAAACTGATGCAACAGTCAATCCATGAAGCGAGGTTGTAAGCCATAACCCGACAGTAACGATGATAACTGCGCTGACAATCCGTCTGTGGCTCCGTGTTTCGCCAGAGATGTCCCCCTTCTGGCTTTCAAGAAAATCAAGTGGAACAGGTGATTTATCCTTTATAAAAACAAGGATCAGAACCAGACAGCATATAG
The DNA here is from genome assembly GCA_025455395.1 of Bacteroidales bacterium. Taxonomy (GTDB): domain Bacteria; phylum Bacteroidota; class Bacteroidia; order Bacteroidales; family VadinHA17; genus SR-FBR-E99. Next base: position 1,901 of record JALOMO010000014.1, read on the forward strand.
CCGTAAGCACAATTGCAATGGGAACTCCGTATATCATCCAGTCTATAAACTCAATCTCGACACCTGCATTTTTCAGTAATCCTACCGCTATTGCATTCGGAGGTGTTCCGATAATGGTGGCCATACCACCTGTTGAAGCTGACATCGGGATTCCTAAAAGCAAGGCCTTTGAAACTCCTGACTCCTTTCCAAGTGTTGTCACCAGGGGTAATACGGCAGCTATAACCATTGCTGTTGTGGCGGTGTTCGACATTATCATGGAGGCTAACATGGTTGTGCCCATCAGGCCTATGAGTAAATGTCTTGGATTTGTTCCGGATAATTTGAGCGTATATCTGAAAAGAGCCTGATCAAGTTTTGTTTTAGTCATTGCCCTGGCCAGAAAAAAGCCTCCCAGCAGGAGCCATATCACACTGCTTGAAAAGGTCTGGGCATACTTGTCAATATTCTGAGGCTCTGAATTAAGATACCCATTCCCCAGTGTGAAGACAAGATATGCAATGATTAAGAGGCTTACTGCAAATGCCGGTATAGCTTCGGTAAGCCATAACCCGACGGAAAAGAAAAGCAAGAAAATAACATAGACCTGTGAATCTGTAAAATCAGGTTCTTTAAGAAGGAAAGTCAATCCTAATGCTACACCCAATGAGAGCAGAAACAGTAAAACAGATTTACCTCCTTTTTGTATTGTCTTTTCCATTATGCTAATATAAAATATTAAGGGGACAACTTTAAAGTCATTAATGAAAAAGACTTTAACGTCATCCCCTTATTGTAGGATAATTCCCTTTGTTATAAAGATACCAGGATCAATATTCAATAAAAATCTTCTGGAGCTCTTCCAGAGTGCGAGGCTTCAGCAACGCTACCGAAAGAAGCACTCTTGACTTCTGGGGATTAAGGTTGTATGATGCTATGAGACCAAGCTCATCGTCATTACATTCAACATTACGGCCAACAGTGCCGGTTGCCACCCTTGTACTGCGCACAACAATCACCCCTTTTTTGCTTGCACGTGCACATGCCTCGAGTGCAGCTTTAGGCATATTGCCATTGCCTACACCGGCAATCACGATTCCTTTGGCACCGCGTTCAACTGAAGCATCAATAAGATCAGCCGGCATGTCAACATCAGCATAGATGATGTCCACACGCGGAAGTTTCGTTACACCTTCTGCGGAGAACTCAGAGGTAAGACAGAACTTCTGATCAGGATAGCGATAGAAATCATTGATCCCGTAGGAGGTTGTACCGATCAGTCCACGAATGGGAGACATGAAAGTCTGAACTGCAGTGGTGCTTACTTTAGTTAATGTCTGCGCTGAGTGTATCCAGTCATTCATAACCAGGACAACACCCCTGCCCTTGGCATTCGGATCTGCGGCAACGGCCACGGCATTGTACAGATTGAGCGGACCGTCAGCACTGACAGCTGTTGAAGGCCTCATCGACCCTACCAGAACAACCGGCATATCTGTTTTTGATACAAGATTCAGAAAATAAGCTGTCTCTTCCATTGTGTCTGTACCATGGGTTATTACCACACCTGACACCGTTTTACCGGCAGCCAGTTCATTGATACGTTTAGCAAGAAGAAGCATGATCTCAAAACTCATATCCTGGGAACCGACATTTGAAATCTGTTCACCCTTGATGTTGGCGAGTTTTGTGAGACCAGGTACTGAATTAACCATGGCATCAATCGTCACCTGACCTGAAGTATAGCCTGACTGGGTCCCGGTAGCTGCTGCCCCGGCAATGGTCCCTCCTGTAGCCAGAATGACTACATCGGGCATTTGCTTTGACTGGGCAGATACAATTAAACTTAACAACAGAAATAACGCTGCAAGCGTATTTCTTAGATTTCCGATTTGTGTTCTCATAGAAGTAGCATGTATGTGTTAGTAATTCACTTAATCTGACCCGTCATTGCTGCCGGATCAAGAAGTTTCTTTATCTGATCCTCGGTGAGTAGTTTCTTCTCACGTATCAGTTCGAGTATTCCTTTATTTGTTTCAAGCGCTTCCTTGGCCAGTTCTGTGGTTTTTTCATATCCCAGGACCGGATTCAGAGCCGTGACAATGCCGACGCTGCGTTCGATATTACGCTTCAGGACATCCTCGTTAGCCGTGATGCCATCAATGCACTGCGTGCGGAAAAGAGGAAAAGACTTATAGAACAGAGCCTGTGATTCCATAATGGCAATTGCCTCAACGGGTTCATAGGCATTTAACTGAAGGAGGCCTGAATGTGCTGCCAGTGTAACCGTAAGATCATTACCTATTGCTTTAAAACAAACCAGGTTCATCAGTTCAGGCATCACCGGGTTTACCTTTCCGGGCATAATGGATGAGCCTGGCTGTAAAGCCGGTAGATTTATTTCAAAGATTCCCGTCCGGGGGCCGGATGTGAGGAAGATAAGGTCGCTGCTTATCTTCGAGACGGTTATTGCCAGGCTCTTCAGGGCGGAAGAATAAATAACAAACCCCTGCTGGCTGCTTGTGGCGGCGATCAGGTCTTTACTCATCACAATGGGTTTACCGGTTATCTGAGCAAGATGAACAGCTACTTTTTCTGCATACCCGGGCGTCGCCGTTATGCCTGTGCCAATTGCTGTAGCACCCATATTCTGTTCGCAAAGGAATGATTCGGCTTTACGTAAAGCGGTTATTTCAGCATCCAGCTGGTTGCCAAAGGCATGAAACTCCTGTCCCAGAGTCATGGGCACAGCATCCTGCCCCTCGGTACGACCCATCTTCAGGAGGTTTTTAAATTCCTCGCCCTTCTTGTGAAATGATGCAGAAAGTGCTTCAGCTTCCTTAATAAGTTTATCATTATGCAATAACAGTGCAACCTTGATGGCTGTCGGATAGACATCATTGGTTGATTGTCCCATGTTCAGATCATCATGGGGTTCAATGAACTGATACTCTCCCTTCTTATGCCCGCTCATCTCAAGGGCAATATTTGCCAGCACCTCATTGGCATTCATATTCGCCGATGTGCCTGCTCCTCCCTGGTACAGATCAACCAGGAACTGGTCGTGGTACTTGCCATCCATTACTGCGAGGCACGCTTTCTCAATAGCCTCAAGCCTCTCCTTCTTCATGCGGCCGACGTCAGCATTGGCACGGGCAGCTGCCAGTTTTACCATGGCATACGCTCTTACGTAATCGGGATAAAAATTTGTTTTAACCCCGCTGACCGGGAAATTCTCCAATGCCCTGGCAGTTTGTACCCCGTAATAAGCATCGGCAGGAATCTGTTTCTCTCCAAGCAGGTCCTTTTCGGTCCTGAACTGGGCATAGGAGCCCAATGCTGAGAGAAGCAGCACAATTACCATTAAAACCCTTTGATTGATTTTCATAATACTTCGATTTTAAAATTTGTCTCCAGGGAATCTTCCCTTAAAATCCTGATAATTATTCAGGAAAAGGTTAATAAGGATATCACTTAATTTTTTTACAGAGTCCGGCAGAAATCATTGCTGATTAGCTTTTTCCCATGCTCTGACGTCCCTGCGGGCTTTGTCGAAAAGCCGTTCGTAATTTTTAAATAATATTTTTTCACGGGCTTCGGGGGTCAGTGCATCCCATAAAGGCTGATAGATCCTGAAAATTTCAAGGTGCTTATCCTGGCTGGTCGATCCGACATTATCTGTTCCGAAAAGGAACCTGTCAGGATATTTATTTATTAAATATGCAGTACGTGCAACTGAAGAATCGCTTGCAACAATATATTTTGCTGTTTCGTCCCAGGATATGTCTATAATAAGATTATTAAAGGCAGGGTCAGCAAGCATCTCGTTAAAAGGGGTAAGCATATCTTTAAGAGGAGCAACGATACGTCCGACCCCCACATGGGCCCAGATAATAGTTGTTTTTGGATGGCGTTTAATCATATCCTGCATCCCATGGAGGTAATTTGGCTTCCCAGGTTTTGGAAAAGGATTATCAATATCATTATGCACCAGGGCAATCAACCCTACTTCAGCACAAAAGCTTAAAATACTATCGAGCGCCGGGTCATAAAAGGAGGCGACATCACCTTCAATTTTGGAAGAGACAAACTCTTTATGAATTGAAAACTCTCCGACCCCTGAAAATACTCCCGGAAATGTCTGCAGGACTCTGCGGATATGTGCAGCTGCGTACATATCAGTCGGGTTAAATCCGGTTATCATCGGATCGAGCCGGTTTTGCTGTTCCGGGGAAAGCGATTTATAGGCCATTGCTATAAATGCATCCGTAAATGAATAATAGTACAGGTGTGCATCCGTATCGAGGTAATAGGTCGGGGCATTATCGCGTGTGACCCTGTATGACCATTGCTGCTGCAGCGGAAGGCCAAACAAAGTTGATCTGCCGATCTTGTCACCCATGATATCATTAAGATAAACATGAATGTCGGTGCCTTCCTGTATATAATTGGTCAGATGAAAGTGTGCATCATGAAACAAATAATTATCCTGTATCGCCGGTTTCCCGGACTTCTGTGCTACTGCTGAACAGCTGAAGAGGATCAGCAAAAGCTGTAAAAATATTAATTTCGAAGCTTTCATAAGAATTGATTTTATTATAACAGGATATCCGTTCCGATGGTAATTGTTGGTCCGGTTTGCCCTGCCGTATATAGACCGAAGGTGCCTCCTGCAGCAGCCTTATACACATACATTACCTGTGCATTTATCCTCCAGCTGCGGTTCCTGGCAGGATAAATATTTACGCCACCACCGGCCTCATAGGGATTTCTGTCAAACTCGTCGAGGATCATAGAGTTTACCCCGTAAACACAAAGGATCTTAGGGACAACCATATACGAAACCTGAAGAGTGTACCCTTTATCCACGATAGAGCTATAGGGAACAGCCCCGTCAGCATCAAAATCAGAAAGATTACGGTAATAGAGCTCTGTGAAAAGTCCAAATCCCTTATACTTGAACCCCAGGTCAATGGCCAGCATGTCAAAATCAGCCTCCTCTACAGTTATACCGTCTGCAAGGGCCCCAGTTTCAAAGAACAGGACACCGTCTGACATACGGACCTGTGTATTATCCGGACTTGGGGTACCAATATTGTTAAAGCGGTTTTCACGGCTGTGACAAAAAGATGCCCCGAACCTGGTAGAGAGTTTTTCATGATGCTCAAAATCACCAATTCCTCCCCTCGGCCCAAATTCTTTGGTTGTCGGCATCCATGTAAGCGAGATGCTCTTTGACATGTTCCTGGTTAGCTTTGTTGCCTGAATTCCCAGGTTACTCAGGTTGTTCCCCAGCATCAGTGAATAACGTAATCCCGGTATTATTTGACCTTGCGCGAATAATCCATTTGTAAACCCTCCTCTGAGTGCATCTTCAACCATAGTGCGATCTGTTGATGAATAGAATGGGAAGGGCCCCTGCAGACTCCTGATGCAGAGGTTGGGGTTGATCCCGATACCTATTGTCAGATTTTTATTGAAAGAATACTTAATATTTCCATAGATGAGCGTCTGCTGAGTGGTAAAGATGGTCCAGACTGTCGCCATATAGGTCAGCTTGGGGGTTCCCACATAACCGGTTAACCATATCATCGCACGATGCCAGTAGAAATCATTACGACCTGAGAATTCCCGCTCATTGCCAAGGTGATCATACCACAAGGCGTCACCAGGCATCTGGTTCAGGTACCTTGCCATTCCGTAGAGGCTCAGGTTCAGGCTTGCAAATTTGTTTTTGGCCAGCTGGAATCCTCTCCCAGGGGTAAATTCTCCGGCAGCCATGTTTTGATAAACTATTTCATACTGATCTCTTAAATCCATGCTTAGAGTAGAAGTGTCAGCCTGCGTCATCTGTCCGCTGACAGTTACTGTCCCTCTTGCCAAGAGGAAAGCTGCCAGTAAAATAGCTTTACCGGCAGCTCTCCTGAAACGAATCATTGAGAATCTCATTGTTCTTACATTTAATGCTATTTTGGCTGAATGAGATATGGATTTGCATTCAGCTTTTCTACAATATACTTAATAGCCAGCTGAGCTTTCACGCTGTTTCCTGCTTCGTCAAGAGGCGGTGCAACAACGGCTATGCCGAATTTACCAGGGCAGACTGCCACAATACCGCCTCCAACACCACTTTTGGCCGGCAGGCCTGAATTGTAAAACCAGATGCCGCTGTCATCATAAAGACCTGCGGTAGCCATGACCGGCAGAGTATACATTACCGTCTGCGGCGAAACAACCTTTTTCTTTGTGACAGGATTTACGCCTCCGTTAGCGAGGGTGGCGCCCATGATAGCCAGGTCTTTGGCGCTGACATTTATTGCGCACTGTTTTGTGTATATATCTGTTGCCTCTGCCGGGTCAAAATACATCCTGCCGTAAGCCAGCAGCAGATGCGCTATTGCCTGGTTGCGCAGGTTGTCACCTGCCTCGCTGATGTAGACAGGTACATTCAGTGAGAGCTGACGGCCTGCAAAATCACTCTGAAACTGCAGGATGCTCTTCCATTTGGCTGCCGAATCAGCACCGTTGACAAGACTCGTGGCAGCGATTGCTCCCGGATTCACCAGGGGATTGATCTCCTTGCCCCTGTGCTCCTCAACGGCAACAATCGAGTTGAACTTAAGCCCCGTGGCATCAACACCTATCTTGTCCTGTATTGCCTGATGTCCCTGCTCCTCTATAATCTGAGCCATCACAAAAGCTTTTGAGATGCTCTGTATAGACACCATTGACGTTATATCTCCCTTGGTGAATACCTGGCCGTCGGCTGTTACAAGTGCAATCCCGAATATTTTAGGATCGACGCGTGCCAACTCCTTTATATAATCGGCATTTTTCCCTTCTGTCACATCCTTAAATTTGGTGTAGGCTTCGTCAAGTGCAGCATTGATTTTCTCCGGAGTCAGTGCTCCGCCTGTCTGTGCCTTGCTGACAGCTGTTCCGGCCACCATACAAATAGCTATGGCAACAATCAGTAATCTTCCTGTTATGTCTTTAAAGTTTTTCATTGCAATATTCCTTTCAATTAATTTTTACAAATTATCAATCTCTGAAACCTGAGACCCTCAGATTGAAGAGCTCAGCTCTGAAATCCCGACCACGAAGTGCGTCGGGACCTTTAGACCTGTGACCCTGCCCCTTACTACCTGTACCATGCATGTGAGAAGTTATACTTGAACGAGAACTGCACCTTCAGGATATCTGTCTTCCAGTCATCGTTGAAATTCTCACGGGTGCCGTACTGCAGCTCAACTCCCATCATCGCATTCTGTGCCGGGTAATAAAGCAGGTTGGCAATGGCGTAATGACCCCTGCTGAAAGCATCATCACTCATCCCTTCAGAGTTGGTAATATCAATCATCGAATAGCCCACGGAACTGGTGAATTTATCATTCCACTTCTGGTCTACAAATGCGACAATCCCTAATACCGGAAGGGTGACAGCCGGATTTGAGAGATCGTTCGTCACTCCCACATCAACCGGAGCATCGTTCATGTAGTTCTGAATACCCTGGCCATATACAGCCTGAAACCTTCCTACTGTTGATTTCGTAAAACTCACGTTCGAGCTGAGGTTCAACCCCCATCCCACTGCGTTGCCGCTCAGATCATATTCATCTTCATTCATATCTTCCCATGCCATGTAACGCAGAATCCCTGCCAGCTCAATATATCCAAAACCGAAAGCATGCCTGTACTCTGCCGAGAAGTCAGGAACAGGAAAATGACTGTTGATGTCTTCAAGTTCGATACGACCGGAGTAATCACCCTGGTCAGCGCTTGCACCCGGGCGTTCAAGGGCAAATGTAAGCCTGGTGTCACCCTGTATTGGCATATATCGTACCTGTATGTTCCTGAAGAAGACCATACCTGTAGGTCCCCAGTATTCCACTGTATTCGGAAACACATCTATATCCATGAAAGGGCTCCAGTACTGGCCCACGCCAAATTTACCCAGTTCAGCATAGGCATGACGCAGCCTCATGGTTGTCTGGCCGGCATCTACACCCGTGCCGAAAAGCTCAAACTCGAAAATAGTCTTAAGCTCGCCGAGAGCGGTGGGTATGTAACCCTTAAATCCCAGCCTTGTCTGCCTGACACTGAAATAGGCGTTGCCGTCAGTTCCGTACTGACCTTCAGAGGAAGGAAGCTTGGTCGGACGTACCACATCAAACCAGTCAGGATGAATCTGGTTTGCGTTATAACCGGCATCCATCATAATAAAACCGTAGATCTCAAAGGCTTTTTGCTGAGTGCTCTCCTGAGCAGAACCAGCTGCTGCAAAGAGCGCAAAAAAGGTAATCAAAGCAATTCTTTTGTGTTTCATAGGACCAGTCTATTAGAATCATTTAATTAATAAATTTGATTTTCAAAAGATAACATTCCCCCAAAAAGGAGAATTGTCACTATAAAGATACTCGTTTTGCAGACTCAAAATTAGACGGCTGCGTCTAGAATAAAACAGCCGGCAATCAAGGAAAGATTGCCGGCTGCAAATTCACAAAGTGAATCCCCTTATAGTTTCGGGGGATATTGCAGGAAGATCTGCTTCACCGCGTAGTTGATGTTCTCTTCTCTCTGCTTCTGGTTTGCATCAGGGTTTATGGTCTTTGTTCCCCTGCCCTGCCATACAAGCTGCTTCTTTGAAGCATCAATCATGTCAACAAAGAGTGTTCCGTCAACATATGTTTCATAATTGATCTGTGTGGTAGAGAAGCCCCCGCCATAACCGTACCTGTAACCTGCACCGTAATAGCCGCCGTAACCGCCATACCCGCCATAACCCGAAGTTGTGGCTGTTGCTGTCTGCTTCTGTTCACCCTTGAGTACAACATCGATAAGAACATCGGGGTTAGTCTCAACTTTTGAGAAGCCTTTTGCTGCCAGCTCTGCTGAGACGGCATTCAGAAGCCTGTTTTTATTCAGGTCATCTATCTGGATATTCAGAGCTTCATCAGTGAAAGCATAGGTCTTATATGCAGCAAAATTTGCCGTAGAGTCAAAGTCTGAAGTGACTTTGATCGAACTGCATGATACCGCAGTTGCGATAATGATTGATAAGAATAATAACTTCTTCATATTTCAGTTTTTAAAATTGTCCAAAAACGAATCCGAAATTCAGGGTAAAATATCCCTGGGCAGGCAGATCACCCGCCTTTAAGCCGTAGTAGTATTTTGCCAGTATCGTGAAATCAAGCCCGGGGCTTGCATTTATAAGCACACCCAGTTCAGGCCTCACTGCAAAATGCCATGCATCACGTTCAAAGGTGTAGGTCCCCATATCTGTATTCTGAAGTGAATACATTGTACCAAGACCGAAACCTGCATAAGGGGTCAACTTGCCATTGGTCTGCTTGTAGTAATCAACGGCAAAAAGAATCGGGAAATGGTTGCTGTAGTGCCATTGTTTACCGGAATAAGTAATGTTCCCATACTCATAAACATCATCTCCCTTTTCCTCGTAGAAAACATTCCATCCCATATCGAGGCCAACGCCAAGATCCTGCCTTACCATGCTGCGGTAGTCAATTGTAAAGCCCCTGAAGCTGACCTGGCCAATAAAGTCCTTCATTTCACCTGCACCAAATCCGATCGAATACTGCAATGATGTATAGTTTGACTGGGCAAAGGCCGGAACTGCAAGTAATGCAATAACTATAATAGTGTATATCTTTTTCATGTCTAGCCTTTGTTTAGTTGGTTTGCAGATATGGAGAAATAGTAAAGGCCTTGTCAATGGCTTTTTCAACCCGTGCCTGATCAAAGACACCTGTAAGAAGGCCGCTGATAACACCTGTCCACTGCGGGAGGGGGTTTCCGTTTCCGCCAACAACATCAGGATCAATAAGCGTCATCATTATAGAACCGGTTGTGTAGGAGGAATACATATAGTAAGGAGGATAATATCCGCCGTAGCCCCAGCCGGGGTAGTAACCGCCATACCACCAGCCCCAGTAATCATACCAGTAGAAAACGGTTGTTGTCTCCCATGATGCCGGAAAAAGAAAGAGGTCAGGATTGGCTGCGACATCCACCTTCTGCCATCCGAGAGCAGTCATGTTGTCCTCGATCATCTTTAGAATCTTTGTTGCGGTAACATCAGGGATAAACTCCGGGTCTTCACCATCCTCAAGATTCCCTGTAATTTTGACGATCCTGTCAGGCAATGCAAAGGTTGCTTTGCCTGCAAAATCATATTCATCATTGTGTGTGGTGAATACCACATCCATCTCCTCTGCATAATCAGGCCCCTGGGGATAGCATCCCCATAGCATGGCCAGAGAGGCAAGAATTAAAATAAAGTTGATCTTTCTGTTCATATAGCAATTGTTTGATTAGGTAATTAACATAAATTATCAAATATAGTTCAGCCCCGATTCACTTCTTAAATTTCCGACTCCAAAGTTACATTAAGATTGGCATAAAAAAATACTTAAGGTTAAGTAAAAACCATCGGGCAAATAATCCATATTGTTCTGTGGCTGCCTGATCATAATGTCATCTTCAAAACCTGAATCCAATGTTTATCATATACCGGAAACCCGCAACATCAGATGAGCTGTTCTTGCTCACATCAAGTCCGTCACCCCCTATTAAAAAATCATTTCCCGGAAATTTTTCGTCAAGCATATCATTAATCTGGTCCAGGAGCATCTCCTCATCTTCAACTGTCAGGTCTGTGTCAAAATGACTTTTTATATTAAAATGCCACCAACCCGGGCCCATAAGGACCATATCAACAGCCAGTCGCTCCCAGAAAACAAACTGGTAACCAAGCTGAAACCCGACGAAGTTCGCGACAACATCAAACCCTGTTTCGACTTTACCTGTGTAAGTAGTTGTTTCAAGATCCCATGTAAGGTCCCGTGAAAACCAGTTGAATGAATAATAGGGTCCGATGTAGATTCCTCTAGGTGCCTTGTATTTATTCTCCTTTTGCAGGTAAAAGCGGTAATCAAGCGAGAGATTGAATCCCTTGTCATCCTGAAACTCTTCCAATCCAAGCGAATCAGAAGTATAGGAGAATTTGGGAAAGCCTGTCCTCCCGATATTTATTGAGGCCGACTGATAATCCTTAATTATCCTCTCGTATCCGAAAACATTGAATTTATAAGCGAAGAGTAAGGGATTCGAAAGATTCAATCTTATCGTGTTCTTAAAATTCTTCACCGTATCCTCCTGACCATGGCATGGGAGAAATGATGTACCTGTGATGACAATAATGATCATTATGCTGCTGAATAGCATTGATCTGTATTGCTTTGATGATGGAACCATGACTTTTATTGCTTAGTTTTTTTAAGAGCTCCTGTGCTTGCTGATAAAATCAAAGAAGGTCAAAGATAAGTCTTAATCACTCAATTTTGCAGACGGATACGTTTATTAAATATTTTTATAAAAGGGAGGAGGCATGAATCAAAAGACCTTGGTGTCCCTTTGTGAAACCCTTTGTGTCCTTGGTGGTAAAATATAAATCATTGAACCACAAAGAATCACAAGGGAAAGGCACAAAGTCGCACAAAGGAAAACTCACACTTATCCTTTAAACACAGCTCACTGACCTGGAAGAAATTACCAGATGCTAATTCATTGGTGTCCATCCCGCTGAGGGGAAGTTTAATACCCGAACATCTCGGCAGTATTGAACTGCCATGAAACCGAAACATAGAATACCTGCGACTCCTTGTAGCGGGAGAGGTCACTGACGCTGAAAGATGATCCCTCATTTGAGTTACTGCTTACCCTGTAATCAGTATCGAGAAAATCATTCAGATAATACTTGAACTTCAGGTTAACGCCTCCGGGCAGCTGCACACCTGCAAAGAAGGAAGGAAGGAATGTCGGGGTCTGGTTCGCAAACCACTTGGTAGACTTTGTCTTTGAGTCGTCCCTGTCGAAGCTCCCTGTCCAGTATTTCTCCTTGAAAGCAACAGCCAGTTCTATTTCACCCCCGCCATAGAAATAGAAGTGCTTGTCAAAGGATCCGAATTTGACAGCAAGAGGTAATCCCAGCAGATATTGCCTTCTTATGATCTTGTAATCTTCATAGGGGGTATCTTCTGATACCGTCTGAGGCAGCGTCTCGTCGGTTATCATACCTACGTTCCTCACTCCGAGACCTGAGTACAACCCGAATTTGTCATTCACATCATAGTGAATATACTGTCCGAAGTGAAAAAATACAGTCCAGCGGACATTATCTGCTGCAACCCTTGCATCAGGATATTGATCCAGAAAATCCTGGGTAAATGAGGTGGTGCTCTGGCTGAAGATCATCTCTCCGCCGGTAACCGGGTATATATTCTGGGCAAAAATGCCACTGCTGATCAGACTGAAGCCAATCATAATAAAAAATAGTCTCTTTTTCATTTTTTTAAATTTTAAAACAGACCACGAATATATTATTAAATCCTATAATGGTATCAACCGGATAAACTGTTTTTTGACCTATCCGTGCAAAATCCTCCCATATCCGATAAAAAACTTACTGAGTCAGCATTATCCAAGACAGCAACAAACCCGGGATGAGGCTCCGGTCGGGAAGCCAGGCTGCAACAAAGTCAGGTAGATCCTATGCCCCGCTGAGAGTACCTGTTGAAAATCAGCGTTCTTTTTCGTAACTTTGTGCAGTTTAGAAATGTCCAATCTCAGAATATTATGAATAGAAGCTTCCTCCTATTAATACTGCTGGCAATCACTGTCATGAGTAGCCCGGCCTTTCCCCAGGCTGAGACTCAGAGTGCCGGCGACACCACCCTCCTGGGCCTTCCCGGAGATAATCTGGACCTCTTTGCTGTGCTGAATATATTTCAGCAGTCAAAGACCATTGAGAACTTTGAACAATCACTTAATGAAGCAGAAACAGGGATCAATAATCTCGATCTGGACCTTAATGATACCGTTGATTTCATAAAGGTTGTGACAAAACAGAAAGATGCTGATTTCTCATTTATTCTTCAGGTTGACGTCAGCAAAACAGAGATACAGGATGTGGCAGTGATCTTTGTGTCAAAGGACAAAGAGGGAAAAGTTACGATGCAGATTGTCGGGGATAAAGATCTGTATGGTGAAAATTACGTCATTGAACCTGCTCCGCCTGCTAAGGCAGTCACTGCAAATCCGGGCTACACAGGCCCCGAGCCTGTTACTGTGAGCGTTCCGGCAACAACCACGACGGTTGTGGTGGAGACAACTCCGATAGTTCAATATGTCTATTCACCGGTCTATGTGCCTTACTATCCGCCATATTACTATGGATATTACCCGCCTTATTTTGGATTTTTTACCGTGATGGCAGTCGGTATTTATCGTCATAATAATTATTATCACCACGGAGGCTACTATGGCGGTCATGGCGGAAATGTAGTGATACATAATGAAAATAATTTCAATAACTACAATAACTCGCGAAACAGTTCCAATACTGTAAACCACAATAAAGCCAGCGGTAATTATAATCGTAATAATGCCTCTGCCCGACCCTCGACAGGGGCATCTGCCTCGACACGACCCTCGACCGGAGCCTCTGCGTCGACCCGTCCCTCGACAGGGGCCTCTGCATCAACACGTCCTTCGACAGGAGCCTCAGCATCAACCAGGCCATCATCGGGAACCTCTGCATCAACGAGGCCGTCAACAGGTACTTCTGCATCGACAAGGCCATCAACCGGGTCTTCTGCATCAACACGGCCCTCTTCATCTTCTTCAAACTATGGAGGTAGTACCAGATCAAGCAGTGGTTACAGCGGTGGTTCAAGGGGAAGCAGCAGCTATGGAGGGAATACCAGATCAAGCAGTGGTTACAGCGGCGGGGGATACAGCGGCGCCTCGAGAGGTGGTGGCGGCGGATTCTCCAGAGGTGGCGGCGGCAGGAGATGATGACAGGCAAAGCAATTAAGAGGCTGTAATAACAGATTTTTTACCACCCCGTCTCCCGATTTCATCGGGAGCCACCCCTCCTTAAAAAGGAGGGGAAATGCCTGAATTTAAATATTTTAACTTTCTCCTCCTTGATAAGAGCCTGCCCCGTGAAGCCGGCAGGATGAACGGGGAGGAGTACCCCGATCCGCCAGCCTTCGGAGGCCGAAGTATAGACGGAGGCCTCTGGCGGATCGGGGGGAGGTGGTTACTTTTAAGGCCCCTCCGATATCAATCATTCTTGCTTACTCCAAATTAAGCGGCAGATCAGATGTGCTCATATCCCTGATACAGACATACCTTCCATCTCTCTTCTCAAATATGCTGATATAATTACCGGAATTAACCACTGCAGCTGACGGGTCTACTACTTTGTAATAACCAATCTCAACCACCAGGCTCCCGTCATTCTGCACAAAGACCTCATTGGTTGTAAAAGATATCTTGTTTTGTGACAGGGTATCGAGATTGGCCCTGTAGTATTCCACTATTGCATCTTTCCCAACCATCGCAGGTCTGTTCTGAGCAAACGATACCGCATCATCAGCATAATAGCCTATATTTTTTATTTCACCGGAATTGAAAATTTCAGCAAATTCATTCTCCTTTGCCTGAATCTCCTTTTTTATCTGCTCCATATCAACCGCCGGCACTGCAGATTCCGTCTTTTTCGTACAGCAGGCATTCATCGATAATAAAGCTGATAATAATAATGCTCCACCTATAACCCTGTTTTTCATAGCCTATCGATTTTTAATTTCATGTATCCGTTAACTAACCTGAAAAGAAAGCCTGGTCAGTAAATCACTGCCAGAATGTAAAAGTACAAAAATAGTTCATGGCATCACAAATGTTTCGCGGATGTTGCACCATAACCGCATTTCCATTCAAATACTATTTATTAAGTATCTCCTGATGCGGGAAATGAGCTATCTTTGGTCTTCTTATCAGATAAAAATGAATATGTCTAACATTTTAATTTATTAACATTATGAAACGCAACCTGCTAATCCTGGTAATTACAATGTGCTCTGTCTCACTCCTGGCACAGGAGAACATGGTAACCATCAGCGGAGGATATGTATTTGGCAATATCGATGAGATAAGTGCCAGCACCTCAGGATGGAGAATAAACGGCCTTTATGAGTTTAATCCAAACGCCGGAAAGATATCTCACGGCCTCTCGGTAGGTTATATGCAAACCCAGGGAAGCTCATCGGCTTCCGATTATAAACTCTCATCGTGGCCGATTTACTATGCCCCGAAATACCTCTTCGGTAATGATTCTTTCAATGCCTTCATAAAGGGGGCCCTTGGTATGCACTTCTCGAATACTGAGAGAATTGCCCTGTTAAGTGTTGAATGGGATGATTTTGGATTCTATGGAGGAGCCGGCGCAGGTATAACGAAATATTTCGGCAGTTTATTTATAACAGCCGAATATGAATTTGCCTGGATGTCGAACAGCTCATATAAGAACGGTATTGTCAATACTGTTATGGGCGGTATAGGTTTCAGGTTCTGAAGATATTTTCAACTTTCAGGTCAAAGATCTTCCGGAAAGGAGTAACCGCAATCTTTATCGTTGCGCTTGCCTCGTTCATTATTACTGAAGATTCAACCGCCCAGGAGGTGCAGATCTGGGCTGATGGATTCCTTTACAAACAGTTTGCTGCCGGGCTTGAGAATGAACTTAATCCGGGTTATGCCAGACTACTCCAGCCAGACGGATGGAGGGACATCTATATATGCAATACACTCACCTGGCAACCTGTCGGATGGTACCTTGCAGAAGGAGCGGTTGAATTTCATTATACACCTGATCCCCTGGGACCTGATATTTATGAAATACGTCCTTTTTTAGGACAGAAGTTTATCTTTAACAGGTTTATCAAAGCCATCCATCTTGATAAACCCTACTTCTACGCCAGACTCGATCAGCGATTCCTGTGGTACCCTGAAGATGGAACACAGGACTCAAGGACAAGAATAAGGCCGCGGATCGGAGGACGATTCATCCTGAATGGCGACGCGCTTGACATAAAGACCCTCTACATCCCTTTCTTTCTCGAATATTTCATTGACCTTAACGGCCAGGCTACCGAACGGTTTGCGTACCGAAACAGGTTCATGGCCGGTATCGGGTATGTGATAAATACCAGATGGAGGGCTGAACTTGACTACTATGCAGGCAGATCAAGGAACACTGCGGAAGAGAGTTTTATCAAGAGTGATAATACGATTCAGATACAGATAAAATATTACCTGCAATACCAGACACTTTAGACATGAGTAGACCGTACACTAACTTTAGATGGAAGGATTTTTTATCCAAGCCTGCCATGCCTGAAGCAAGCAAAAAAAATGACTAATTTAGCACAGGTAATAAACCCTTTAGGTCAAGCTGTAAAATGGCAATGAATTCATTGAAGGTATCATTTTTACTGGTTCTGATGTTCGCATCCGGGTATCAGGCACATGGTCAAATCAGGCTCGGCAGCTCAGAAAAAGAGATAAACTTCAGGCAGGCACCAGGGATGAACTCACAGGTGCTGAGTACAATAGGCAGCTCAAACCTGCTTGTAATACTGCCCCGCGAACCGCAGAACGGATTTGTGGAGGTATTCGACATCGAATCCAGCTCCTTTGGCTTTGTCTATGAATCACTGATAACAGTCACCGACACCCTGTATTTCCGGGAACAGCATTTTTCTGAAAGATCCGGAGAAGGCAGTGAGGGGGTGATCACCCTTGAACTGATCAATAACACCGGCCACTCACTCTTTTTATGGATAAACAGGAATATTTACACCCTTGATCCGCATGAGAAAAAAGAGCTTGTATTCACTGATGAGGAGATAACATACTTCTCTTCCGCCCCCGGCCTCTATCCTGTCTTTGGAAGGGAGATACTGAAAAAAGGCTCAACCTATAAATGGAATTTCCCCCTGATTACCATTGCCGGGAATGCCCTGACAAGAGATACTCTCAGGCTTGATATCACACCGGTGGAGAAAAAAATTGTAACCGATACGGTCTACGTCTTCTCAAGCCGCGTTGATACAATTGCATTACAGCCGGTAAAAACAGATACAAGTAAGGTTGCCAGGGATGTAAACCCCCTCGACCTTGCCCAGTCGA
Source organism: Bacteroidales bacterium (assembly GCA_025455395.1). Lineage (GTDB taxonomy): Bacteria > Bacteroidota > Bacteroidia > Bacteroidales > VadinHA17 > SR-FBR-E99. The sequence continues at coordinate 18,938 of JALOMO010000014.1, forward strand.
AATACAAGGTTCAGTTTCGGGGAAGCGTCAGGGTAAACGGCTACTATGACTTCACGGGAATGAACAGCACTGAAGGCTTTATGCCCTACGAGATCCCGGTCGGAGAAGAAAATATTGAAGGCCTCTCAAGCGTATATGTCGGGGCCAGGCAGTCACGTCTCGGAATGGAAGGAACAGCCAGCACGAAGGTAGGTGCGATCAAGACATATATTGAGGTCGACTTTGCCAGCAAGAGTGAATCACTGTGGCGCCTCAGACATGCATATGCCGAATGGAATTTTTTCAAACTCGGATACAGTTGGAGTACATTCATGGACAACGCTTCTTTGCCCACAACGGTAGATTTCGAAGGGCCAAACAGCAGTCTGAGCAAAAGACACGGGATAATAAGATATGAAAGAAAATACGGCAGAAACAGTATAGCAGGAATATCCTTTGAATCACCAACTTCTGATTATTACAACCCGGCTGATTCTCTCATCCCTGATAAAAACAAACAGGGCAACTTTGATATTGCAGGACGTTATAAGTATTTCCGGGGTCAAAGTCATTTCCAGGTTGCAGGCATATTCAGAAGAATTGAATATCTGGATCAGACAAAAATGGATATACTTTATGGCTGGGGGATACTGCTGAGCACAAACATCAGTCTGACAAGCAAAAGCACAATCTCAGGCCAGTATTCGTTTGGAAGCGGTATTGCCAATTACTATGTGGGGTTCGTCGGCAGACAACTCGACGCTGTTTATGACCAGGGCTCTGAAACAATGAGACTAAAAACAATCAGGGGAGGTTTTATAACCTATTCCTTCATCTTTAACCCCTCCTGGAGATTTTCTTTCACCGGAGGCACCTCCACCATCATGGGCTATGAATTTGAGTCAGATGATACTTTTAAGTCAAGCAAGTATTTTGCATCAAACATCTTTTACAACCCTATTGAGACAATCAGGCTGGGCATTGAGCTTACAACCGGCTCGCGGACCAACATAGACGAACAAACCGGCCGGTCAACAAGAATCTCCCTGCTGGCAAGCTTTGACTTCTAAAGTATCTCTTCTTACGATCAGTTTTTTAAAGCAAAATTCAATACAAGCTAATTTTAATGAAAGCGACACAACTTCTCCACAACATGCGTCAGAGTATCTGGCTCGACAATATTACCCGTGATCATCTTGATAACGGAACAATCACAAAATATATCAGCGAGCTTTCGGTGACAGGGCTTACCTCCAATCCGACCATATTTGAAAAGGCTATAAAAGAGAGCAGGGCCTACGAGAACAATATCACTTCAGGGCTGAAAAACGGGAAATCAGCTGAGGATGTATTCTTTGACCTGGCGCTTGAGGACCTGATCAGGGCAGCTGATCTCTTCCTCCCGGTCTATGAGAAGACTAATACCATTGATGGATGGGTCTCTCTTGAAGTATCACCACTTCTTGCCTATGATACTCAAAGCACACTCAAAGCAGCCAGGGATCTTTACACCCGTGCTGGCCGGCCCAACCTCTTCATAAAAATACCAGGCACCAGGGAGGGTCTTCCGGCCGTTGAGGAGGCAATATTTTCAGGGGTGCCTGTAAATGTAACCCTCCTGTTCTCACGTGAGCACTATCTTGCTGCAGCCGAAGCCTGGCTGAGAGGCATTGAACGTCGCCTCGACGCAGGCCTTGATCCAAATGTAGGCTCTGTGGCATCACTGTTCGTCAGCCGCTGGGACGGAGCCGTAACTGACAGGGTTACAGCAGACCTTAAGAACCGGCTTGGTATCGCAATGGCTAAACGTACCTATAAGGCTTCCGTTGAACTGATGAATTCTCCGCGATGGAAAAGAATAATCAAAGCCGGAGTCAACCCGCAACGACTCCTCTTTGCAAGTACCGGGACAAAAGATCCCATGGCTTCCGATATACTGTATGTCAACGCCCTGCCCGCGGCTGATACAGTGAACACTATGCCTGAGGCAACCCTTCTGGCTCTCAGCAGATATGATAAAATCGGCCCGGTATTGTCAACCGATGGAGGTGACTGTGAAGAGGTGCTCTCAGAGTTTGTGAGAGCAGGCATTGACCTTGAAGCCCTGGCTGCGAGGCTTCAGGAGGATGGGGCAAAGGCATTCGTCAGGTCATGGAATGAACTGCTGGCCGTTATCGATTCAAAAAGCAAAACACTTTAGCAATAATTGCCCTATGACATCAAATCATAAACCACTAACAGAGCTTAATGCCTGGAAGGATCTTGTTGTACACCACGGGAACGGTATTCCGAAGATCAGTGAGCTCTTTGCCACTGATCCTCAAAGGGGCGAGAAAATGACAGTGGAGGCTGCGGGTATCTTCCTTGATTATTCTAAAAACAGGATCACGGAAGAAACCTTAAAGCTCCTCTTCCGCCTTGCTGATGAGTCAAATCTCAGAGCCCGCATCGAAGCAATGTTCAGTGGTGAAAAGATCAATATCACTGAGAACCGCGCCGTCCTGCATGTGGCTTTACGTGCGCCGGAGGAAGAATTAATCTTTGTGGATGGCGAAAATGTGGTGCCAAAAGTGCATGAGGTTCTTGCCAGGATGAAAGTATTTGCTGAAAAGGTCAGTAGCGGATCCTGGAAAGGATATACCGGCAAACCGATCAGAAACATTGTCAATATCGGGATAGGAGGTTCAGACCTTGGCCCGGTTATGGCTTACGAGGCACTGAAGCATTACAGTGACCGCAACCTCACCTTCAGGTTCGTCTCAAACGTTGACGGAACAGACTTTGCTGAAGCCGTAATTGATCTTGATGGTGAAGAGACTCTCTTCATAGTGTCATCAAAGACATTCACCACCATTGAGACCATGACCAATGCACTCACTGCCCGGGAATGGCTTTTAAAGTCATTCCGTGGTGATGTGAAAGCGGTAGCCAGACATTTTGTTGCTGTCTCGACCAATGGTGCCGAGGTGTCGAAATTCGGTATCGACACAGACAATATGTTCGGATTCTGGGACTGGGTAGGCGGAAGATATTCAATGGATTCTGCAATCGGTTTGGCGACCATGATCGCCATCGGCCCTGATAACTTCATGGACATGCTGAAAGGATTTCATTCAATGGATGTTCATTTCCGCACGGCACCGTTTGCGTCAAACCTGCCGGTAATAATGGGTCTTCTTGGATTATGGTACACTGACTTTTTCGGTGCAGAGACAATCGCTGTCCTGCCCTATGAGCAGTACCTCAAACGGTTCCCTGCGTACCTTCAGCAGCTTACGATGGAATCGAACGGAAAGCATGTGACGCTCAACGGGACAGAGGTAGATTATCATACCAGCCCTGTATACTGGGGAGAACCGGGCACCAACGGGCAGCACTCATTCTACCAGCTCATCCACCAGGGGACAAGGCTGATACCGTGTGACTTCATTGCCTTTGCCGAGCCCCTGAATCAGATCGGTAGACATCATGACATTCTGATTGCAAATGTATTCGCCCAGGCAGAGGCCCTCGCCTTCGGCAAGACTATTGAACAGGTCAGGGACGAAGGTGTTCCTGAGTGGCTCGCCCCTCATAAGGTGTTTGAGGGCAACCGCCCCTCGAATATGATCCTTGCCAGGAAGCTCACTCCGGAGACACTGGGCAAGCTCGTTGCCCTTTATGAACACTATGTCTTCACCCAGGGGGTGGTCTGGAACATTGGTTCCTTCGACCAGTGGGGAGTGGAACTTGGGAAGGTACTGGCCCAGCGTATCATTCCCGAGCTTGAGAGTGTAACGGAACACAAGCTGACTCATGACAGCTCCACAAACAACCTGATCAGGCGCTACAGGGCCATGAAGGTGTGACACTCAGCCCTGCATTCCTCCCCTTTTCCGGAACAGGAAATAAACCGGAATGCCTGCCAGTATCAGTGAGAGGCCAATGAAGGCCTCACGCGGACGGGTGACAATGGTATTAAAGAAGAGTCCTACGCAGAAGAGAACAAAGATGGCCGGGACAATCGGATAACCCCAGACCTTGTAAGGCCGGTGGGCATCAGGCATCGTGCGGCGCAGTATAAACACACCCATGGCTGTGGCCCCGTAGAATATATAAACTGAAAAGATAAGCATATCAGTCAGCTGGTCGAAGGTGCCCGACAGCACCAGTACCGATGCCCATATACCCTGCCAGAGCAATGAGTTGCCCGGCACATTGTGTCTGTTGAGCTTACCCAGCCCTTTGAAAAACATACCGTCATTGGCCATGGCATAATAGGGTCGTGCTCCGGTAAGTATGCTGGCATTAGTGCATCCAAGCGTTGAGATCAGGATAAGGACTGAAATGAAAAGTACCCCTTGCGTGCCCCAGATACCCCTTATTGCCTCTGTGGCTGCAATCTGGTTGCCGGCGGTATTTATTGCCTCCAGCTCCGGGATGGTAAGAAGTTTGAGAAAGGTGTAATTGACTGCTACGTAGACAATTATGATAATTATAACACCTGTCGTTATCCCAATGGGTATGTTCCTTCTTGCATCTTTTACCTCTCCTCCAATAAATCCTACTGATACCCACCCCTGGTAAGCCCAGAATGCTGCAAGCATCGCTGTGTAAAATGACGAGAGGGTAACCGCACTGCTTCCCGGCGCTGCCATCCAGGCATGACTGACACCCTTTTCATCAGGAGCAGCCAGTCCGGCGATCACAATTATAAGCAGTCCGGCTCCGACAAGTATAAGCACTACCTTGTTGACCCAAGCTCCGCTCTTCAGCCCCGACATGTTCAGAAAGGTCAGGAAGAGAATGAGCAGGATAGTTGTTAATTTAATGCCGAAATCCTGGAAGGGATAAAATATCCCACCGATATTAAAGTCAGAGAAAGAGGTGAGCATATCGGGGATTGGAATGATGCTGTTGAGTGACTGAGTAAACACATATGCAACTCCTGAGACTGCAGCTGTCTGGATCACGGTGAAGAGTGACCATCCGTAAAGGAATGAGAAGAAACGGCCATAAATCTTCCTGAGGTAAATGAATTCGCCGCCGGTATCAGCAAGCAGGCCTGCTACCTCGGCATTGCTGAGAGCTCCGAAGAGGGTTATAATACCCGCAGCGAGCCATACTGCAAGGATCCAGGCAGAGGAGTGGAGCTCACCGGCCATAGGTGCGATCTTCTTAAAGACACCCGAGCCGACGATGTTTGCAATAACAATGATAATGACATAGGTCAGCCCAAGCGTTCTGACCATGCTTCTCTGATTACCCATTGGCAAGCCTTAATCATTAAATGAAGATGCTAAAATAAGAAATTAGTTTGGAGAGGGGAATAATTGGTTGTCGGTTATCAGGGCACAAGGTACAAGGTTCAGGGTACAGGGTGTAAGGAATTATATTACATGATGATTTCCCCTCCTGAGTCAGGAGGGGTACGGTCCGGCGACTGACGGACCGGGGGGTGGTCTGTCGATCTATCAGACCGGGGGGTGGTCTGACCTTCAGGCATCATATACCATTGAAAGCTTAGAAATAAATTATCAACCCTTTCCTATTGACAAAAGAATTGGAAATCAGTAATTTTATAATTCACTTATTATGAGTTATCAAAATCTGCCATGGCATTTAAAGAAGAAATTATCAGGTTATGTGCACCAGACGGGAAGCAACTCTACGAAAGGTTGTACAGCATTGCCAAAACCTATAAACTGCAGCCAGGCCGAAGTGACAGAACAGACATCTGGAGAGCGGTGCTTTCATTTGCCAGGCAAAAAGATTATGGTGCCGGAGGAGCCCATCCCTCACACATGATAATCCACAACCGGTGGAACTGTGAATCACTATCATATCTGATTGTTTTCTTAACAGGATATGTCAGAAATATTTATCTTCCTCCGTTACAGCATACAGGCGGATGGAGCGAGGCAACCGGCAGACGCATAAGCATAGCAGGGCTTGATCCTAACATGAAATCAATCTCCCCCCCTAATGTCAGTCTTGATGGGAAACCGGAAAGGTACAGCTTCGCCGCCCATATGTGGGCTAAGATTGATAACATTGAGCTCGATGCAGTCACAGGTTTGTTTGGGGCTCTGGTCAGATCATCATGGCCGATAATTGTACCGAAGAACAACCAAATAGATTCCCTTGGCCTTATTAGCTACCAGCTTGTTAAAAGAAAGCAGAGAGAAAACGGGATTATTGACTTTGATCTCGTTGAGATGCTTTAGTATTATAAATACCTCGCCCCTGATAAAAAGGAATTTGCATCACAACAGACTACATCTCACAATTAATTATATTTGTAGGAAGAGCCATCAATTTCATAATGAAAGATCTGGACTATCTGATAAAACTGATAAACAGTTACCCGTCTGATATCAAAGCAGAGGTTCTGATGGCTGACCTGATACTGGAGGGATTTACCGATTCTGACTTCCTGGTTTTCTTTGATAGTCTTTTTAAACGCGGATACAGTAAAGATATTCTCAGAGCCGATAAGAGTGTGATCAATGATGTGCAGGAGACTATGGCCATTTATCTCTCAAGGGACGGTATGTATGACCTGCTGCCTGAAGGATTATTCCATTCATCACCAGAATCAGCACTTATCTCGGGAAATGGAATGGCTTCCGATTCCAGGAAAGAATCGAAAACCGAGAAGGAAACCAGAAGATTCTTTCAACCCTTTGAGAATGAATTTTTTTACCAGCGGGTTCAGCTTGAACTTAAGGAAAGATCCATTCTCGAAAAACTTAATGATTACAGCCTCGATGATTTCTTCCTCGATTTCTGGAAAATAGACAGGTCGTTGCCAAATAAGCTGATAACAAAACTCAGCGCCATGCTTCCTTTTGTAAAGGAAATAGCAGGTGATTTTGAGATGACAGCCAGCTGCCTCGGGGCGATCCTTGGAGAGGAGGTGACATATACTCTTCATCATACGACGGCCCACAAGAGAGCAAACAGATCTTCTGACCCGGAAATCGACTATTCACTCGGTAAGGCAGAACTGGGAAGAAACTTTATTACCGAAGGACTCTCCTTTGAATCATGCAAAGTAATACGGTTTGTAATTGGTCCTCTGAAACATACCGGGATCGAACCTTATCTGGAAAACGGGGAGATAACACAATTCATCGGCTGTTTCTGCAGTTTTTTCCTACCACTGGAGATGGATTATGAAATTGACGTTAATATGCAGAAAGAGATGCAGTCATTTGTGCTTGACAATGATAAAGCTCAATCAGTAATTGGTTACAGCACTATAATTTAGAACTTACCCTGATTCAGAGAAAAAAAAGTAAACAACAGATAGAGGCCTGAAAGATCAGAAACAAGAAATCAAAGACTATGGCTAAAAAAAATAAACATTACTTTGTTAACTGGATTGATGGAATGAAGATCAACAAAAATCATTTCATCACCATGGAAGATGCATTGATTTATCAGCAGTATCTTGCCGCCAGACTTCAGATCAATCCCTATAACTTTGGTATCCTTCCGCAGGAGAATGGTGAAAAATCACTTGAAATTGCCTGCGAAACTGGTCCTGAACATCATGTCAATCTGAAATTGAGACGGTGTCTGGCGATTACATCTGGAGGATTATTAATTGATTTTGACAGTGAACTGACGGATTCCTCAGAGATAGAAATCAGTTTAAGCGGTTCAGAATTACAGACCTCTGACCGCACCTCAGGCCAGTTCTATATAGTGCTCAAGATCAATCCTTACAACCGTGTTCCTGTAGGTCATGCTGACCCGGCAGAAAACCCCCCGAGACATCCGTATGCCATCCCCGAATACTCCTTGTTTGTTGTACCTGTCGAGCAAATGAATAAGTCCGGCTTCGGTGATTTTTTTCTTGTGATAGGCAAACTGTCCGTTAAAGACAATGTGCCAGAATTTGATAAGGATTATGTACCTCCATGCTCAAGAGTATCAAGCGATGAGAGGTTGTTGGCTCTTGAAGCAAGGCTGCTTGAGATGTTCAGTAAAATTGAGCTTGATATACTGGTTATTATCCGTAAGATACATGCCAAGGAACAAAAGACCCCCCTTGCCGGATCAGTATTGTTTCTTGCGGAAAAGATAGCTGCCCTGCACGGATTGCAGATGACAAGGCAACGCCTGTTCATGAAACACTCTCCCCCTGTATCACTGTTTGAAGCCGTTTCCCAGTTCGCAAGAGGTTTAAGGAATACTATAAATACAGAGACCCCTGAACGAAAAGAAGAGATGATCAACTATTTTTCAGATTGGTGCAGCATGAAACAAGGGGATCTGGATAAGCTTATAGTTGATGCTGCCAACTACAGTTACAATCACTACGAAATAGGGATAATATTATCAAAACTCATGACATTTATCGAGATAATGGCTGAGCTGTTCGGTACCTTAAGTCAACTTGACTACATTGGCAAACGTCGTGATACACAGATATACATCAAGGAAGAAGGAAAGCCGAAGAAGAGTTTCCTGGCAGATGATTAAGCTCCTGACAAATAAGTACTACAATGGCAAATGATTACCTGCAAATACCACTTCAGTTAGGGCTTGTTACCAGGCAAAAGCAGCTTAAACGTTGTTCTTTGAGTGATTCCGTGGCCGGGATGATACACCTGATCGCTGTCACTCACTTTGGCGAAAATAAGCAGGATGAGTCTTTTGGGAATGAACTCTGGGAATTTGATTTTGAAACGATAGATAACGCACAGGCATTCAAGGAAAGGCTCGCGGGATCACTCGGGAATGCCATTGTGAAACATGAAAAAAGACTTGGTTCCGTTAAGGTAAGTGTCGGATTCGATCAGGTTGTAACCACCGTCTATAAAAGAAGAGTAAGGCAGAGAATACAGATAACTGTTCAGGGTACCTTGCGTAAAACGAATGAGTCATTCATTCACAATGAAGTATTTTATATGGGACCTTTATCATACTATTAACAGAAAGTGAATGAGGGAAAGCAAAGACAAAATAAAAAGCAGGATGATCAGGAACGCTGCACGGATCTGGGGATTTCAGGAGCCTCAGGCCGAGAGTTCCTTTGATCCGCTTGTTAGCTTGCTGCTGGGGGCATGTGCTTTTGAACTGGAGAAAATTTCAAGCGAAATCAACAATGCCGAATCAAGGATCATTGAAAGACTGGTAAATATCTTAACTCCGCAGCCAATTACAAGCCCGCAACCGGCCTATGCTGTTGCTTTTGCCAGACCATCGGGAAAGAGTGCCAGAGTCCTGCCCGGGTATCAGTTCTATGCAGACATAAAAGTGAGCGACCAGTATGATAAGAAGAGTGAGGACAAACAGATATTTTTCAGCCCTACAGGAACATACGGCCTCATTGACGGCCGGGTCCGCTACCTCGCCGCAAATAAGAGAATCTATGAAATAGTTGATGACCAGTATAAGGATATTGTAGCCGAAAGGCTGAAGAACCCGTTATCCCGCTCCTCTCTTTACTTAGGTCTGGAGATGAATGAACCGCTAACAGACATAACATTATTCTTTGACCTTGTGAGTGACCACATGAAGCAGTCCTTTCTTGATGATCTTGATTCATGTCAGTGGAAGATCTCAGATTCTTATATTAATGCAAATAAAGGGATAAATGACCTTGGACAACAGGATCACAATATTTACCAGGTTGTTAACCGTGAACTGGATCTCTCTTCGAAGATATCACATCATGTGAATCTCTTTTTCGAACGGCAATTCATAACTCTTCACCTGAGAGATATTGAAGCCCTTCCGGGTACAGAAAGCAGAAAGCTGCCTGACGCGCTGTCTGTGTCAGTAGAAGAAAAAGAACTTTCAAACATTGATAAGAATATCCTATGGATTGAGATGCAGTTTTCCAGTCCGTTACCTGATGATCTGCTGGAGAATCTTACCTGTTCAATGAACTGTTTTCCTGTCATCAACAGGAGGCAGAATGAGTTTTCAGGCAGCACACGTGAACTTATCAATATCATCCCACTCCACACGGAAGATCTCTTTTTTGACCTCAAACGCGTCACCAACAGCGCCGGAGAGTCATATAAGATAAGCCATTTCAAGAGTCAGGATGACCTGGAAAAAGGATCGGCATTGCTGCGGCTGGACGGTGTCGGCAGGTTTGACACCCGCAATGCAATGGAATACCTGGAATACCTGTTGGAGCTGATGAAAGAGGAAAGTGCAGCCTTCAATGTCATTGGGTCTGACATGATCTCCTCCAATCTGAGGGAACTCAACCAGGCAATAGCACGTATAGAAAAGAAAATTGAAGATGTGCAACTCGAGAAGGGAGATACCGCATATCTGATGCTCAAACCGCAGGATGGGGACAGACAGGTTTTTGTTGAGTTCTGGTCTATTAACGGCATCATTGCAAATAACATCAGGGCCGGCAGTGCCCTCAACGTGTACCGTGCTGATGACCTCGATTACAATACAGCACGTTTGATGACTACAACAGCAGGAGGCAAGGAGAAGCCAAATACTGAAGCCCGCATAAATACATACCGGCGGGCATTGCAGTCAGGAGAGAGAGTTGTTACCCAGGAGGACATAAAGGCCCTTTGCTTTGAGTACTTCGGTGACTCACTTTCAAAGGTAACCATTGAAAAAGGAATTGATAAGGGGACCAATAAATCTGAAGGATTTATAAGGACTATTGAGGTCTGCCTGTTCATCAAAAAGGGACTCGATATCAGCCCTTCTGAACAAAATGCAATGAGACATAAATTGCAGGTCCTACTCGAATCACGCTCTGCGAACGTCTTCCCTTTCAGGATTATTATTAAATCCTGATTATCTAAATACCTCCTTTATAATTGTTCAGCATTTTTAATGCTCTTTTGAACTGTGTCTCAACATCATTGAGTCCCTGCTGAAGATCCCTCTTTTTCTTTTCATCATTAAGGTCAGCAATTGTCTCTCCACACTCTTCAAATTCAAGAATGACTTTGTTGAGTTCACTTATCTGCTTTTCCCTGTAGTTTGCGGAGGCACTCATAATCCGGTTTGCGGTTATAAGATAATCAGCAATGCTGACAATGTTCCGGTACATATCGCCCCGCCAGTCTGTCACCGTTTCAGTCTGCGTTTTGATTTCATTTATAATGTTAAGCAGCTCAGCATTGAACTTGTCTGTGTCTATCTCTTTAGCCTCCTTGCTTGTCATCAGATCCATGATCTTCTGGATCTCAACTGCAAAAAACTCTCTCTCAAAGTTTATCTGTTCAATGAGGCTCTCATTCTCCCCTTCCTTTATTTTTTCCTGTTCACCGGTAATGTACTGGGTAATAATTACAGGTACGCATATAATTATCACGCATATTAAGAGCCATAAAGAAAATCTGAGTATGGCTGAGTTTCGTTCTTTTGTATTTAAAGCTTTCATGTTTTGAGCAATATTGATTACTGGTTTGTTCTTTCACAAATCACCGATGCATTTTCTTTAATCCTGTTCCCTGATACGCTCACCTCCGGATCAAGATGAGTTCTTCCGTGGATTATACTTGGTGTCAAATAGAATGACCATCCGAACGTCTTATTGTTACTGTCGGTAATCATTATTGGATTATCTGAATGGCGGGAATTATAATCCATGATAAAGAAATAGAAGAGTTTCCCGAGGTTCATTCCCTTGGGTGCCTTGGCTTTAAAAACCGTACGTTTTTCAGCACACTGCTTGCTGATCTCGAAATTAACAATTATCGGATCAGCCATTTCACTGTCGCTCGGATCAGGCAATGTTCCGGGAGAAGGGAACTTCCACGTTTTGAAAACCTTCAAAGGAATCTCTATGAATTTGCTGAAGGCGATATATACAAATGTGGGTGCAAGGAAAAAGAATGCCGGCATGAAGTAATACAAAGGGAAGGCAGTCTTGAAGTAAAATGCAAAAGGCATGACAATAAGGGCATACCCGAAAAAGCATAAGGCAATTGTGAAAATAATCCTCCCGGCGTTTTTATCATCAAGCGGTATAAGCTTTTCAAGAAGCCAGGCATGGAAGATACCGATGGTCAGTAACCATCCCTGCGCAGCAATGAAAGTCCAAACCTTAAGATTTACGAAATCTATAAATCCCAGGAGGCCGACAAGACCAATAAGTACTCCTCCTGATGCAAGATAGAGCATAACCAACCACTTTTTTTTGCCTGACTCTTTAACCTTAGCCCGGTAAACCGCGAAAAAAATTGCAGAGAGGATAACACAGATACTGAATAGTACCAGGACATTACTTATCATAGCAGCATATCTAGTTTATAGCCTATCAAATTTAATCTTAAAAAGTAAAAAGGCAAAAATATCTTTCACAACAGGCTCTACAGTTATTCCATGGTATAAATCACCCAGGGTGCCGCGATGAAAGTTCATTCAACCTCCGATCATAACTGTCGGATATCCCAGTACTATTGATCCTCCATGTGCGGTAGTATCTCCTTGTCGGGCAGCAGGTTTTCCGCCAATCATCACAGTGGCGGATCCCTTCACAATTGCATCGGGCGGTCCGACGCATACTGCAGAGTCTCCAACAACTGCGGCAGGCAGTTTTCCGATTAATACTGTCGGGACACCGGGTCCTGTAATGGGTCCCCCCACATGTGGTATGGGAGGAACACCCGGTGTCTGCATCGGGCATGTGTGCATATCTGTCAATCTTGCTGCGGGTGGCATTTTCTATCAGTTTATCATTACCATTGCTCCTTTGACTGTCGTCTGCCCTGAAGCCGAAAGCTCAGCTGAAGCTGACCCTTTTGCAGTTAACCCTACCTTTGCTTCCATGTTGACATTCATCGCGTCAACGTTAACGTCTGCATTTGAGGCAATTTTAACCGCGTTAGCGGCATTAATAGTTATGCCGCCCTTTGATTTAATTATTATGTCCTTCGGACTGTCAAGAGTTATGCCGGCAGTTGTGAGCTCTACTTTGTTATTGTTCTGGTCCTGCAGCAGTACTGATTTGCCATCATCGCTCAGAACAGCCTTGTTACCTCCGGGTGTTTCAATCGTGGTAACCTTTTTCTTGTCATCAAACTCTATCTTCAGTTTACTCCTTGTAATTATACCTTTAAAGCTGTTATCCTTATCAGCCAAACCGGCCCCGGGTTTATTCTTCCCATGATACATGCTTCCTATCAGGAAAGGCTTCTCTGCATTGCCCCCTTCAAATCCTACAAGTACTTCATCTCCTGTCTCAGGGATAAAATACAATCCTCTCTCCGCACCTGCATAGACATTAACCGGTCTTAGCCATGGACTTAACATATTCTCTTCCTGCCAGAAGAACTTCACCCTCACCCTCCCAAGCTTATCCGGATCATTATTGTCCTTAACAACCGCACTCTGTGTTTCACACCGCGGAATTGCGCAAGGATCAGTATAATCAGGGATCTTCGCATCAGCAGGGATTCCCTCAAAACTATTGTGATAATTCATGGTATTATCACAGAAATGGTTTAATGAAGTAATAATATATTCCCCGTAATCGACATCACCATCCTGCCCTGTATTAGGTGCCTTAATATTTACTTTGTTCCCTATCCTGAGATGCGGACTCTGACTCCCGCCCTTCATCAATGACATGCTTAAGGCTGTGGTTCCCTCTTCAAGAGAGACAACATGGCTCAGTTCTTTTTTATAATCATTATCAGCTACGTTCAGGTGATCGTAAAATAAAGTGGATTGTTGACCATATTCTTTCATTGAAATATCGTGCGCAAAGCCGCCATACTTATTGAGATTGTCTTTCCCCCCTGATTTTGCTGAAGCTGCTTCCACCAGCTCAGCCGCTGTACGGTCATAGGCTATGTATTTAAACTTCAATGGATTCAGTCTTATCGAGAAATTGAAGTCAGTGAGATCCAGCCCCAGCCTCAGGTCAGTTGTATTATCCGGTAGTTTGCCGAAGAAGAGCTGTGTCCCGTCATAAAAAAACCACTCTCCATACCTTGCCGCCAGCCGTCGCATAAAGTCATACCTTGTCTCATTATACTGAACAGTATAGGAGAGGTTGTCATTTTTTACCGGATCACATTTTGTCTTCAGCACATCCTTGGGATATGGCTTTAGAATATCATCCGCTATTTGTTTCAGGCTCTTGTTTTCAAATGAGTAGCAACCGGGGTTATCTCTCATTAAAATATCAGGACTATATCCCGACAGGATTACGTGATCAGCTTCACTTGTATGCGATTTGTCGGTCCGTATTGCAGTAATCAGCCCCTTGAACAAATGTTCCGACCCCTTCGACTGCCCCTTGGGTTTCGCTTCAATTGCAATAGTCATGACGGAGCCAATTAGCTTTTTCGACTGCTCCATGACAAATCCATCCTTATCCTCGAAGGTATCCATCCGGCATACTACCTCGAACTCACTGTGGGTATAGATACTCTGCCTGATTGTAAGGTTCAGGAAGTCCTTCAACTCCTCGCCCTCAACTTCAATCCTGATCTTTGATGCAAGTGCCATAAGAAATCTGTTTTAATATTCTGAAATAAATAATCCGGATAGGACACGGAGGTAAGTTAGATAAGGCCCTTAAGAACTTGACAGGAGCTCTATTTATACCCCAGCCAGGTATTTGTATGCTTTATTCCCGAAATGGATATCTGACGGGCCGATATTGACAAGGTGGTTATCATCAAAGACTGGTCTGCAAAACTCTCATTGTATGATACAAGCCTGGCATCCTTAAACTCAAGAGTCTTGAACGGTTTTGTATTATTATCTCCTGAGAAGGTAATTTTACCATTCTTGTCAGCATCTTCTGAAATCATCCACTGGATTATTTCGTTATCCTCAATGGTTGCAAATGAGAGATCAATTACCCCCCCATGCACCTTGGAGGTGGGCAGCCCTCTCTGGTCTATTTCCTGATAAAAACGATAATCGCATGACAACAGATGGATGCCCTCCTGTTCATTCTGATGTCCTTCAATATGTAGTTTCGCAGATAGTACCATATCATGGAAGTGAACTGAAAAAACAATTACCCTTTCTTTCAAGGATTCCACCCCTTAACTTTTTAGGGGCAGGTATAATCAATTGTTTACCGGTTCGTTGACTGGTCAATCTCAATGTCACCGATATTGACCTTCCGACCCACAACTGTAAGAGTGATTGACGAAGAGGCCTCCTCAATACTCTCATTGTAACTGGTCAGACAGACATCCTTCAGTGTTATTTCTCTTGCTGATTCAGTCAGAGCCTGCTTATTAATTATGAATTTAGCCTCTTTCTTGATCTCATGACACGATATCCACTCAATAAGCTTCTGAGTTGTCTCAGGCTTTGGTGATAAAATCGCAAATGAAAATTCAGTAACACTTATGGGTTTGAAATCTATTTCCTGTGTGGGATTGCTCACATCCGCAGAGGAATTCAACCCGAAGTTGACTGATGGGACAATCATTTCATCGGTTATTCCATCAACTTTGAACCTGATAACTGTTGCCATTGTTTTTAAATTTTATTGTTTGCAAAACCGCATTTACTGTAATAGTTGAACAGGCGTCTCATTCATTGTCATATTTTGAACTCCACTCATTTCCCTCATCGCCCTTTTGTCCATCCATCTTGATCATAAAGTTCTTGGCCGGGAAGTATGGCTTCATACTTATATCGAGGTAGATCCTGTCTTTCTGATTCGGATCCTGCTCAAACCTCTTTATCGAAAAGTTCTCTATCAGTTTCCCCGGGCCGGTTATGTCGTTGAGAAAACGTACAACCTGGCTTTGTATCTCTTTCTTGGTGACATTATTGAAGTTTTCGAAAGCTCTTCTGTTGAGAAAATCCATCAATACCTTTGTAACAAAATCAAAGACCCTCACTACTGAATAGGTCTGCAGCCCGAGATTGTCTCCGTTGAAGAGGGTTTTTGCCGAGAAGGCCATCACCTTTCCATATTCATTTACCATCGGGATCAGTCCCATTTTCTCAAGGCTGGCGATTTCACTCTTCTTCAATGGGAAGGCCACTCCGTCCACTTCACTCAGGCTCCCGTGCTTTTTCCCTGCAACAACCTGGGACATCAGGGTCTTGTATATGCTTCCTGCCAGCGCACCGGCAGGCGGAACAAATAACTCCTCTTCCTCACCTACCTCTTCAAACTTGTTTCTTCCTACAAGCCAGTTACAGGTCATCATTATGTTAGACCTGTACATATCACCTCCGGTCAGGTTTGCCGATTCAAACATTTCCATGACATCATCCGGATTGTCAAGATGCTCGAAGTCTGTAACAAGCATTACCTTATTCTCATGAGCCAGCTTGGCCCACTTTTCGACCACCTTATTCGAGCCCATATAACCTGGGATAACCATGATACTGTAGTTATTCCTGAGGTCCAGCTTGTCATAATTGGCAACAAGCTCCTCCCTGACCTTATCAAAGAAACGGGTGTTATCAAGGTCTTTTATCTGCTCAGGATCAGCATTAAGGAATGAAATATTCTTAAGCTTCTCCATTTCGGTATTCCTGAAGAAGAGAGCCACCGAACGATAGGATCTTTCGAGGTCTCTTGTCTCACTGAGAGCATTTTTGAGATTGCTCTTCAGAGTTGCTTCAGCGCTTTCGGCCTGTCTTGTACATTTATCAACCATGTCTGAAACGCTGCCTGTTGATGACAATACCTCAGCCCAAATGCCAAGACTGCGCTTCAGCTCCTCCCTCTCACCTTTCTTACCTGCCTCCGAAAGAAATATTTTCTTCCTGGCTTTGCGTTCGGGATTTACATTTTGAACTCCGTCGATAACCATCTCAAGCAACTCAAATCCACCGACCACTGCAAGAGCATTAATACTCTCTTCGAGCAGCTCCTGAGGCTTATCGATCATGTTAACAGCTAAGACTTTATACTCTTTAAACTGCCCTTTATCCTGTATTTGCTTTGACTCTTCAGCCATTGTTGTATTGTTTATCGTGTAGAGAAATGTATCACTTATTGTCTTCAAGCTCCTTAATCAGTGCATTAATGGCATTGAGCAGGGCGGCTTTGTACTCCTCCTTCTCAAGAGCTTTCTGCAGCATCTTGTTGCTCCTGAGCTGCTTGATAATCTTCTGATTTTGTTCTTTCTGAGCTGTAAGGTTTTTCAGGAACTCACTCTGATTGGTTATCCCCTTAACTCCAAAGTCTCCAAGATTTCTGAAGTGAAGAGTCTCTTTTCGTGCTCCCCCCTCCATATCGTGAAATTCCATCTCCACGGTGGGTGAGAAGTGTTCAAAAACCTCTTCCACCGTCTTAAGCCCTTCAGCAATAACAGGCTTAACCGGCGGTTCACCTGTGAGCTTCTCCACAATTAAAGTCCTGTTCTGTGGTAATTCACTCATTGCCTCATTGGCGTCACCCTTGACTTCGGATCCGCCTATGTCGTAAATAGCCATATTAAATGAATTTAAGGTTTCCCAAATGGTTTTGTTTGTTCTATTTTATGCTAACCAAATATACTAAATAATTTATGGGTTGGCAACTGACCACATAATTTCATCATTTGCGCCAATACTGACCCTTACCCTACTGCCACGGGTTACCTCTCCCGAAATGATCTTCCTGGAGAGCGGCCGGCGCAGTTCACTCCTTATGACTCCAATCAGTGGACGAGCCCCGTATTTGGGGGTAAATCCAGAAATAGCAAGCCTTTCCTTTGCCTTTTCCTCTATCTCCAGCTCAATTCCCTGAATCTCGAGTGTCTTGAAGAGATTCTTCAGGTGTATGTTGAATATCATTACAATTGCTTCCTTACTTATTGGTGCAAAGGGAACGATTTCAGTAAGCCTTCCCAGGAATTCAGGTCTGAAATAACCTGACATGATCTCCATTATCTCATTCGATCTGGGTATCTCTCCCCTGCCAAATGCATCACTTATAGCCTGGCTTGCAATATTTGATGTAAAAAGGATGACCGCATTGGAGAAATCACCCTCTTTTCCTAGCCGGTCATGCAGTTTGCCCTCATCAAGTATTTGCAGAAAAATATCGAAAACAGATGTATGGGCTTTCTCTATCTCGTCAAACAGAACCACGGCATAGGGTTGCTGCCTTATTTTGTTCACAAGAAGCCCCCCCTCTTCATACCCGACATATCCCGGAGGAGCGCCGTATAAAAGAGCGGCAGAATGCTCTTCCTTGAACTCTGACATATCAAAGCGGATGAGGGCGGACTCATCCTGGAATAAAAATTCTGCAAGCGTCTTGGCAAGTTCAGTTTTACCTGTCCCGGTCGGTCCCAAAAAGAAAAATGACCCTATGGGCTGACCTGCCTTGCTTAATCCTGACCGAGACTCGAGAATTGCTTCTGTGATAATCTTAATTGCATGATCCTGTCCTACCACCCTCTGTTTTAAATACTGTTCGGTACTTAGCAGCCGCTCACGCTCCTGCGACTGAAGCTTCCCTATCGGAATACCTGTTTTATGAGATACCACAGCTGCTATGTCAGACTTCTCCACTGTTTCGTGAGGCTGACCTGCAAAGTCTGTCAGTTTACAAATAACATCATCGAGATATGCGATAATCTCCTTCGAAGTCTCAATCTTGCTGACATCCTTATCATCCTCAAGAGCACAGAACAGAACCTCACTTATCCTGTCTCTCAGGTGAATATTGAACCAGCTCAGTTCCTTTATAAGTTCCTCTTCAGTCAGGCCATTTACATTCGAGGCCAGATCATCAAGCTGACTCTTAAGTGACCTGAGATCGTCGGCTGAATTTACAGATACCATTTTTACCGCAGCCATTGTTCTGTCGAGCAGGTCAACAGCTGCATCAGGCAAGGCCCTCTCCTTAAGGTATCTTTTTGAAAGTCTGATAGACTCCTCAATAACATCCGGAGCTATAGTAAGTCCATGATGTCTTTCGTAGCAGGGTATCACCTCCTTTAACATCCTCAGGGCAACAGTTTCATCAGGCTCTTCAATTCTGATGGTCTCGAAGCTCCTGCTGAACGCCTCATCCGATTCAATATACTTTGTATAGTTGTCAACAGATGTCGCCCCGATAACAGTTATCTCGCCTTTTGCCAGTTCAGGTTTCAGAAGGCCTGAGGCACCCGATGCTCCTCCTTGTTTATCGAGGAGTGAATGTATCTCGTCTATAAACAGAATAGCCTTCTCATATTGCTTTATCTCCGCAATAATGTTTTTCAGCCTGTCTTCCACCTCTCCCTTATAGGAGGCCCCTGCTATCAGCGATCCGAAGTCAAGCTCAAAAACCAGTGTACCTGCCAGATTTCCACCGATCTTATTCTCTGCAAGTTTCTGAACCAGCCCGTTCACCACAGCTGTTTTGCCAACACCGGGATCTCCTATCAGAATGACATTGGGTTTTGATCGCCTCCCGAGCACCTCGGCTATCATCCTGATCTCCTTATCGCGGGCAACAACCGGATCGAGCCTCCCCTGCCTGGCAACAGCCGATTTGTCAATGCAGTATTTAAGAATAGCATTATGCTTCTTCCCTTCAGTGGTCCTGCTCTTATCTTTATCTGGTAAACCAACCGCTTCCTTCAGCTCAGCATCCCTGACCAGGGAATTAATAATCTCTTCTCCCCTCAGTGGGAAAGTCTTAAGCTGCTCATACGTAAATCCGACTCCCGGCGTACTCAGGGATGCCAGCATACATACAGTGTCAATATTATCCGAGGAGAGCTTCAGCCTGATATTGTCGGCCTCATTTATAACTGCCAGCAGCTCATCATCAGCCTGCGGATTCTCTTCAACTTTAGAGCTCTTCGGATATGATTCTATTCTCACTTCCGCCCACTCTTCAAGGTAATAAATGTCCTTACCCATGGCCTCAAGAAATGACGCTAACCCGATATCCTTATGAAGCAATGCCTTCAACAGGTGTCCTGGTGAAATATTCTTATTGGAGAATTCCCTGGCGATCGATTGTGCTATGCTTATTGCATTTTTGAGATCATCGGAAAATGAAAATTCTAAGTCCTTCATGGTTGACTATAATTGCATGAATAACCCCCAATGCATTTACACGAAGATAGTAACCTGCAGTGCTCATGCCTGTTGGATTACAAGCCTTGAAATTTACAGCATATTGCCCTGAAAAACAAATCTTTATTAATCTTTATGCCTCCCGACTTGTGTTGCCCATTTTAAGAAATTATACTAAACCACTGATAATATGCTATTTAAATAGCCGTTTCGGAATAATGGACGTTTCATGCTGATCTCTATACTGCCAATCAGAAGATATTTTGGAATTCGTCAGGTAATTCACTATTTTGATCTCATTCAAACAGCTTATTGATTATGACAAACCTTAACTAATTGTATCGAGTATTTTTCTATGACACCACTCTATTTTAAAGATCAAATTGAATTCAGAAAGTGGCTGGAAAAAAACCATAAAACTGAATCTGAACTTTTTGTAGGCTATTATAAAGTTGCCACCGGAAAACCAAGCATGACCTGGTCACAGTCAGTTGATGAAGCTCTCTGCTTCGGCTGGATAGACGGAATAAGAAGATCGATCGACAATGAACGCTACTGCATCCGTTTTACGCCCCGAAAGTCCTCAAGCGTCTGGAGTAAGATTAATATAGACAAGGTTGAAGAACTTATAAGGAATGGACTTATGAGACAGCCTGGTCTTGAGGTATTCAATAACCGCAAAATTTCAAAATCAGGAATTTACAGCTTTGAGAATGAGCCCCCCGGATTAAATGCTAACTTTGAGAAACTGTTTAAAACTCATACTGAAGCCTGGGACTTTTTCACAAAGCAGGCTCCCTCTTATCAGAAAACAATTATTCACTGGATAATGAGTGCAAAACAGGAGACTACCCGTATGTCAAGATTAAACAAAGCCATACTGGCAAGTAATAATCATAAAAGAATTTACTAATACTACCGGACCTTATGTCAGACAAATCAGCTTTTGACATTCTTTTTGACAGGCTCTCTGACAGAGGGATGCATCCGGAAAAACACATTTCCGAAAGGAATTTTATTGTACCAGGGAAGGACAGATTCTCAAATACAAAATACATTGTTGCAAAAAATCAATCTCTTTTCTTTTGTGCATATGACTCTTATGGCACAAGCGCCTATTCTTCAGGGACCTTTACCGGAATCTACACAGCCATTAATCTGCCGCCAGAAACAAATTGCCATATCTACAAAAAAGACTGGGTAGACCTGGTTTTCAGAAAAAACAAACGCAAATCAGGAATCAACTTCATCGATGAAAATCTGACAATAACCTCTGCTGACAATTGGACGCCAGCCATTTTGTTAGGTCCTCGGGATGTTATGCTGTTTCTTGAAATAAATAAAAGAATTACTCCGCTTAAAATCTTGATTCAGCATGACTACCTTTCAATTATTGAAGAGCTGAAAGACAAAACTATTTTGGGAATAGAGACTGATTTGTGGATATACGATAATAAAGATCTGGACACTCTTATAAACTCAGGCGGGCAACTGATTGCAAAGATGACAAATGCCAGTGTCTGACAAGCTCAATATGTTAGACTGATTTTACTGGTTCAATAATTGGTTAATGATGGCGGATTACTCCGTGATCCGCATTGGGGAGCCTTTGCAACAAAATCCCCCGGCCCGCCTGGCGGCGGTCCTCGGCTTTTTTTTCCCTCCCTCATCCTCCATTGAAATAGCGCGGATTACTCCGTGATCCGCAGTGGGGAGCCTTTGCAACAAAATCCCCCGGCCCGCCTGGCGGCGGTCCTCGGTCTTTTTTTTCCCTCCCTCATCCTCCATTGAAATAGTGCGGATTACTCCGTGATCCGCTGTGGGGAGCCTTTGCAACAAAATCCCCCGGCCCGCCTGGCGGCGGGCCTTGGCTTTTTTTTCCCTCCCTCATCCTCCATTGAAATAGTGCGGATTACTCCGTGATCCGCTGTGGGG
>JALOMO010000175.1 GCA_025455395.1 Bacteroidales bacterium
CCATGGGATGACACGAGGCTGATGACAACGGTCAATGCTGCATGGAAACTGAGGGCCTCGAGAGTTGAGACATCAAGCCTTAAACAGGATAATCAGCTTCTCAAGGGTGAGATAAACAGGGGAGGAGAGAAGATTGTCCCCGGCGCTTCGCCTACTATGATACATGTGATGAACATTGTGGATAAGGTTGCGGCAACCGGTGCGAATGTTCTTATTACCGGGGAAAACGGAACAGGGAAAGAGCTTGTGGCAAGAGAGATTCACAGGCTTTCAAAACGGTCCGGTGAGCTTATGGTAAGCGTGGATATGGGATCAATCACAGAGACGCTGTTTGAATCGGAGCTCTTTGGTCATGTAAAAGGGGCATTTACCGATGCCAGGGAAGAGAGGAAAGGCAAGTTCGAGCTTGCTGATAAAGGGACCCTCTTCCTGGATGAGATAGGTAATCTGTCACTGCAGGCACAGGCAAAAATGCTCTCTGTCCTGCAAAACAGATATATTGTCAGAGTAGGGTCCAACAGGCAGATACCAATAGATATCAGACTTATCAGCGCCACAAACTGTGACCTTAATCAGATGGTCAGCGAGGGGCGGTTCCGCGAGGACCTGCTCTACAGATTAAACACCATATTGATTGAAGTCCCCCCTCTGCGTGACAGGGTTGATGATATACCCATTCTGGCAAATCATTTTCTGAGAGTCAACTGTGAGAGGTATGGCAAAGGCAGGATGAAGATAAGCACCTCCGCACTCGAAAAACTGGCGAACCACGACTGGCCGGGTAATGTGAGGGAGCTGCAGCATGCCATTGAGAAGGCTGTAATAATGAGCGATTCCGAAGTGCTTAAGCCTTCTGATTTTGTTTTTAATATCTCTTCTTCCCGGACCTCTCATTCAGATATGACTCTCGGGGAGATGGAAAAGAAAATGATTCTTGACAATCTCAGAAAGTACGGCAACAACATCAGTGTTGTTGCCGGCAAGCTCGGAATAACAAGGCAGACTCTGTACAACAAGATGAAAAACTACGGCCTCTGACCTTCCGTTCACCTACACCTCCAGCGCAAAATCAACGGCTGCCAGGGCGTGAAGAGTAAGAGTGTCAATAATTGGAATATTTATATCTTCCTGTTTGAGGAGCAGCGGTATCTCGGTGCATCCGAGAACAATTCCCTCAGCTCCGCTTCTGTTTAGCTCCCTGCATATTTCAATGAACCTGTTTCTGGAATCATCAGAAAAGACTCCTTTAACCAGTTCTTCGGCGATTGTCTTCTGGATAAAATCCCTGTCACTTAATCCCGGGAC
Source organism: Bacteroidales bacterium (assembly GCA_025455395.1). Taxonomy (GTDB): domain Bacteria; phylum Bacteroidota; class Bacteroidia; order Bacteroidales; family VadinHA17; genus SR-FBR-E99. Next base: position 1,306 of record JALOMO010000175.1, read on the forward strand.
CATCACATCAATATTTCTCTCTTTCAGCCTGGATTTATAGAAGTCCATTTCCATCGTCTGTTTTGTGCCAAGCAGACCGATCTTACTCATCTTTTTTAACCTGATCTCATGGGCTGCAGCCTCCGCTATATGAATTATGGGTACATCGGTTTCCTGTTCCAGCCTTTCAACAAACTGATGAAGTGTATTAGCGCACAAAACAATGCAATCAGCACCTGAGCTTATCAGTTTCCCTGATGCATCTGATATGAGGCGATAGACACCATCCTTATTGTTCTGTCTGTTGAATCTGTCAATGTCGGCATAATTGACTGAATAGAGTATACAGCGCCCGAATTCCTGGCCTCCTGTTCTCTTATTGATCTCCTCATTGATTATCCTGTAGTATTCTGCGGTTGATATCCAGCCTGTGCCACCTACTAATCCGATTGTTTTCATATTTATAATGTTGTTTCTGGAGATGCAAAATTAGTCAGATAATTTATCCTATTCATGCCTGATCATCTCTGCAGGGTTAACTCCTGAGAGCTTTATGAGGTGAAAACTTACAGCCGCCACCGAGATCAGCAACGAAACACCAAGCGAACAGAGGAAAACACCGGCTCCAATATTTATGTGATAAGCGAAGTTTTCAAGCCATTTATCAATCAGCAGCCAGGAAGTCGGCCAGGCAAAAACAAGAGATACAAATATCCATCTGACCATTTCGGTTCCCAGTAAGACCATTATTCCTGCCGGTTGCGAGCCCATTACCTTTCTGATCGCCATCTCCTTTGTCCGGCTTTTTGTTGTATAGGATGAAAGACTGTATTGACCCAGGCAGGTAAGCAACAGGGCAACTATTGTTGAGAAAACGAGAATGGCAGCAAGTGTCCTGTCGGAGCTGTAAAGTTCATCCAGCCGGTCGCTGAAAACTGAGACCCGGTTAATATAATGAGGAGAGATTTCCTTAAGTGTCTTTTCAAAGAATAACCTCGTTTCAGATATTGAGCCGGGTCTGACTTTAATGGAAATGAAAGCCACCTCTCTGAACTCCTCGCTGCCGATCGCCGAGAGTGCGAGGGGCTCTACCGGAAGATGAAGGGAGTGGAAGTGGAAGTCTTTTATCACTCCTATGACGATTCCCTCTTTTTGATTGAAGCTGAATTTCTGACCAACCGGCTCTTCCCAGCCAATGAGTTTGGCAGCAGTCTCATTAACAATAAAGCTGTTAATTGTGTCGGTTGAGAAATCACCTGAGAATCCTCTTCCGGAGACAATCTTCAATTTGTAGAAATCAATGAAATCATCTCCGATACCTGCTTTATAAATACCCAGGTTAAAATCAGCAGGTTTTCCCTCCCAGTTGCCCCTTGAGTTGGAGCTTATTGTCACCGGCAGATTGGCTGAGGTTGTAAGATCAACTATATTCGGGTTTGTGCTGAGTTCGCCGATAAGGGCTTGCGGATTCTTCCGGATAGCAGGATCACTTATGGTTGCTGTAATAATGTTTTCGCTGACAAATCCGGGATCAGTGTCTTGAATAAATTTAAGTTGCCGGAGTACTGCAAATGCTGAGATGAGTGCAATGACTGAGATTACATACTGCACTACAATCAGGATATTTCTGAGATAGCCAGACCTTCTTCCTCCTCCCGTACTCTTATAATTCCCAGTTAACAGGTTTAACGGGCTGAAAGAGGCAAGCTGAAAGGCAGGATAAAATCCTGAAAGCAGTCCGGTAACAAGCATTATTGCCAGTATTCTTGCCATAGTCCTGGTTTCAAGTATCATTCTGAAGGTTAGAGGCCTGTCAGTGAAGTCGCTGAAGACCGGCAGAACAAACATAACGATCAGCAGGGCAAGAAAAAGCCCTCCCAGGGAGAGCAAAACAGACTCAGTCAGAAACTGAATGATAAGAGCATTTCTGCTGCTTCCTGAGACTTTTAAAATTCCTGTTTCCTTTCCCCGGTTAAGAGAACGTGCTGTTGCTATATTCATATAGTTAAAGCACGCTATCAGTAAAATCAGTATTCCAATGGAAGTTATCAGGTATATATACCTTATATCGCTGTTGTTGCCAGGTTCAAAGTTTATGTCTCCACCAAGATGGATATCCCTGAGAGGTTCAGGTACCAGGATTATCTTAAAAAGATGAGGATTTGACTTTGTGTATTTTACATACACATCATTGATCTTGCCTTTAACGGTCTCCGGTTCAGCATTCTCAGCCAAAAGAATATATGTTATATAACTGTTTGATCCCCAGTTTTCAATGATTTCCTTTCCACCCCGCATGGAATTCAATGTCTCAAATGATGTCAGGAAATCAAAATCGAAATGAGAGTTGGGAGGGATATCTTCGAGTATTCCCCTGACAGTGAAGGAGTATTTATTATCTGCCAGAATTATTTTTCCGACAGGATTGTCATCGCCAAAGTATTTTGAAGCCATCTCACGGGTAATGTAAAGTGTGAAAGGCTCTTTCAGATCTTCTGATGGGTTACCTGCAATAACCGGGAAGGTGAATATCTTCAGAAAGTCGGTGTCTGTATAAAGAAAGCCGCTCTCGCTTAAAAGTGATCCGTTATACTCCAGTGTATGGAAATTAACTTTGCATTTTGTTGAGTATTTGATCTCAGGTATATCATTGACAAGAGCCTCCTTCAGCGGTCCGGGGGTCACTGCAAAGCGGTCTGAACCCATATAACTGTGTCCTTCCTGCTTTGTTATGATCCG
>JALOMO010000176.1 GCA_025455395.1 Bacteroidales bacterium
ATTTATCTCTTCCACCACCACCTCTTTCTCTTTCTCTATCTCGGCCGGAGGGAATGTTGAATGGAATAGCAGGTCAGCTATCAGCTCTACAGCCCTTGGATAGTCTTCTTTGAGGAAGGAGGCGTGGATAGCTGTCTCCTCTTTGGTAGTATAGGCGTTCAGTTCGCCACCCACATCCTCGAGCCGGCTCAGGATATGATAGGAGCGGCGTCGCGTCGTGCCCTTGAAGAGCATATGTTCAATGAAATGGGCCATGCCATGTTCTTCAGGGAGCTCATCGCGTGAGCCGGTATTGATTATTACACCGCAGTGAGCAACCTCGCTGGTTGTCTGACAGTGTACCAGGCGTATTCCGTTTGTTAGGGTGTGGTATGTAAGATCCATGCTTGATAAAGATTGGGCAAAGATAATACCTAAAGGGGCTTCTTGGTCATTCCAAAAAAGTGAAAGTCTCCTCTTGCACGAAATAGAAATAGAGAGTATATTTGCAGTCCGAAATGGTACCATAGCTCAGTTGGTAGAGCAACGGACTGAAAATCCGTGTGTCCCCGGTTCGATTCCTGGTGGTACCACTTAACTCACACTCACTCTTAATTAAGGAGTGGCACCTCACTCTGTTTCTCTTTACTGGCACTCTCCAATAACATCAATAAACCACAACCTGTCAAACATTGAAAAGATGGCTTTTGTGGCCATCTTAATAAAATCTTTATGGCAGGTAATCATTTATTAATAAAACAATTATAAAATCAGAACCAACTTGCACCGGCATATCAGACTGGTTCAGAATACAGAGTTGTTCTTTTATCAAATTCATGGATCAGCCTCTTCGAATGGTAGTAATAGTAATTGCAAAATGAGAATTTCAGGCAAAACACGGCCGGTAGTTCTGAAAGAAACCGGAAGGCTTCTCTGGATGATTGGTTTTATTTTTCTTGTCCCGGCAGCTGTCTCTGCCATATATAACGAATGGTATTCAGCCGGTGGCTTTGTCTTTTCATCATGCATAACAATGATCTTTGGCCGGCTATTAATGTATTTTTATAGAAATGCTGACGAGCCGCTTTTCAATAATGCGCTGATAATAGTTGCTTTTGGATGGCTTGCCTCGACAATTATGGGCGGATTGCCATTTTACATAATTGCCAATATCACGCCACCTGAGGTATTAAGCAACTTTATACCTGAGGGCGCAGCGTATCAGTCGAGTCTTTTGTATTTTAAGAACCCCCTCCATTGCTTCTTCGAGAGCATGAGTGCCTACACGACAACAGGCCTTACCATGGCGGTACACGAACCGTCTGTAGGCAAGGGCGTCCTATTCTACAGGAGCTTCGCTCAATGGCTCGGAGGAGCCGGATTTATAATCCTTGCCCTGGCCGTACTTAATCCTGGCTCCGGCCGCAGCTCAATATTAATGTACAGGTCTGAGGCTACCGGTATAAAGCTTAAACCTAAAATCATTGAGACAACAAGAGGTATCTGGAAAGCATATTTTTTTATCACACTGTTTTCAACGGCATATCTGGTTATTGGTACCAGGCTGATCCTGCCCGATTATCCATTCCGTGATAACCTTTTTGATTCGATAAACCATGCAATGGCCGGGCAGTCAACCGGGGGATTCAGTACACTTGATGACAGTATTGCTACCTATAAGTCGCCAATGATGGATATCTTGTATATTCTGCCAATGGCCCTGGGTTCATTCTCTCTCCCATTCTTTTACAGGTTCATTATCCTTGGCAGGTTCTGTGAGCTCTGGAAAGATATACAGACAAGAGCCTTAATAATATGCTACCTCATTGGAGGCATCATTCTGTCCTTTCTCCTTTGTTATGCGCAAATAGTACCGGAGCCATTCAGGGAAGGTACTTTTCAGTTTGTAAGCGCGATGTCAACAACAGGCTGGCAGACTTCGAACATCAGCATCTGGGACACACCCTCAATAGTTTTCATCGTTTTTGCCGGCATGTTCATCGGCGGAGCATCCGGAGCTACAGTGGGTGGAATAAAGATGATAAGGGCCCTTATGATTGCAAAGGGTATGAGGTGGCAGATCAATAAAGTATTCCTTTCTCGCAATACTATCAAAACAATAAAATTCGACGGCAAAAGTCTCCTTCCGGAACAGATGAATACTGAATTGGCAAATGCTGCCGTCTTCTCACTTCTTTTTCTGATGATCCTTCTGGGAGGAACTTTTGTCACATATTTTTTCATGCCGGATGGTTTTTCTTTTGCAGATGCACTGTTTGAATCAACCTCTTCTCAGTCAACCGCCGGGCTTTCGACAGGTATTGTTGATCCGACCATGCATCCTGCCATTGAGGTCACCTATATTTTCCAGATGTGGGCTGGTCGTCTTGAAATAATTCCCGTCCTGGCATTGTTCAGGGCATTACTGACAGGCACCTGGTACAGGAGAATATAAAAACATACAGAATCTGAATAAAACAATACAATAAGTAACTATTGATCTAACTTTGATGAAAACAGGGAGTCAAACAATGATGTTTCCTTTTAGTCTCAGAAAACAGAATGCCATATTTTTTCATTATGTGTCGGTGACTGTCATAATGATTTTGGTTTCTCTAATTTGTTATCAATTAAAAGAGCTGATAGGTTACCGGCAGGTTTCCTTTATTTTGTTGTTTGTTGTTACCCTTCTTGCCATCTTCTTCAGCACCGGGCCAATTCTGCTCGCTTCAGTACTTGGTGCAGTCATCTGGGATTTCTTTTTTATTCCCCCTTCATTCACTTTACATATTGGCGATACTGAAGACACGCTAATGCTTGTGATGTTTTTTATTGTTGCCCTGGTAAACGGAATACTTACATCCCGTGTTAAACGGCAGGAGCGAAATGCAAGAAACAGGGAGGAAAAGACACTTGCGCTTTATAAGCTTACCAGGGAGTTGCTTGAGGCGACTGAAATAACAGATATTGTAATTGTAGCCCAGCAATTCTTAAAAAAGTACTTTAATGTTAATCCTGCTCTTTTGCTCTGGGACGAGGATGGTACAATGAATATTCACTACCCGGATAATGATGAACAATTTCTGTCAGAGGCAGATAAAAGGGTTGCGATGTGGGTATTCAAGAATTCAATGAAGGCTGGAAGGGACACCGAAGAATACAGCTCATCAGCGAGGACATTCTATCCTCTGCAGAGTAGTCTGAAATGTCTTGGAGTAATAGGTATGAGGTTAAAAGAGGCACTGACACCGGCAGAGGAACAGTTCCTGGAGGCTTGTGTAACACTTGTGGCAGGAAAATTCGAAAGGGAATTACTAAGCGCAAAGGCAAAGGATGCTTATATTCTTGCAGAATCAGACAAACTATACAAAACTCTGTTTAATTCTATTTCCCATGAGCTGAGAATCCCGGTTGCTACTATAATGGGGGCCACAGATACATTGCTTTCCGAAAAATATCCGGAGCAGACCAGGAAAAGACTCTACTCAGAGATGGGAAAGGCATCTGTCAGACTCAACAGGTTAATCGAAAACCTCCTGAACATGTCAAGACTTGAATCCGGGCACCTCTCTTCACGACCGGACTGGTGCGACGTTCACGATCTTATAAATAAAGTGGTAGGTACTCTTGGAATGGAACTGAGCCCGTTTATATTAATTCTGGAAATACCCGAGGATATGCCTTTGGTCTATATTGACTTCGGTCTCATGGAGCAGGTTCTGCACAATCTCCTTTTGAATGCTACCCAATATGCTCCGGAAGGAACTGAAATAGTTGTCTCATTTGCTTATGAAAAAAGGGGCAGTCTCATTGTTAGGGTAACTGATCATGGAAAGGGGTTCAGCCCTGCTGACCTTAACCTTCTCTTCAGGAAATTTTACAGAGGAGAGAAAGCTTCTTCAGGGGGAACAGGCCTTGGATTGTCAATTGTGAAAGGATTCGTTGAGGCTCATGGAGGGTCGGTGTCAGCCAGCAATAGGGATGGAGGCGGAGCAGTTTTCACAATTGAGATACCGGTAAATGCCTCTGAAATAAATGAATACAAACAAATATGAGGGTGTGATGAAAACGGGAGAACTAATTCTGATAGTTGATGACGAAGTTCAGATCCGACGTCTTCTGGAAATTACCCTGTCGGCAAACGGGTACAAAATATCTGAAGCTGCAACGGGCAGGGAAGCAATAATTCACGCTTCTCAGCGTCAGCCAGAACTTATTATACTTGACCTGGGGCTGCCTGACATTGACGGTTTCGAGGTTTTAAAGAGATTGAGAGAGTGGTATGAAAAGTCAATAATCATTTTATCGGTGCGTAATTCAGAAGACGATATTGTTAAGGCCCTTGACAGTGGAGCCAATGATTATCTGACGAAGCCATTCAGAACAGGTGAGTTACTCGCGAGGATCAGGGTGGCAATCCGGCAAAACAAGTCAAATGATAAT
>JALOMO010000089.1 GCA_025455395.1 Bacteroidales bacterium
TATAAACCAGAACTTTTATCTTGGAGCAAACTTCTTCTATGATATGGGAATGGTTACTTCACTCATAGATGTTGATGTCGATGACCTTGAGGAGTATCTTGAAGGAAACGCAGACAACTTCTATGTTGACGGAAAAGACAAACCTCACAGTGCAGCAGGTGCAGGTATAAAGATCGCGATGAATGACAACTTCGTCATCTCAGCCGATTTTGGCAAGACCTTCAATGCACAGGATGGCGGTATGGGATTCTATATCGGGCTCAATTACATTTTCTAGATACAACACATAGTCAATTGGTTGTCTGTTGTCTGTTGTCTGTTGTCTGTTGTCTGTTGTCTGTTATCTGTTATCGGGTCAGGTGAGTACCTGCTGATAACCGATAACCGATAACCGATAACCACTGACTAAAGCTTATCCAGCCACATACCGAAGGCTACACCCAGATAATTTCCGATAATCCATCCGAGGATACCGGTTGCCAGCCCTGTTAGAATAACATCCTTATTCTTCAGGGCTGCTGCCACTATCGGCACAAACGGCGGTGAATAGACAAAACCTGTTGTGGTGATGAGGTAATCATCAGCATTGACCCTGAATATCCATGAGAGAAGGAGATGCAGCAGCAGTGAGCCGAAATATGAGTAAGTGACGTACATAACGAGACTGAGGTATTTGGCCTGGAATATCACACTCAGGTCGCACCTTGATGAAATCACGAGTGAAAATGCAATCACCAGATACATCCCTAGCTGGAAGGTCTTTTTTATGTTTCGTATACTGGGAATGAATGAAGCCGCAACCCCGAAAGTGGTAATTGTAAGTATCACTGAGACAAGTTGAGGCACTCCGGGGAACATCAGACTGACAGCGAACCCGACGGCAAAAATCAGGATTGCGAGGCCCAGGGCTCCGAGTAAGGGCAGCAGAACACTCCTCCTGAACATACCCGTGAAATCATCAAACTCTTCAGTCACTTCCATTCTTACCCGCTCAAATTCAAGACTTTCAGGGCTCTGATTAACATTACCTTTAAAAGGAGGCAACAGCCATCTGAAAAAGGTAGGACCCAGGGTAATAAAGAACATTATTACAAATGCCCCTACAATCATGTCATAGGTATTTGTCATGATGAAGGCATTTGGTTCAACATCAAGAGCCAGGGCAATGGAGGCCAGGTTTACAGTACCTCCCGTATAAAGGCCAATAAGCATTCCGCCTATCTTCTCACACTCTGGTATTTTATCTCTCCAGATCAGATATCCGGTTGCCACTATAACCATGACTGACACCAGGGCAAGAGCCATAGAAAGAAATCCTTTTCCCGAAAACCTCAACCACCTTCTTACATTTAGTGAGAAAAGAATCAAAGGTATAGCGAGCGGCAGTATTGCCGTCTGCACACTGTCCTGTATCGAAGCAACATTATTTGCCTTGATATCACCTTCTGGAAGAGTGCCTGCAGCAACCATCTCAACAATTTCCGATTTTGGAATATATGCTCTGTTTTTTGTAATCGTGTCTTCACGAAAAGCATCGCTTCCTTTCGGCAGGATTCCAATATTTGCAATAATTATCCCCATACCATAGGCCATAACAATCGCTCCTATCTTTTTAAACAGCGGGTACTTTATTGTCAGCCAGATCAGAAACACAGGGAAGGTCACATAGAACAGTATGAGAATGATCGTGTAAATCATGGCAGTTGGTTTTGGTTTAACCAAATGTAAAGAAAGAACCCTGCGTGACTGGCAGGGTTCGCGAAAAAGAGGTATTTATACTTACTCTATACGTCTTTTTGCCTATCAGGGCACTCCTCGAAGCTTTTACGGTACTGTTCGATGGCCCGTTGGCTCATACCCATGCTTGAGAAACCTCCGTCATTAAAGATATTCTGCATGGTGACCTTGCGCGTCAGGTCTGAGAAGAGTGTTATGCAAACATCAGCACAGTCTGAAGCATCGGCATTGCCCAGAGGTGACATCCTGTCTGAGAAGTCTACAAGGGAGTCGAATCCGGAGATGCCGGAACCCGCGGTAGTCAGGGTGGGTGACTGCGAAACGGTGTTCACCCTTACATGTTTCTCTTTTCCGTATATATACCCGAAGCTCCTCGCAATTGACTCAAGCAGGGCTTTGGCATCTCCCATATCGTTATAACCTGCCAGTGTCCGCTGTGCCGCCACATATGAGAGGGCAACGATTGAACCCCATTCGTTGATGGCATCCATGCGGTATGCTGTCTGCAGTATCCGGTGGAAGCTCAGTGCTGAGATATCGAGAGTCTTGAGCATGTTCTCATAGCTTGTCTCAGCGTAAGGAATTCCCTTGCGGACGTTAGGAGACATTCCTATCGAGTGAAGCACAAAGTCGATCTTGCCGTCAAAAACGCTAAGTGCTTTATTGAACAGCAACTCAAGGTCCTTCATGCTTGTTGCATCTGCAGAGAAGACTTCGCTGCCTGTTTTTTCAGCAAGTTCGTTCATTGTGCCCATGCGCATCGCAACAGGAGCATTTGTAAGAAGAATTCGTGCCCCCTGGGCATGCGCTTTCTCAGCTACATGCCAGGCAATGGATTTATCATTCAGAGCACCGAAGATAATTCCTCTCTTTCCCTCAAGCAGATTGGTTATCATTGTCTTTTTCTTTTAGGTTTTCAATTTTATGTGGTCAGTCACCCCTGAGAAGTTCACGGGCATTACTTATGGCGGCTTCAGTGATGGTGCTGCCGCTGAGAAGTCGCGCTACTTCCGTTACTCTCTCATCGACATTTAACAACCGCACACGGGTTATTGTTGAGTGGTCATTCTCTTCCTTGTAGACATGGTAGTGTATTTTCCCCCTTGAGGCAACCTGCGGGAGATGTGTTATGTTTATGACCTGCATGGTTCTGCCCATGTCGGAAAGGATAGTCCCGACCATCGATGCAACCTCGCCTGAGACGCCAGAATCAATCTCGTCAAAGATAATGGCAGGCAGGCCGGAACTGCTTGCGAGGATAGATTTAAGGCATAGCATCAGGCGTGACAGCTCACCCCCGGAGGCAATGCGTGACAGCTCCTCCGGCTGCACCTGTCTGTTGGCACTGAAAAGGAAGTCGACCCTGTCAGTCCCCGAAACACCGGGAGCGGTAAGGTTGCCGAACCGGATGATGAACCTTGCATGGGGCATCCCGAGCTTAAGAAGCATGGCAGTTATTTCAGATGAGAGAGAACCGGAAGATGCATTTCTTCTGACTGACATTTCACCTGCCAGCCGTAAAGCCTCACTGTATAACTTGTCGGAGCGCTTTTTCAGTTCTTCTAGCCTTTCGTCAATATCTGATGTTGAAGAGACCTGTTCTTCTATCTCCTTCTGTCTGGTCAGCAGTTCATTAAGATTATTGCAGCGGTGTTTCTGCATGAGGGTGTAGAGGGTGTCAAGTCGTCGTGTTACATAATCAAGCCTCTCAGGATCAGCAAGAGTTCGGTCGTTCAGCTTTTCAGCCTCGTACGAGATATCATTCAGCTCAACAAGCGCTGACCCGAGACGTTTCTCAAGCTCTGAAGCATCTTCCATCCATTGAGATATCTTTCCCAGGTTGGCGCGGGCCATGCGGAGTAATGAGAGTGCTGATACATCCTCTCCGGAGAGTGCAGCAGCGGCAGCAGCAAGAGCCTCCTTAATCTCGCCGGCATTTGTAAGCAGCTCCTGTTCGCGTTCCAGCTCTTCTGTCTCCCCCTGCTTCAGCTTTGCTGCTGCAAGCTCTTCCATCTGATGATTATAGTAATCATAGTCAGCCCTGTTGCGGGCGGCGGACCCGGCAGCAGCATCATACTCGCGGGAGGCACTCAGATAGTTCCTGTAAACAGCAGCGTACTCCCTGAACAGATCAGAGGTTCCGGCATAGGCATCGATGACGCGCATCTGGAACATGTTGTTTCCGAGGAGAAGTGTCTGATGCTGTGAATGCACATCTATGAGCCTGCTGCCCAGCTCTTTAAGCACTCCTAGCATAACAGGAGTGTCGTTTATAAAAGCTCTTGACTTGCCGGCAGGCGTAATCTCCCTGCGCAGTATTGCCTCGTCATCATAATCAATCCCCACCCCTTCAAACAACTCTTCGAGATCATACCCCCTGATGTTGAATTCGGCTTCCACAATGCACTTCTCTTCCTTGCTGAGGAGAACAGATGTATCCGCCCTGTCCCCCAACACCAGTCCAAGGGCTCCGAGAAGTATAGACTTGCCTGCTCCCGTTTCGCCGGTTATTATGGTAAAGCCCTCTCCGAAGCCCATGTCAAGCTCCCTGATAATTGCATAGTTCTTTACTGTCAGCCGGCGGAGCATGATGGGTAAGTTATCCGGATGTTGTTAATATAAGCTGATATTTGGCCTCGTTTGCGGGGTCTATCTCCACGAGTATCTGAACAACCCTGTTCTTTTCCTCCGGGAAGGCCGGGGTGAAAATGAGTATAATCTCATTTGTCTTTGCCTCAATCATGAGGGTCAGAAAATACATGAAGGGGTCAGGCCGGCGCCGGTAGACCTCCTGCAACCGCCTGAGAGATTCATATATTTCAGCTCTTGCCAGCGTTCTGTCCGATTCCAGCCTGTCGAGCCCCCTGATGTGATAATGGTAAACAAACTGCCTCACCCCTGTATACTCATCGTTGAGGATGTTATTGATAAGCCAGTAACGGTTCTTGTTCCTCGACCCGTCATAGGGCTTCCACCCTGTCTCAGGAGCATTCTGGGCGTTGGTGACTATCTTTTCAGCGATCTGGTAATAGGGCGTGCCTCCCTCAGGTGAAAAGGTGTCAAAATCAATCCCGATGACAAGATATGCGTAGAAAGCAAGCACTGAAACAAGATTGTTGGTATGGGCATTGGGATTGAATTCCAGGGGAGAAAACTCAACATATCTGAACTGAAAGTTATTATCCACAAAATTGAGCACCGTGCTCTCATATGTGGTATTGAAAACCGGACGGCTGAGCTGCACCTGCAGCGTACCTCGGAACTCATCAGCCGACAACTGCTCATCGAGGTTTATAAGGAAATTGCATTCTATCTTCTCAGAGAAACTGAATACATTGTCTGTCCAGACCATGTTGTTCATGAACTCATAGATATCACGCTGCATGCTCTCGAATATCTCCCTGTTCGATCCCTGTATCTTCTGGGCAGAGACCTGCACGTTGCAATACAGCTCCTGGGCTGTGGCAACAGTCACAGACATAAAGAGCAATAGTGCCGTTATCAGCAGGCTGCGTTTATTGAATGAGATCATGATAAGCCTTAATCACTGTATCAGGGAGACGATCTTTTGCAGAATATCTGAGGCAACCTCGTCCTTTGTTTTCAACTCAAATTTATCAATATTATTGTTACTGTCAATAATGGTAACCCGGTTGGTTTCGTGACCGAAGCCGGAACCTTCATCCTTAAGTGAGTTAAGAATAATGATATCGAGATTCTTGCGCTTAAGTTTACTGATGGCATTGGCCATTTCATCATCGGTCTCAAGGGCAAAGCCTGCAAGAAACTGATCGTGAGATTTCATACCGCCCAGCAGTGCCGCTATGTCTTCAGTGGGTCTAAGCTTTATGACCATTTCTCCGCCGGTTCTCTTCAGCTTCCTGTTCTCCTTGGTTTCGGGAGTAAAGTCTGCAACAGCGGCTGCAAGTATTGCTATGTCGCATCCGCGGAAGGCACTGAGAGTGGCCTCCTTCATCTCATCTGCCGTAGTAACGTTAATAGTCTTCACTCCGGCCTGTCCGGGTCTGAGGTTCACAGGGCCAAGCACAAGTGTCACCTCCGCCCCCATTACAGCCGCCCTGTCAGCCAGCGCAATGCCCATGCGGCCGGAAGAATGGTTACTGATGAAGCGCACCGGATCAATCGGTTCAACAGTTGGACCGGCGTTAACTACAACTTTTTTGCCGAGGAGGGGAAGTTCAGTTATTTTTTTTTTTGAGAGGAATGCCTTTATTCCTGCTACTATTATCTCCGGCTCAGCCATCCTCCCCTTACCTGACAAGCCACTTGCTAGCTCTCCTGTATCAGGTTCGATAATGTGATTGCCAAATGATCTGAGTGTCTCTATGTTCCGTGCAGTAGCCGGATGGGCCAGCATGTCAAGATCCATCGCCGGAGCGATAAAAACAGGGCATCGGGCTGACAGATAAGAAGTCAGAAGGAGATTATCTGCTATTCCTGCCGCCATCTTTCCAATGGTATTTGCCGTAGCAGGGGCAATCAGATAAATGTCAGCCCAGAGTGCGAGTTCTACATGGCTGTTCCATCGCCCGTCCTCCGGGTCAAAAAAGTCGACCAGGATCGGATTCTTTGAGAGTGTGGCAAGCGTAAGCGGCGTTATGAAATCCTTTGCAAGAGGTGTCATAACCACCTTTACCTCTGCTCCTTCCCTGACAAGTAACCGGATGATAGTTGCAGCTTTGTATGCGGCAATACCTCCGGTGACGCCAAGCAGTATCTTCCTGCCCTTCAGCATATTATTTATTGTTTACTTCTTCTTCTGCTCTTTCTCGGGGTTACGGTAATATATCTTACCTTCCTCGAACTCGGCGAGCGAAATGAGTGTGGGCTTCGGCAGCCTCTCATAGAACTTTGATATCTCTATCTGTTCCCTGTTCTCAAAAACCTCCTCAAGGTTATCGTTGAACGAGGCAAATTCCTCAAGCTTGGAGTTGAGTTCCTGCTTCATCTCCACACTTATCTGGTTTGCCCTCCTGGTGCATATTATCACACTCTCGTAGATGTTTCCGGTTGCACTGTCAAACTTGTCCACATCCCTCGTGATGGTGGAATAGGACGCTGATGTCTTTTTATAATCCATATTTTTCTTTGATGTTCAGTTACTTGCTACTGTTTTTTCTGCTGTATCTATCTTCAGGAATTTTGCCGTCGACTGGAATATCCTCTCTGCATCTCTCGAAAACTTCCCTTCGGGGAACTCCTCTATAAACGAGTAATATTCATCAAGGGCTGACTGATATCGCTCCACCTGTCTGGCAGGAACGCTGTTCTGTGCATACATAAAAAGGGCATCGAGCCTGAGGAACATCAGTTCCTCGCGGTATTTAGTGTCAGGATACTCTTTAAGACTGTTGGAAAGAGAAATGGTTGCAGCACGGTATTGTTCATGATCATAATAAAGCCTTGAGCTCAGGTATGATTTCTCAACCAGCCTCTCCTGTAACTCTTTTATCCTGCTTTTACTAATCTCTGCCCACATGCTTGTAGGGTATTTTGAAAGGAAGATGGTAAAGTTCTCTATTGCCTTGCGCGTATATGCCTGGTCAAGCTCAGCCCTGGGGCTCATGTAATAGTCGCATGATGCGGAAAGGTAAAACGCTTCCTCTGCATTATTACTTCTTGGGTAGGTGTCAGCAAAGGTCTGATAATAAGCGCTTGCCATTATGTAGTCATTCGTTTTGTAATGAGCCTGAGCGTTGATCCAGTTAAGCTGTTCCGCTTCATCCGTTGCCCTGTACCTGGGCAGTATCTGCTGCAGAAGCTCGATGGACTTCACATACTTGCCATCATCATAATAGTCATAGGCCTTCTGCTTCTTGAGCTCATAGTCACTGCTCTTGAGAAGTTTTTCATACTCACCGCACGATGTGATGATGAGTGCCGGCAGAATAATTATCAGAAGTCTGAACCTCATAATTAAAATGTTGCGCAAAATTACTATTTTTTTTTATATGCCCGTCGAATTGAATGTAAAAGTGCTCGAATATCTGGTCGCCTGTGGTTAAAGAAGTGTTAAATTATAAATCAAATGGGTATAAATAGGTACTCCCCCTCTGAGATATTTCATAAATTTGCGGGCATTAATCAAAACAGAGACAGACGTGGATATTTTCGAAAAATTCAGAAAGAATCGTGGAGAACTCGGACAGTACCAGGAGATGGCTGACGGATACTTCATGTTTCCCAAGCTAGAGGGCGAGATAGGCCCGAGAATGAAATTCATGGGCAAAGAGGTCCTCAACTGGAGCCTCAACAATTATCTTGGACTGGCAAACCACCCTGAGATAAGGAAGGTTGATGCTGAAGCCACCGCAGAGTATGGGCTTGCCTCTCCTATGGGTGCAAGGATGATGTCAGGCCAGACAAAGATGCATGAGAAGTTTGAACAGATGGCTGCCGAGTTTGTAGGCAAGGAAGCTGCATACCTGCTTAACTACGGTTACCAGGGTATGGTGTCAATCATCGATTCGCTGGTCGGAAGACATGATGTCATTGTTTACGATTCCGAATCACACGCCTGTATCATGGACGGACTCAGGATGGTGCTTGCAAAGAGATTTGTCTTCCCGCACAACAACATGACTGCATTTGAGAAACAGCTCGAGCATGCCCACAAGATCGTCTCTGAGACCGGGGGAGGTATTCTCGTTATCACCGAAGGCGTCTTCGGTATGGCCGGAGACCTCGGGGCACTTGATAAGATCGTCTCCTTTAAAAAGAAATATAACTTCCGGCTCCTCGTTGACGATGCCCACGGCATTGGCACGATGGGTAAAACAGGCGCCGGCACCGGTGAACACTTCGGAGTGCAGGACCAGATCGACGTCTACTTCGGCACCTTCGCCAAGAGCTTTGCAGGCATCGGCGGTTTCGTCGCAGGTGACAGGGATGTCATCAGCTACCTCAGATTTAACCTCCGTTCGCAGATCTACGCCAAGTCCCTTCCAATGGCAATGACTATCGGTGCCATCAAAAGGCTTGAGATGATTAAAGAGCACCCTGAACTGCGCGAAAAACTCTGGACCATTGCCAACGCTCTCCAGAAAGGTTTCAGGGAAGCAGGATTCGATCTGGGCAAGACTCAATCACCTGTAACTCCGATAATGCTCAAGGGTGGAATCCCGCAGGCAACACATATGATAAAGGACCTGAGACAGAACTACGGTATCTTCTGCTCTGTGGTCATATACCCTGTTGTACCAAAAGGTGTTATCATGCTCCGCATCATCCCGACAGCGGCACATACAATGGAAGATGTCGAATATACTATCAAATGCTTCAAAGAGATAAAGAAGAAGCTTGAGACCGGCGCATACCCTGACACAGTGGCAGACTTTAAGAACTGAAAAAATACGGTTTTCGGTTTTTAATAAGACAGAAGACCGAAGACTGAAGACCGAAGGATTAACTACTGCCTGCCGGTGTGCTGCCGTCAAAATCGCTGATAGTCAGAAATGAATACTGATACTCCATCGGCAATATCTTTGCATACTCCTCCACCGAACAGTCACTGAGGCAGGCGTTTATAATCCTCCGTCCCAGCGGCAGCAATTCAGGGTCAAGGAATGATGCGAGCTCCTTCCTGAAGAACTCCCTGAGAATTTCAGACCCTTTGTCATAACCCTCCTCTCCTACCTCCGTCTGCCTGTATACCTTCAGCAGCCTGGTCGGAATACGTGCACCCTCAATAGTCAGATAGTTAAGTTCATAACCCAGCAACGGGCATCTTGCAGGCTGGTACTGATCGTGTCTCAGCTTGGCATTGCCCCGCCGTGTAAGATACTCGCGCATAAGCAGCTGTGGTTTAAACCCCACCTTCCAGGTACCTATATGCTGGTTTGGTGTAAGAGTATACTTTACACGCGGCGTATTGACTATCTGTTCAAGGAGCAGATTGGCATGCCTCACCCTTCTTCCTGTAGCGAAAGGCCAGTATGAACCTGCTCCTTCGCTCTCCATGTCTCCACCGCCGATAATGCTCGGGTTGGCATAGCCTCGGGGGCTCACCAGCCGCCATAACCACGCCAGTGCCGGGGGAAGAATGTGAAACAGCCCTGCTATCCCGTAGGTTGGATTTTCAGCTGTGCAGGGCGGCATCCGTACGCCAAAGCTACGTACATCAACAGTAACCGGCCTGTTGATAACTCCGGGTACGATACGCCTGGGAAGTATCACCCTTGGATTTGGACATCGCCTTCCCGGAGTATCCTCCGTATGATTCCATATAAGTGCCGTACCGTCAGGCCTTGTATCAATATTCAGAAAAAGAAGAGGCTCACCCGGATTGATGGTTATCTTCTCCAGATAAGGATCATCTCCGTAACCGGTAACACCGTCTACACGAATGAACCAGGCATTCTCGGCATCAGCAACGGTGAGCTTGCCATTGCTCTCCTGGTACGAGGGATGGCACAGTGCCATATCATCAGTTGCAGGATTAAAGGAACAGAAGAGCGGGATAGAGATTACCCTCTTCTCCCCGTTGCATAAATTCTCTCCGATGACTATCTGTCCGTTTGGCTCACGGACAATATTCTGTATCATCTCACTCTTGCCGCCGCCACTGGCACCTTCATGCATGAAGGTGGTGATGTTGTCATACGGACTAACCACCTGAACTGTTGAACAGTGTGTGGTCAGCCACCCTTCTGCCTCACCCTTGGTAAGAAGGACACTATAGAAGCCTTTCTTGGCACTTGGACCAGGATATAGATTATATGCAAACATCTCATGAAGACCGTCAAGCCTGTTGTGTACAACTACCTGCTTCCCCCCCAGGTGTGTGTGTCTGAAGGGTGGTGCAACATATACTACTGACTCAACATTAAACCTCTCCGGCAGATCTCCGACAGCTACTATTCTTTGAAGGAGTGAGAGTCCAAATGCAAAGAATGAGGCATTCAGGGGGGTAATGACAACACCTCCTGCACCAACCGGATAATTACCGGCAAAACAGAGGAAAATACCCACCTCCTGCCCTCGGAGCCATTCAAGGGTCTCTTTTCTGAGTATGCTGAAGTCATAACCGTATGCTTCATCAAACCTCTTTTTATCTGTTGGCATCCGGTCACCGATAAGCATCGTGTCAGGATCACGCCTGCGCATGTATGGATCCGGGTAATTTGCAGATATACCGTTTGATACACGATGAAGAATTACTTCTGTCACCGTGCCCCTTCCAGGTATAATATAGTTGACTTCATAACTCATCCTCTCATCTCCACCGAGAGAGTGCCTGAATATCTCATCAGATGAATTGAAAAAAACAACCCGCGGAGCCGTCTCTATTATTGTTAAAACATCATCAGGCAGGGTAACCCCTTTTCCCGCTGCAATAGCCAATGCTTCAGATGCATCCATTCTTATAGTCAGTAAGTATTAAAAAAATTAATTATGATTGAACTAATGCTTTAATATATCAAGTTAATAATCGACTAAAATAACAGTATAAAATAAATTACACCCCCATACAACACAACAGATATCAACATCTTATTAGAAAATTAACTCTCCCTGTAATGTTTCTGACACAAATACGTCATAGAGACAGAAAGTAATTCAAACCTCAAAAACGGACAGTCATGAAAAGAATGGTTTTATTATGCGCAATGGCATTTTTTGCCCTGGCACTCAACGCTCAGAAAGATGCCCTTGATGATTTCTTTGCCTCCTATTCAGGCAAGGATGGTTACACGTCGGTGATTATCAACGGGAATCTCTTCGGTCTGCTTAAAAACTTTGACGATGATCCCGACCTGGCAGATATGGATGAGAGGATCACCTCGGTGAGGATAGTGACCAGGGAGAGCGATTATGAAAGCAGCGGGGTAAGCTTCATGTCAGAGCTTAAGGGTGACATCAGGAGAGGAGGCTATGAAGAGCTTATGTCAGTCAAAGACTCTGATGATGACGTTCTCTTCCTGGTAAAGAGCTCCGGGAAAACAGTCACAGAACTGCTGGTTATTGCTTCAGGCGACAGTGAAGCAGTGATACAGATAAAGGGTAAACTGACGCGTGATGATGTGGAGCGGCTGTCATATAATCACGGTGAGGGTCTTGCCCGCCTTGAGCTTCTCGAATCTTCAGGGAAATGATAACTTTGAGGTGTACACAAAGAGAGCATGACACCCGAAGAGTTCAGGAAAGTGATTCTGCCGGAAGGGCAAAGGTTGTATGCTCTCGCCTACCGGTTCCTGAACAACAGGGAGGAGGCTGAGGATACCGTACAGGAGGTGATGATGAAGCTCTGGGAGGAGAGAACAAGACTGGGTGATTATGCAAACCCTGCTGCATGGGCAACCACAGTTACACGAAACATGTGCATCGACCTGCTGCGTAAGCGCAGGAAGATGACACATGAGGAGATTGACTCAGTATGGGTGACCGGCAATGCAGACGAAGGTGCTGTCTCCGCCTCTGACAGCCGGGAGGCTGCCATGCTGATCACCCAAATAGCGGAGCGGATGAAGGAACCTTACAGGAGCGCAGTCATTCTCAGAGACATGGAAGGATACAGCTACGAAGAGGCAGCCGTTGTCATGAAGACAAGCGTGGAGACGCTGCGGACCATACTCTCGAGGGCAAGAAAAAGTATAAGGGAAGAGCTGGAAAAGATATACAGTTATGGAACAGGAAGAGATAAAGGCACTGCTTGACAGATTCTTCAGCGGCGAAACCTCGGAAGAAGAAGAGGCCAGGGTGAGAGAGATTCTCTCTGACCCTGCCCTTCTGGAACTCTTCTCAGCTGAAAAGGAGTATTTGTCACATGTCTCCCAAAAAGTGCCGGAGCCTTCAGAGCACTTTTTCGCAAACCTTGAGGCTCTCACACACGCCGAGAAAAAGCCATACCGTCGCAGCACACTTCTCAGATACGGATTATCTGTTGCTGCCGGGGCGGCTATGCTTCTTGGCTCATATATGATCTTCGATTATATGCGGCCCCATGAATGGTCTGACACGTATGACGATCCGCACCTTGCAATGGCCGAGGTAAAGAGCATACTCACAATGGTCTCCGGCAACATGAGGGCAGCGACGGAGCCTCTGAGCCCGATGCGCAACCTGGGTATCGCTCCTTCAGCAATAAAAGATCTCGGGCTGATTAATGATGCCGTTGGCAACAACCTCGCCAGATTACGCTATCTGAATAAAATGGATCAATCTCCAAAGACAACAGGAAATGATAATAAATAAATCAGGGTCATGAAGAAACTTGCACTTATAACAATCTTAACAGGACTTTCGCTTTCAGTCTTCAGCCAGAGGAGTCCTGTCGATGACCTGTTTGAAAAATACAATGGCAGGGAGGGATTCACATCGGTATATATATCGTCAAAGATGTTCAGCCTTCTGGGGCGCATTGACACTGAGGATGAGGAGTTTCAAAATCTTGTATCAAGGATAAAGGGGATAAAGATCCTTGCTGTTGACAGTGCCACGAATGTTTCAGGGGTAAACTTCATCAGCGAGCTGCAGAAAAAACTAAACGCATCCGGTTATGAAGAGCTGATGACGGTGAAGGAGCAGAATGACGAGATACGTTTTATGATACGCGAAGTCAACGGTAAGATAGCGGAACTTGTCATGATCACAGGCGGAAATGGCAGTTCGGTGGTATCCATCACAGGCGACCTTGACCTGAAGACAATCGCCAGCCTGTCAGACAACATTGGCATTGAAGGGTTGGAGGATCTGGATAAGGTAAAACAATAGACAGGCTAGGAATTCAAAGATTCAGGGTTTCAGG
>JALOMO010000177.1 GCA_025455395.1 Bacteroidales bacterium
GTAAACTTGACGGTCTTGCAGTAAGGGTTCCTACCCCGACGGGTTCTCTCGTTGACCTGGTGGCTGTCCTTTCAAAGAGTGCCACCAAGGAAGAGATCAACGCTGCTATGAAGAAAGCGGCTGATGGTCCAATGAAAGGCATTCTTGAATACACTGAAGACGAGATTGTATCTGTTGATGTGATCCATAACCCTGCATCTTCAATATTTGATGCACAGAGCACCATGGTTAACGGAACAATGATCAAGGTTCTGTCATGGTATGACAATGAGTGGGGTTACTCGGCACGATGCATTGACCTTATACTTATGATGGGCAAGATGCTCTAAAAGGTCCGGAAAAAAAGAAACCGCGGTGCAGATCGCGGTTTTTTTATTTCTTTGAAAGGAAGTTTTCAGTCAGATGACCATCTTCACTTCCAGGGGAACGCCCGCAGAATCACGATAGTGCTCCCCTAACTCATGCATCGCCTCATCATCTTCCTCATAAAGCCATGTGATCCTTACCCTGTACTGCGGTGCACGGTAGGTGCTTATCATCCTCAGCACATCACGAAGAGCCTTCGATGATCCGCTGTTAATATACTCAAGGAAAATAATCATGGTCAGCTGGCTGTACTTGCTCAGGTGTGCCCTGACCCATTCTTCCAAAGGATTGTAAACTACTTCGGGTCTTTCAGCAATAGACCGGCCTGTTATCCTCAGAATATCTTCATTGGAATCATACGTGATCCTTGGAAAGTTTTTCGACCCTGCCTGAATTATTTCAATGCTCATGGCATTTGATATTGTTCAGATCAATTAAATATCAGTCAGTTGCTATTTATTCATATCTCAATGCTTCAATCGGGTCAACTGCCGAAGCCTTCATCGCCGGCAGATAACCTGAGGCAATTCCGACAATAAAACATGCCAAAACACCGCCCCCGACCCAGAGCCAGGGAATAGTGAACGGAGAGCCCATACCCAGTGACACCAGGTTACCAATTATTATACCCAGCACGATTCCGAACAACCCTCCCATCTGTCCAATAATAACCGATTCATAAAGAAACTGTTGCCTGATGATGTTCGTCTTGGCACCCAGTGCTTTGCGTACGCCTATCTCCCTGGTCCGCTCCGTTACCGATACAAGCATTATGTTCATCAGCCCCACTGCAGCCCCGAAAAGAGTTATCAGACCTATTATTGTTGCAGCCATGGTGACATACTTGATGTTCTCAAGCAATATCTCAAGTATACTGTCACTCTTCTGAACGTTGAAGTCCGATTCATCACGCGGGTCAAGATTCCGTATGATGCGGAAGATTCCCTCTGCCTCGCTGGTGAGCATCTCAAGCGACGAGGCTTTGTGAGGCATGACACTTATTGTATAGGTAATGTTGGGACGTGAGAAATACTGTCTGGCAGTGGTTATAGGTATCACGGTCATGAGATCCCCTCCCATGAAACTGCTTCCCTTGCTTTTAAGTACACCAATGACAGTGAGCTTCAACCCCGGGAGGCTTATTTCCTGACCCAACGGATCAACACCGGGAAAGAGAAACTTTACAACCTCCTGACCTATAAGAACAACATGCCTGCTCCCCTCGATATCCTCAGGTGAGAAGTTACGCCCTGATTCAAGCTCATAACCTGCTATGGTAATATAATCTCCATCCGATCCGTAAACCTGAATATTCGGATTCGTCTCGTTGTTCCTGTGCCTGACAGTAGCAAGCCCGGTTGCATTGAACCCGACCGAAACCCACGCCGGCTCCACAAACCTCTTCTTGAACTCCATCGCCTCACGATACGTAATATTAGAATGGTTTTTTGTTCTGTAGTTCTTGTTGCCCACAGTGACTCTCATAGAACGCGAGGTTATTGAAAATGAGTTGGCCCCCATCATCGTGAACTGCTGGGTAAGAGTGTTCTTTAAACCGTCAATGGCCGTAAGAATACCAACAAGAGCCATTATGCCAAATGCAATGATAGCCATCGTGAGAGCTGCCCTGACCCTGTTTGAACTTATTGCCTTAAAAGCAACTCTTATATTCTCAGTTATTAATGTAATCCTTTTCAACCTTCCTCCTCTGACGATGATTAAGCAACTAAGATAAACCTTTTCTTGTATTCTTCCTGCTGCTATCGCAAAATTGATACTTTCATGATTAATTTTTAAAGATTTAGTTGTATATTTAATTTCTTAGTTGTATCTTTGATGTAATTAAAAGAAATGAAAATGGAAATAAAGGAACTGACAAAGGCTGAGGAAGAGGTGATGCAGGTGCTATGGAGGCTGAAAAAGGCCTTTATAAAAGAGATCCTCGAGAAATTTGATGAACCCAAACCAGCCTATTCAACGGTTAGTACCATAATCAGGATACTGCTTGAAAAGGGATTTGTGAATTACAGGGTTTACGGCAGGACATACCAGTACTTCCCGGTCATATCAAAGGATGATTACCGCAAGTCACAGATGAGCAGTTTTGTAAAGGATTACTTTTCCAACTCATATCAGAAAATGGTGAGTTTCTTTGCCCGTGAGGATTCCATAACAATTAAGGATATGGAAGCCATAATGGAGATGATGAAGAAAGAACAAAAAGAAAAAATCTGAGGAAATGACACAGTTGATTTTTTACGCAGTTGAAAGCAGCATATGCCTGGCACTTTTATGGGGCTTTTATGAAGTCATGCTCAGGAAAGACACCCTTCATAACCGGAACCGCTATTATCTGCTTGCATCGGCCATTATTTCGCTGGCCCTCCCTCTTATTAATATTGATATCCGGGTTACGGGCCCGTTCGGTGCCACGGGTAATATTACCACCTTCCTCCTTCCTGAGGCAGCCATCTCAGATTCAGGTGCAAAAGGTACTGCGCTCACATTATGGTCTCTGTTATCATTCATATATATTACCGGCCTGATGATTTCAGGGGTGAGAACGATTTCCGGTATTGCAGGATTGATCTTTAAAGCCTCATCAGGAAGCCGCCAGGGCCGCATCATCACATTTGACAGCGGTCAGAGATCCTGTTTCTCGGCCTTCGGATATATTTTCATCAGCACCTCAGTACCTCCTGATATCGCAGTAAGGATGATAAATCATGAGATGAACCACATAAGAAGAATGCATCACATTGACCTCATTCTTGCAGGTATAATTTCAGTTATTCAGTGGTTCAATCCGGCTGCCATTATGATGAGGCGATCGCTCCAGGCCATCCACGAGTATGAGGCTGACGATGTCTGTATCAGGCACGGTGAAGACCCATATTCATATCAGCAACTGCTATTGAATTATGTTCTCGGCGCCCGCACCCCTCTGCTTTCAAATACATTCTCCCATAAATCACTCCTTAAAAAACGTATTATTATGATGACAAAAAACAAAACAGGGAACAGTGCTTCCCTTAAGCTTCTTCTGGCGATACCTCTGGCCGCTATGCTCCTGCTTGTATTTTCATGCAATCAGTCAGGCAGTGAAAGTGCACCCGAGATACTCGATCCCAAAATCGCAGTGTACGATTCTCTCCTGAAAGACAATGTATTCATGTCCGTTGATCAGCAACCCCTCTTTATGGATGACCCGACATCAAAAAAATTCATTGATTGGGTTTATTCTAATGTAACCTACCCTGAACAGGCCAAGAGCCTGGGAGTGCAGGGAAAGGTACTGGTCAGGTTTATCATCGACGAGAATGGCAAACTTATTGATCCGGAGGTCATTAAAACTGACAATCCGCTTCTTGACGAGGCTGCTTTAAGTGCCCTGGAGAACTGCCCCGACTGGGCTCCTGCCAGATATGAAGGCAAACCGGTCAAGGCATTCTTTACCCTGCCAATCACTTTCATGCTTAACTAAGGCAGGTTAACCAATAAGGCTGTTACGTTTAATATCGTGACAGCCTTTTTTATTTTCCCTGTTCATCATTTTGCTACCTTTGCCCGTGTGAAAACGGGAGAACTTAATCCAGGGCAGAGAATAG
>JALOMO010000178.1 GCA_025455395.1 Bacteroidales bacterium
CCCGCCCGCAAGGCTCCCGCATCCAAGCCCGAACCAGCCCAGGTCGTGGCCGAGAAGCCGATCAAGGTTGCGGATGCCGTGACCATCGCCCAGGTACGAGCCGTAGCCGAGTTGGTCGCAGTGGTTGGCGGTTTTGACCGCTGCCACGAGCTACTCGGTGTCGTTCGTGAGGTGGGTGGCTTGAAAAAAATGAAAGATCCTGGCGATGGTTCCTGATACGCAGGTAGATCTTATTTCCCTCGGGAACAACCACTGAGGTATTACGAACTCTCCATTCTTCTTCACTTATGTAACTGATTAATTTACCGTCTGTTTTGAGGCCTTCATTATTACCGAAGGATATTCCTGCAATTGTACCATTACTGCATTCCACCTCAACTGTTGCCTCGAAGCTCTTATTTGTAGCCTTTACATTCATTGACCTGACCTGCCCATCTGGAGATGCCTTTATTTTCAATGCTCCATCTCCTGATTTAACAAAAGGTTTTACATCTGCAGGTACATTCCATTGTATACCGTGACTGCTGCCAAAAGAGTCTGAAAGTGGCATTCCGTGTCCGATATTTTCGCCATTTGGCATCGGGATCGGGTCCCAGGGTTCAATCCCTGACTTCACCTTTGGCCAGCCATCGGAAGTCCACTCCAGGGGCAGCAGACAATCCTGCTTCCCCATTCCGGTATACCAGGCATAGCGTACAGGAAACAGGGCATACCATTCTCCTCCCGGGCCTTCCAGTATGGTTGCATGGCCCATCTGCCAGAATGGTTCCGACTCCGAGAATGTATGAATAAGTGGGTTATAAGGTGATTCCTCCCACGGTCCCTCAGGTGATTTAGACCTTGAAACTGTTGCCATATGTGCTGTTGAGGGCCCCGAGGTCCCTCCCATGGCAGCACACTGGTAATAATATCCGTTAAGATAGAAAAACTTTGGACTTTCAAGACACTTGCCCTGCACAACCCATTCTTCAGGGTAATCCCATCCTGAATTCACAACGCGGGGCATAGCTGCTGATGATAGCCCATCGTCAGTTAGGGGCATCATGAATCCATTGTCAAGATAGAGGTACTTCTTCCCGAGTGGCGTCTGCAAAAATCCCGGGTCGATCCCGGAATAAAACGGGTCAGGGTTATAATGATTATCGACCCTTACCGGCTTGCTCCATGGGCCCTCAGGTTTTTCAGAGGTGATGACCCAAACGGAAAAGTATTCATTGACAATTGACGGATCAGGCTTTCCGGGCCATATACCTACAGGCATATAGTAATGGAATCTGTTGTTAAAGTGCACCAGATCGCAGGCCCATATCCTTGATAGTTCTCCGCCAATGGTATGCCGGCATATTGGTTTCCAGTTCACAAGATCCCTGCTCTGCCACACCACCAGGTCTCCGTCATTGTTATGGGCGAGATAATAATCATCACCAACCCTTACTACAGTAGGATCGCCCCAGCCACCGGGATTGACCGGGTTTTTATAGAACCCGTTACCCGGGTCGGCAAGCGGTTGCCTCTCGGCAATATATTGTTGAAGCCTCCTGTCCGGTTCCTGCCCATTTGCCAAAACTGTCAGGATAGACAGAAATGAAAGAAATAGTGAAAATCTCACATTCATATTGACCAGATTTATTAAAAATTTGTGATCTCAAGATATGAGGTAACTATCAATCGGATTGTTCCGGTTGTACAAAAAACTAGCATTAAAAATTCATCACAGGAAGCTATGCGCAGCACAATCAACTGATACCCAGCAATCAGTTTGTAAAGAAGAGGAGCATGGAGGCTGAGATGGCAGTTATGAAAAGGCCCGTTGGAAGAAGAAGGAGTAATTCACCGAAGGGATGAGTTACTGGCAAAGTAAGGCTTCTTTTCAGGTTGCGCAAACTGAAGTATGTACCTGCCAGGATGAGAATTCCCTGAAGCCAGGGAACAAGACCGGGTGCAAACTGACGCCAGGGAATTCCTGCCGTTCCAAAGAAATCCCAACCCCACCCGAATGGATCTGACAAGGATTGCAGTATAAATGTAACGTTTGTGAATAACATAGGAATGACAAAAGCGACCCAAAGCATCATTCCCAGGGGAAGAAGTGATCCGGCAACGTTTTTAAATGCAATGGCAGTATCTGATGAAGACCCGGCGAGTTTTAATCCCGCCAGTGTAAAAAGGTAAATTATCGATGGCATGATCACCAATATGGTTATCCACATTCCCAGTGAAAAGAGTCCGAAAAGGTTCCAGTTTCCCTTATCAAGGATGTTTACATAATCCCGGATTCCTGGCCAGTGCCCGAGATACAATATGCTGTAGATAATTGATACTGTAAATATTGCTATTGTCAGGAAAGACTGGCTGACAGACATGACAGGCATTTCAGAGCCAAAAGGCCTCCTGTATATCGTGACATTATCATAAGTACAGCTTCTGAGACATTCCATGCAAAGGCCGCATTCACTGTTCTCACTCAGATCCCTGACATTCAAGCCATAAGGGCAGGCCCAGCCTTTTGAGTTCCCGTTCTGACAATAATGGGCCCTGCATTCATCACAGGTAGCTGCTGATTTTTTCCGTAACCCGATAATACTTAGATGTGAGAATGGAGATACAAAAACACTGACCGGACAGACAAAGCGGCAAAAAGCCCGATGTTCCCAAAAGAATGCCATCAGAGTAGGGACAAGAAGCAGCAGAAGAATGGCTATACCTGAAACGAATGGTCTTGCAACCATGGTTGTTGAAAAGGTGGCAAAGACCAAAAAGATAAACAACCTGAGCCAGCTGTTATTCAGCCATTCAGGCCACTTTCTGAACAACCCGTGATAAGTGTTGTTGTAAGGTCCGGTTTTTCCCCCCGAAGGACTGAATGAATGACGCTGAATCCAGTCACCGAAAAAGGGAAGGGGGCATATTGAACACCATATCCTCCCTCCCGCGGGAGTCATTACAGCCACAAGTAGGAAAAGCCAAACTGCCCACATCAGCAAAACACCCAGGTTCCGGCCTGACATTTTCGTTCCAAAGAGAGTTGTGAGAATAACAATATAGATCATCGCAAGTGTCAAAAGGATGACCGAGACCTGCAGGAACCTTGACTTCAGTACCTTCCTGAGATATGGCCTTGAGGAAAGCAGGTCTTGCTGAATATATGAACCCGGTCTTCCCGGCCGGTCCGCACTGTTAATTTTGAAGAATCCTGATAACCACGAAAGAAAAATACCTGCCAGACATCCAAGGGAGAATGAAAGAAGTGTATTTGGAAGTATGATCATCTTTCCCATTTCAAAGGCATGCATGGGACCGCACCAGACATGACACCTGTAGTTAATTTTTGACTGCAGATATTTCCTTATTCCTTCAAATCCGGTGTTAATCGTAACCTCCCTGGCAGACACAGGTGTCTCTGTTGGATCAGAAACCCTGAATATAAGTGCTTCCTCATTTGATGGTGACACTTTAGCATCAACATCAAATTCCTGAATTAAGAATGAATGACCCGTATCTTCTGATGAAAATGTAAGATGGAGTGTATCTCCCCTGTTGCACCGGATTACAGATGGATCTTTCCCATACCGGAAATTCCTTATGTGAATGTGCTTAGCCGATGGTGGTTTAGCTGTAAACTGACTTATGATTGCAGGAATTAGACCTGATAAAATAACAATAGACAGACGGAGAATATTACCTGATAAGTGTTTCGTCATAATTCTGATCTGCCAAAAATCAACAATCCGCAATTCGGCTTCAATTATAGTAATTAATTGCCTAATTCTGATTTATCACGTTTTTCCTTAGCTTTACTTTTCAATTTGATGAAGGGCTAATGTCGCAGGAGAATAAAGGTGTCATGAAGAAGAAGAACTCATTTAATAATGTTATAATAATCATTGCTGTTGCAATAATAATCGCAGGTATCCCTGCTGTATTCATCTGGTATCAGACAAAAATAAGCGGGCTTAGTGCACATGAAGTTT
>JALOMO010000090.1 GCA_025455395.1 Bacteroidales bacterium
AAGCAGCATCACAGGAAGGTACTGAGGAGTACAGAGAAGCGGCAAAGAACCTGCCGAAGAGGCAATTTGATGTCGTGGTAGCCGGTGGAGGCACCGCAGGTGTGATCGCTGCCATTGCTGCAGCCAGGACCGGGGCCAGGACAGTTCTCATTGAGGCGAAGGGATACACCGGAGGTGTGGCTGTTGAAGGCGGAACAGCCCTACACAGTTTCTATAACCTCTGGAAAGCTTTCCCAGGTGTTGAGAAAAGACAGGTTGTGAGAGGCATTCCGGCTGAACTGGTAGACAGGCTTACCGCTCGGGGCGGTGCAACAGGATATGCTGAGATGGAGAAACACTTTAATTATGATTCTGTATGTACGGCTATTGATACCGAAATGTACAAACTGATCTCAATGGAGATGCTTTTTGAGGCAGGTGTATATGTATGCGTAAACACCCGACTTGCAGGTGCCATAATGAAAGACAAAAAAATTGCCGGTGTTATTGCAGAGAGCCGGGCAGGAAGAGAAGCAATATTTGCCAGGGCATTTATTGATTCAACAGGTTACGGTGACCTTGCCGCTTATGCCGGCGCAAAATATTCCGAACCGAATGACTATGCTGTTGCAAACAGCATGGGAGTAGCGAACGTCAATATTGAAAGATACTATGATTTCCTTAACTCCCGCGATGCGGTTGCACAGCTTGCACGAGGTAAGAGAAGCGGAAAGGATGGGCAGATAATCAGGATCGGGGAAGAAGGCCCCACAGGGTTCCCGGAACAGTTTTCCGCTGCGGCAAGGGAGATTGGCATGTCTGCTATTTCAACAACAACATATGACAATTACCTGATGTTCATAAAGCTAAACATGAAGCTTCCTGTCAGTCCGACCAACCGTGACGAGGTCTCAAAAGCTGAATTTGAACTTAGAAAAAGAATGCAGAAAGGGCTGGAATTATTCAAGGAGCATGTACCAGGATTTGAAAATGCTTTCATAGCACGTACAAGTCCCTCTCTGTGTATCCGGAGAGGACGACTTCTTGAATGTGACTATGACATTACCCATGAAGATGTGATAGAAGCCAGACATTTTGATGATGAAGTTTTTGTTTACGGATTTCACGACTCTGCCCCACGTTTCCAGGTAGCCAACGGAGGCACCTATGGAATCCCTTACAGGGCCCTGTGCGTGGCTGGCATTGAAAACCTCTATGCCTCAGGCATGCTCATCACATCTGACACAAGGGCACATATGTCAACGCGTAATACGGTAAGCTGTATGGGACAGGGACAGGCTACGGGCACCGCGGCAGCCTTGTGCGCTAAAAAGAACATTGGAGCCAGAGACCTGAAATATGCAGACCTGCGTGAAAGCCTTGAAAAGGGAGGTGTTTATTTTGAGAAATAGCCAATACCCGAAAAAGACCTAATGAAAAAGTTACTGCCAGGTATCCTCTGCCTTTTGTTTTCATCAGCTATAGCTGCTCAGTCAGACCATACTGATATGAAGGCGTACCGCTGGACAACCATTGAAACATCAGCACAACCTGCCGCCAGGCATGAAAACGGTTTCGTGGAGTACAAGGGTAAATTTTATCTCCTTGGAGGACGAGGTATTATTCCCGTGAATGTCTTTGATCCCGAAACGGAGACATGGGAAACCAGGAGTAACCCTCCTTTTGAGATGCATCATTTCCAGGCGGTGGTCTATGATGACGCAATATTTCTTGTCGGTGCTATGACAGGCAGTTATCCGTCAGAAAAACCCCTTGAAAACATCTGGCTTTACTTCCCTGAGACAGATAGCTGGGAGGCAGGCCCCGAGATACCTTCAGGCAGAAGAAGAGGAAGTGCCGGTACGGTCATTTATGATAACAAAATCTATATGGTCTGCGGCATTGAATATGGACATACCAGCGGAACAAATAACTATTTTGATTGCTATGACCCTGAAACAGGCATCTGGGAAGAGTTGACAAGCGCCCCGCATATACGTGACCATTTCCCGGCAACCGTAATAGGGAACCGGCTTTATTGTATAGGAGGGAGAAACACCAGTGTTCACCATGAAAATAATTTCGGAGCCTTCTTCGAAGCTACTGTTCCGGAAGTAGATGTCTATGATTTCAGGGAAGGTAAATGGTTTACACTTCCCGATAAAATCCCTGTACCCACTGCTGCCGGAGGGACAATATGCATCGGGAAAAACATCCTCTACATTGGCGGCGAGGGAAAACAGTCACAGGCTTATAACCAGACACAACGTCTTGACACTGAAACAGGAAAATGGTCTCAGCTTGCACCTCTAAATACCGGACGCCACGGCAGCTGCGCTATAATTTACGACGGAAAAGGATACATCGCAGCCGGGAGTCCCAATAAAGGAGGCGGCAATCTCTCCTCAACCGAACTGTTTTCTGCAAACCACGAATGGAAAAGCCTGTTCAATGGCATAAATCTCGATGGATGGAGTATCAGATGCCAGGATAGAGACAACGGCAAAGATTACTGGAGGGTGGAGAATGGCTTACTGATATGTGATACAAAAGGAAGAACCGATCATAGCTACATCTGGCTTATAAACGATACAGAATATTCAGATTTTGAACTCAGGCTCAGGTTTCAGGCATCAAGAGAAAACAAGGGAAACAGCGGTGTCCAGGTAAGAAGTCGATGGGATGCTGAGGCCCTTGTAAATGACATGCCTGAAGACAAAGGCTGGCTTGACGGTCCGCAAGTCGATATAGATCCGAATAATTCATGGAGAAACGGGTTTATTTATGATGAAACACGCGGGTTTCGTCGCTGGATAAACCCCAGTCTGCCTGACTGGAAAATAGATTCGGCAGCTTATGCCCCAAAAAGGGTAATCTACTATTTCGAAGATGAAGAACCGGGATGGAATGATATGACGATTATCTGCAAGGGAACAAATATCAAAACAGTTGTAAATAATATTCTTGTTTCAGATTATGATGGCAGTGGTATTCTTAATGATGATGTCCATAAGATACGTAATGTCGGTATGACAGGCCAAATAGCTCTTCAGCTCCATATGAATTCATGCAACCTAATTCGCTTCAGAGACATTGAGATTAGAGAATTAAAATAAAGAGAACACTTATGCAAAAAGGACTATTGTATTTATTTTCTGCCCTTGCTGCCACTGGATGCAGCAAAGCTCCGGAAAGACCAAATATAATCCTGGTCTTTGCAGATGATCTGGGTTATGCTGATCTGGGATGTTATGGCCAGAAGCTTATTCAGACTCCAAACCTTGACCAGATGGCAAGGGAAGGTATAAGACTCACCGATTTCTATACAGCCTGCCCGGTATCAGCACCATCACGGTATGGACTTCTAACCGGTAGCCACATGGGAGACGCATGGATAAGAAATAACCTTAATGTGCTGCCCACAGGTCAGCTGCCTGTTAAGGATGAGGAAATAACTATAGCTGAGATACTAAAAGCAAGTGGCTATAATACAGCTGCTATCGGAAAGTGGTCGCTTGGTTCTCCCTTTAACAGCGGTGATCCTCAGAAACAGGGATTTGATCATTTCTTCGGTTACTACTGCCAGAACCTGGCCCATAACTACTTCCCTGACCTCCTCTGGCGGAATGGTGATTCTGTTAAGCTCAGGAATGAAATTGTTCCCGTGAAGGTCAACTTTTGTGAGTATCCCCTCTCCTACTCAAGCAATAAGATCGACTTCTCACCTGACTTTATGATTGAAGAGGCACTCGAATTCATTGATGAAAACAGAGAAGAACCATTCTTCCTGTACTACGCAACAACACTCCCTCATTCCAACGGAGAAGCCCCGCCGGACGAATGGTTTGAAGTGCCAGACTGGGGAATATACTCAGACTCAACCTGGACACCTGTTGAAAAAGGTTATGCCTCAATGGTTACCATACTTGATGATCATGTGGGACGAATTATTAAAAAACTGAAAGAGGCAGGTATATCTGATAACACTCTGATAATTTTTACCAGTGATAACGGACCAA
Source organism: Bacteroidales bacterium (assembly GCA_025455395.1). Taxonomy (GTDB): domain Bacteria; phylum Bacteroidota; class Bacteroidia; order Bacteroidales; family VadinHA17; genus SR-FBR-E99. The sequence continues at coordinate 3,999 of JALOMO010000090.1, forward strand.
CAAACTTTGCTGCAAAGATGAAAAGTTCCGGTGATCTCCGTGGCAGGAAAAGAGATCTTTACGAGGCAGGTATCAGGGAACCGTTCATAGCCTGGTGGCCGGGCAAGATTAATCCCGGTACAGTCTGCAGCGTTCCCTGTGCAACATATGATCTCCTGGCAACATTTTCCGAGCTTGCAGGAGCTGATGCTCCGGAATCATCAGATGGAAACTCAATGGTCTCACTTCTGAAAGGCGACGAAAGGGAACTGCATGAGTCACTTTACTTTGAGATTCATGAAGGCTCCAGAGGCCCGATACAGGCAGTAAGGGAAGGCGACTGGAAACTTATAAGGTTTGAGTTTGACAATCCCTCCGGAGGCATCAGTGAATTGTATAACCTGTCATCTGATCCGGGTGAGAAGGAAGATATTTCCGGCTCCTACCCGGATATAGTCAGCAAACTGACCATGCTCCTGGATGATTATCACAAACCATACCCCAATGCCGGACTAAAAAATGAATAAAGATGAAACGATTCAGTTTAATATTACTTTTACTCTCCTTATATATCGGGATCGGTGCGCAGACACCCCCGGAAACTTTTTCAAACCCCGTCATACCTGGATTTCATCCTGATCCCACCATTTGCAGGGTTGACGACGACTATTACCTCGTAAATTCAAGTTTCGAATGGTTTCCGGGGCTTCCTGTTTACCACAGCAGGGATCTTGTTAACTGGAAACTTATCGGGTACGGAATCACGAGACCGGACCAGGTTGAATTGCCATCAGGTCTGGGCGACTCGAGGGGGTTGTATGCCCCTGCAATAAGATACCATGATGGTTTATTCTATATAATAAACACATGCGTCAACTGTAACGGCAACTTTTACATCACCTCCAGAGACCCTGCCGGCCCCTGGTCAGATCCGGTATGGCTTAATACACCCGGCATTGACCCGTCACTGTTCTGGGATGATGATGGTCGCTGCTATTATACAGGACATGCCAATATCTCGGGCCCGCCTCAATGGCCCGAACAGAATGGGGTTTGGATGCAGGAACTGGATATTAACGAGGGAAAGATGACTGGCAAGCGTGTTCAGCTCACTTTCGGTCATGCCTCTAATGCCAGGTGGACCGAAGGACCTCACCTGTACAAAATCAACGGAAAATACCTTTTACTTGTTGCTGAAGGCGGTACAGGCTTTCATCATGCTGTGACCATCTTCCATAGTGACAGTCTATGGGGCCCCTATATCCCGGATCATTCTAACCCGGTTCTTACTCACCGCCACCTGGGGAATGACTACCCGATACATTCCGTAGGACATGCGGATATAGTGCAAACACAAAACGGCCAATGGTGGGCAGTGATGCTGGCAAAGAGGAAAATAGACTCCCTTACCTACCTGGGGCGTGAAACATTCCTCACTCCCCTTGAGTTCCAGGGAAACACAACCCTGTTTAACCCTGGGATAGGTAAAGTACTGGCTGTTGACCGCCGGCCTGATCTTCCGTGGACACCCCTGCCACCAATTGAAACAAGGGATGATTTCAATACGGAGAAACTCTCCCTTGAATGGAATCTCCTCAGATCGCCAAAAGATAAATGGCACTCTGTTGAGAACGGTAAACTGACGCTGAATCTGCGACCTGAAGTACTTGACAGCCTGGTCAATCCATCATTTATCGCCCGTCGCATAGAGCATCACAATTTCACTGCGGGTACGTCATTAAAGTTTACACCAAAGAGCGGAAATGAGAAAGCAGGACTGGTATTGTACAGGGCCAGTGAATACCACTATCAGCTCCTGAAAGAAGACAATTACATAGTACTCTATAAAACCTTTCAAGGAATTTGTAGTGTGATTGACCGAATTCCATATCAAAATCCCGAAGTTGTTTTCAAGGTTGAATCAGCAGGGCATTTTCTGAAATTCTGGTATGGAAAAACAGCAGAAAACCTGGAGCGTATTGGCCCGGAACAACCATTCAGTGTTCTTGCTGATGAATATACAGGTGGCTTCACGGGGCCTTTCATTGGAATGTATGCCACGTCATCAGGGAAAATTTCTTCAGGCAAGGCCTATTTTGACTGGTTTGATTATAGTGAAAATTAAAACCATGAAATCATGAGATATCTTATAGTAATGGCTTTATCATTGTCAGCAAGTTTTACTTCAGCTGACGCCGTCGATTTTCTTGAAGTTTACCCCACTCCTCCCGGAGTGAGGCCCTCAGAAAGATACTCCATATCCGTAAGGCAGAAAGACATGGTTTATCCGTCATTTGTATACTACAGCACACCCCTTGATAACGATGCATCCAAAGCAAAATCGACCCGACAGGGAGTCATTACCGATATTAATGCGAATGAAATTCTGAGGAATTTCTATTTCAACGGAGCCGAAAAAGACCCTGATACTGAACAGTCGGTTGCCTGGACAACTTTTTCATTCAACGGCAGTGTTGAGATAAGGATCAGGAACATTAAGGAAGCTATCAGTTCCTTTAAGATACTTCCTTCTCACAAAGGACTGGCAGGTGAAGTAAAAGGCAATATCTTGACTATTAAAATAGACAACCCTGAAAAGATCGCCGTTGTCATAAACGGTGATTATCTCAATCCACTATTCATCTTTGCTGATCCGCCGGAGGCGGGTGTGCCTTCAAAGACAGCACCCGGAACACTTGTTATAAGACCCGGCGATGACTGCCGGAATATGGGCGACAAAGTAAAATCTGCCTCAGTATTATGGTTTGAACCGGGTGTTCATAACATTGGCGTGGCCTTCACTGTCTACTCCAACCAGACTGTATATATAGCAGGTGGAGCTTACCTGACAGGTACAATTCATGGAATGATGGCGTCAAACGTAAGCATTAGGGGACGGGGCGTCCTTGCAGGCGACAGTATATCACGGGAGCAGGTTTACCTGATGAAGAGTAATCCTGATAATAAAGTAAGAGTTTATGAAAGATTGAAATTTCATGCCATAAACATGCTGTCTGAAGATAACCTGACCAGTTGGAACTCATTTGCAGACTACCCCGGTAAGGGATCTGATAACCTCTATATTGAGGGCATTACCATTGCCAGCCCGAGACAGTTTTTCATCAGGGCAGCCGGAGTACCCATAACCGTCACCAATGTAAAAATGCTCGGTTCCTGGCCATACAACACAGACGGCTTTTCGGGAATCGGGCAGGCAAATACAACAATATATGACTGCTTCTTCAACTGTAATGATGATGCCATATACATCAGCCCAAGCTACTGCAACATACATCACTGTACCTTCTGGCAGGGGAATAACGGGTGTGTCTTCCAGTTCAGCTGGGGCGGTGCACCAACCCATCATCTCGGAGGGTATATCCACGATTGTGATATTATCCACTGCGGACATGTAGGCGAGGCCAACAACCGCATGGTCATAGGTTCGCGTAAATCCGGACCGGGCGATATCAGTGATATCTATTTCAAAAATATCCGGATTGAAGGTCCTGTCTGGAGCCTGTTTCGTCTTGAAACGAATGGCGATGGAGACCTTGGCTCAATTTACAATATAAGATTTGAGAATATCACAGTGAACGGCCCGGTCATAAATCCGAGCCGGATTATCTCCAGCAAAGGTCGGTCTGAGGGGGCTGTGTCTTCTTCCTGGATCAGGGATATTACATTTAAAAACGTGACCATAAACGGTAAACCGTTGTCGAGAGATGATATTGAAATCGGCAATTTTCAGGTTGAGAATATAATTGTTGATTAGCTCCAATGAAAATCCTAATGTAAAATGAAGAGTAATTTATTATTATTTTCATGTACTTCATTTATTGGCCTGACAGGTAGCTTCTGTACCAATATAAAAGCAGATAGTACCAAGCCAAACATTATCATTGTGTTTACAGATGATCAGGGGTATCAGGACCTTGGGTGTTATGGCTCTCCGTTAATTAAGACACCAAACATTGATCAGATGGCGAAAGAAGGGGTTCGTTTCACTGATTTTTATGTTTCCGCTTCCATTAGCAGTCCGTCCAGGGCTTCATTGCTGACAGGGCGCATGCCTGCCAGGAACGGGGTGGGGCAGGTCTATTTCCCCGACTCGAAAGGAATGGACTCTTCGGAGATAACAATCGCCGAGGTGCTAAAAACAGTCGGCTATAAAACAGCCTGTATCGGGAAATGGCACTTGGGTGATTTTACCCCTAACATGCCTTTAAGCCAGGGATTCGATGAATATTTCGGAATCCCGTATAGTAACGATATGTATATTGGCACAAGACAGAAATTTGCTGATGATGTCACTTTCAGAGAGGGCTATACGCTCGAAAAAGCAAAGGCCGACCAGGAGTTTATTCAAAGTAATGGAAACAACCGTAACAGGATTAAAGAACATGGAATAAAGGAACTCGTACCCCTGATCAGGGGGAATGAAATAGTTGAATACCCGGCAGAACAGGGCACCCTGACCCGAAGGTATTTTGATCACGCGTTGGATTTTATATCCAATTCCGGGGATTCCCCTTTCTTTATTTACCTAACACCTGCTATGCCTCACATACCCCTGTTCGCTTCCGGCGAGTTTGTCGGAACAAGTGCCCGGGGTCTGTATGGCGACGTGGTTGAAGAGATTGACCGGAACATGGGTCGTCTTTTTGAGTATTTAAAAGAAAATGGCCTGGATGAAAATACGATGGTGATCTTTACTTCAGATAATGGGCCCTGGCTTGAGCATGGCGATCATGCCGGTTCTGCTCTTCCTTTCAGGGATGGAAAATTTTCTGAATATGAGGGTGGATTAAGGGAACCATGCATCATGCGATGGCCAGGCAAGTGGGCTTCCGGCAAGGTGTCCGGCGAAATTGTCTCTACCCTCGATTTTCTGCCAACTATAGCTTTTTACGCAGGGGCAAAACTTCCTGAAAAGGAACTGGATGGAATCAATATTGCAAAATTGATTGAAGATCCATCCTCTAATCGTGGACATGAAGTATTCTTTTACAGCAAGAACACAAAAATATGGGGTGTGCGCAAGGGCGACTGGAAGTACCTGCCTCATGGCGGAGCCCGCGAAGCAACAGAAAATGATCCACCGGAATTGTATAACCTGAAGGAAGATATCTCGGAAACAACAAATCTCGTGCAACAATACCCGGCAATCGTTAAAAATCTACAACAGGAAATTGATAATTATAATGCGAAATAACCAAACACAAATACCAATGAAAAAGTGCTTTTTTCTAGCGGCTATCTTTATGATTGCAATCAATGTGTATGCCCAAAAACCGAAAGTCTGGATTTATACTGACATGTCAGATAAATCAATACCCGGTAATAATCATATGGGTACCCTGAATGATCCGGATGATATTTCCGCCATGGCCGGCTACCTGCTGATGTATAACATGTTTGACACCCGGGGTATTATAGTGACCAGTACACACAGACCTGAGCACAAGAATACGCCTGACCAGGCAGCCTGGGCTGATAGTTACTTCGGTGAGGCATACAGGAATGAAGTCAGCAATCTCAACTCATCAATAGGAAGTTACCCGCAAAATGTGACCTTTACACAGTCTTGTATAAAAGAGTCATCCGAAAGATTTGACGATGGAAAGGAATATTTGTCACTGCAGGAATACTCAACGGTGAAAGCCCTTTTTGATGAGGCAGAAAAGGAAAAGGGTGTCATCAATGTCCTTTGCTGGGGTTCACTGACGGAGCCGGCAATTCTTGTAAAACACTGCCTGTCTGCAGGAAGAACCGACATACTTGACAGGTTGAAGTTTATTGCACACTGGACCAACTCATACTGGCACCAGGGATCCATGGAGCACCCTGAAGATGTTGCCAACTGCAGGGAGGATGCTGCAGCATGCGCATACCTTAAGCTGATGGCCCTCAACGGTCATATACGTTACTATGAATGTGCCGCCATAGGCCAGCATGGGATAGTAAGCGGTAGCCCTAAAGGTAAGGAGTACTTTGACAGGTTCAGAACAAGTAAGCTTGGAACCATCTTTGTTGAAGGCAAGTATGTTTTTGATTCTGTCGATCATTCAGATGCAGCCACCTACTGGACATTGCTGGGTGACTGGGGAGTATCACTAAGCGACATTTGCGGAAATGGCGCCAGTTATCCGGAAGTGGAACAGCAAAATGAGCAGGTCTTTACTGAATGGTCACGCCGGATACATGATGAATTACTGCGGCGATCGGTGGCAGCAGGGGCTAAGACCAGAATTGATTAGTTGTTTTGCGGAATTATGAGGAGATTTTTAAGCGTTATCCTGCTGCTGTTTTCACTCGCCATTTCTTTGCCCGGTCAGCAGGTCACAACCTACAGATGGCCAACCGGTGAGGGAGAGGCACTCTTGTCAGACAGATATAAGGTGTACCTGAAAAACGGATCCTCGCCTGAAGAAGAAATACAGGTACTTATGTCAAATGCTGACTACGAAGGTGACTGGATGGCAAATGAACTTATGGGGCGTACCTTTTCGTTTGCCTCTCTTTCATCTGACTTCTCTTCCGGGCCACTTTCTTTCCGGATAGTAAAACTCACAGGCGGCCCGGCAGAAACCATTGAAATATCTCCACACAGTTTCAACATTACCTCAAACCTGTCGGCCGGTGGCACAGAGGCTGAAATATCGGTCCCCATTGGAAAAAGATACTTCTCTGTCAATTTCACAGAGACGCAGAATCAGACTCTTACAAGGAAATGGATCAAACATATGCTTTGCATATTTATCGATCCGCCTGAAACGAACGTGCCACAAAAAACCGATCCGGGAGTTGTTGTCTATTCCGATACCCAAAGTGCAGAATCACTCTCAACTGCAAATATCATCTATTTCCCTGCCGGTTATCATAACCTGAAAAACTATCTGGGCACAGGAATAATTTCTCCTGATGGAACAATAAAACTCAATAATGCACAGAGTATATATCTTGAAGGAGGAGCATTTGTTGAATGTATCATTGATCGCCAGGACTACAGCAACAGTGATCAGAGAGTATACGGGAGAGGTATAATAACAGGCAGACAGTATTTGTGGTATAACAACCCTGCCTGGGACAATACCATGATCAGGTACGGCCAGATAATTAACCTCGGCACAAATGCTGTTATAGAAGGGGTTACAATTCTTGATTCACCCAGTCATGGTATTGTGGGAAGGAAGGCAAATATTACAAACATCAAGTTTTCAGGATGGCATTCAAATAATGACGGAATAAGGGTTGGCAGCGGGTCTGTAATAAAAAATTGCTTCATCAGGGCTGTTGATGACCACTTTTACAACTTTGACATCTGGGTAAGTGATTGCGTCCTCTGGGCAGGCCATAACGGGTCAATAATGACTTATGGCTGGGGAGGTACCGGCTCGCCAACATACAATGCCGGCAGTTCCCTAATGGAAAATATTGACATAATTAATCCAGAATGGATCGGCCTGGGAAACAATAATGGCCTGATTATGTCTCAGACCGGCCTGGATTTCAAACCCTATGGTTATGGAGGCTCAACCCAGACGGTGATTCGCAACATAAGGATAGAAGGTTCCATCCCCGGTATCACGAACCTGAAACCCAGAACCGGTTCGGGAGGTGCTATCATAGCCGAAACCGTCCCCATGGCCTCCATTGGATATATCGGAGATCTGCTGCTTGAGAATATTACAGTTAACAACCAATTCAGCAAGGGCCTTATCAAGGGCATGGCCGATGCTGCCAGTGACGGGGTAAAACCCTTCTTTATTCAGAATGTGAGGATGAAAAATGTAATTATCGGAGGAATCACTGTCACACGTGAGAACGCTGGAGAATTCTTTAATATTGAAAGTAGTACAGTAAAAGAGTTATATTTCAATGATCTCCTTTTTGGACAGACTACTTCAATCGAAGACAACCCCATTAAAACAGATTCCCACTACAGGATAATTCCCAATCCCGTTACAAACTCATTCTCAATAATGCCTGCCATAAACCAGCCTCACACAATCGAAATAATTAGCTTACAAGGTGTTACCGTTTACAGATCTGACGGCAAGGCCATAAATGACTACACAATTAACCCGGGGGACCTACGATCAGGGCAATATATTGTAAAGATTGGCATAGAGGGTAATAAGCATTTTACTATCAGAATGATACATATTTAATCATATAAAAATGTTGAGATTCTTATTAATAGTTACGGTTTCAATAATGGTCACAGGTTGTGATACAATTATCCGAAAGAACAGCAAATCGGTTTTTGAATACACTAATCCAATCACTTCCGGCATTGATACCAATGGTTTACGTGACTGCCAGGTACTTCGTGACGGCGACTGGTGGTATATGACTGGCACCTCATACCCTCACTGGGCAAGACAGGAAGTTGACGGAAACCTTAACAAAGGAGTTGTCCTTTACCGATCCAAAGACCTTCTTACATGGGAGTTCGTGAAGTACATAATCGAACGCCCGGGAGCGGAGAAGTGGTACCACAAACGTTTCTGGGCCCCGGAGATACATAAGATCAATGGAAAATACTATGCTCTCTTCAATTGTAACAATGACAGCCTCGGTTATATTGGCCAGCATACGGGGTATGCTGTGGCTGACAAGATAGATGGACCCTATAAAGTAATTACTGAGAATGAACCGTTAAGCCGTGGTAATGACCTGACCTTCTTCAAGGATGATGACGGGTCTGTCTGGGCATTCTGGAATGCAGGTCGCAGTTTCGGGATAGGCTTTGCACAAATTGACCTTGAGAGCGGGAAGCTGCTGACTGAACCTGTGACAGCTATATTGCCCGGTACTGTAGACTATCAATATGATGAAAGCGGAGAGATCGTCAGGGTGCCGGGTTATGATGGCAGGCCGGTTCCAGGAGTTGCAAAGTACTATACCTGGGATGCTATCGGCATAGAGGGCAGCTACGTGATAAAACATAAAGGGACATATTACCTTTTCTACTCGAGCTGGACCAGGGGGTATGAAATTGGATACGCAACTGCACCTTCAGTTCAGGGTCCCTGGACAAAGCACCCTGGCAATCCCTTCTACGGGGCTCAGAGTAAGGGAGCCTGCGAAAGAAACGGCTTTGAATGGCAGGGAGATCCGGAGACTCCGTTTGACCAGGTAGGCCATAATGAGATCTTTACCGGACCTGACGGGCATCTTTGGTTATCATGTCACGGTATAACCCATGGAGGCAAACCATTTCTTGTAATTGACCCTATCTGGTTTGACGAGAATGGGAATATTCAATCTGATGGCCCTACCTATACTCCTCAGTCGGTCAAAGTAGAAAGAAAGATTAAATAGTTAATGATCAGTCTGTTGACAGCGATCCGAACTTAAGATAGTTGATCAGCAGACGCCTGGCAACTGCGGAGGAACTTTCCCCTGATGCCATTGCTCCCTCAAGATCAAGGGTCGATATAATAAT
>JALOMO010000015.1 GCA_025455395.1 Bacteroidales bacterium
GCCCGTCCTTACCTATTCTCAAATACAATAGCTCCTGTTATTGTCTCAGGTGTACTCAAGGTATTCGATATACTTACCGCAAGCACTGAACGTCGCGACAAGCTGGAAAAGAACGCGGCATACTGGAGAAAAGGCCTCACAGAAGCAGGCTTTCTGCTTAAAGATGGTAATACTCCGATAGTGCCGGTGATGCTTTTCAATGCAAAACTGTCACAGGACTTTTCGAGGGATCTTTTTAAAGAGGGCATTTATGCTATAGGATTCTTCTTCCCAGTGGTTCCGAACGGGCAGGCAAGGATACGAACCCAGATCTCTGCAGGTCATGAGATCCACCATCTTGACAAAGCCCTCGAGGCATTCATCAAAGTGGGGAAGAAATATGGTATTCTTGGTCTCACAAAAGATCAGATCATCGAAAAATACGGATTGTAGCACGGTCACTTTTAAGCAAAATATTCATATTATTTTCATATGATATTGATGATTATCGTCATGGAATAATCACAGTAAAACGCCATCTTTGCATCCGTTTTAAGTGAATATTCACAACGATGTACAATCAATACCAGGATTATCTCAGATCTCAGATCAGTGAGATAAAGGAAGCCGGGCTCTATAAGCATGAACGTGTCATTGTCTCACCGCAGGGTGCGGAGATAACACTTGACACCGGTCAGCATGTTCTTAACTTCTGCGCCAATAACTATTTGGGGCTTTCTGCAAATGAAAAGCTTGTTGAGGCAGCAAAGAAAGCCCTGGAGACTCATGGCTACGGAATGTCATCAGTACGCTTCATATGTGGAACAGGAGACCTCCATAAGGAACTGGAACAAAAGCTGGCTGATTTTTTTGGAACGGAAGACACTATTCTCTATGCTGCCTGTTTTGATGCTAACGGTGGTGTTTTCGAACCTTTGCTCACAAGTGAAGATGCCATTATATCCGACTCCCTCAACCATGCTTCAATAATTGACGGTGTGCGTCTCTGCAAGGCACAGCGTTACCGCTACGAGAATGCAGACATGGAGGACCTTGAGACGCAGCTGCAACTGGCCCAGGAACAGCGCTTCAGGCTGATAGTCACTGACGGCGTCTTCTCAATGGACGGCAACGTTACTCCGCTCGACAAAATCTATGAGCTGGCAACCAAATACAATGCAATGGTCATGGTAGATGAGTGCCACTCGGCAGGTGTTGTAGGTGAGACCGGTCGCGGTGTTACAGAACTATATAACCTCAGGGGAAAGATTGAGATCATCACCGGCACCCTGGGAAAAGCATTCGGCGGAGCCATTGGCGGGTTCACTACCGGTAAGAAGGAAATAATTGAGATGCTGCGCCAGCGCTCGAGGCCGTACCTCTTCTCCAATGCCATCCCTCCCCTCGTTGCCGCTGCAGGCATCAGGATGATTGAGATGATGACAGAGACCAACGAGTTGCAGGATAAGCTTCATTTCAACACGAATTATTTCATGGAGAGGATGCTGAAGGCGGGATTCGACATCAAACCCACCCGTTCTGCTATCTGCGCCGTCATGCTCTATGACGCCAAACTGTCGCAGGAAATGGCGGCGAAGTTGCTTGATGAAGGCATCTATGTCACCGGCTTCTACTACCCGGTCGTCCCGAAAAACCAGGCTCGCATAAGGGTGCAGCTCTCTGCAGCACACGAGGTTGAACATCTCGACAAGGCAATTGAGGCTTTTACCAGCGTCGGAAAAAAGTTGGGCATCCTTAAGATGAAAAACTGAACAATAATCTTCGGATTTTGTTTTTAAAATTATAGTACTACTTTTGTAGCGAAGCAGAAACAAATGGCAATTAATAAATTACATCATCATCATTCTCATACTTGCTCTCAGGCGAGATGATAATGATATAGTGTAATAAGAAATATCATGAACCCGTCTGAGCAGATCAGGCGGGTTTGTTTTTTTCCGTAGGGTTTGCTCAGATTAAACATAAAAATAATGAGCAGACTGAAAATTGCAGTACAGAAAAGCGGAAGGCTGAGTGAAAGCTCCCTTAAACTGTTTGAAGAGTGCGGCATCAAGATCTCCAACGGGGCAGGCACCCTCAGAGTGATCGCCAGCAACTTCCCAATCGAGATACTATTCCTTCGCGATGACGACATCCCGCAGTATGTTGAGCAGAATGTTGCGGACATAGGTATTGTGGGTGAAAATATGGTCGCAGAAAAAAATAAGAATGTGGAAATGCTCGAGCAACTCGGTTTTGCCGGCTGCCGACTGAGCCTGGCAATACCCAGGGAAGAAAATTACCAGGGAACTGACTACTTCGCCAACAAGAGGGTGGCTACGAGTTATCCCCGCCTCCTTGGCGAATACTTTAAGAAACATAATATTTCAGCTATTATTGAAGAGATAAGCGGTAGCGTAGAAATTGCTCCAGGCATAGGACTTGCTGATGCTATCTGTGATATAGTCAGTTCCGGCAGCACTCTTCTTACCAATGGCCTTCGCGAAGTAGAGACAATCATGAAGAGCCAGGCAGTTATCATCGCTAACAGAACCATAAGCAGTGATAAGAGACCAGTGCTTGATAAACTTCTCTTTAGGATCAAAGCGGTAAAGAATTCAGGAGAGAATAAATATATCCTTCTTAACGCGCCACGAGAAGCGATATCCGGAATCTGCAAAATCCTCCCCGGAATGAAGAGTCCGACGATATTACCTCTTGCCGAAGAGGGTTGGTGCAGCCTGCATTCAGTAGTAAAGGAAGATGAATTCTGGGAGAGAATAGATCAGCTAAAAAAAGCGGGAGCTGAAGGTATTCTTGTAATTCCGATCGAAAAAATGATAATGTAATGAAAACAATAATACGACCCGAAAAGATAGTGTGGCAGGAGTTATGCAGAAGGCCTGTCATTGGCACTGCTAACCTTGACGTCCAGGTAAAGGAGATAATAAATCAGACAAGGCTGAGAGGCGACACAGCCCTTATCGAATTCTCAGAGAAATTTGATGGGTGTGCCCTGACTGAATTGCAGGTGAGTGATGATGAAATTGATGAGGCCGCTAAAACAGTGCCTGATAAACTGAAGTCTGCCATCAACTCCGCCCGAAGAAATATTGAATTTTTCCACTCCCTTCCTGTTAAGGGATCAAAGGTGGCAGAGATCACGAAAGGAGTCACCTGTTGGAGCAGGGAGATTGCAATTGAGAAAGTGGGATTATATGTTCCGGGTGGGTCGGCTCCGTTATTCTCTACGGTGCTAATGCTTGCCCTGCCGGCAAGAATAGCAGGCTGCCATGAAATAATAGTCTGCACTCCGCCTGACAGTAACGGAGCTGTAAATCCGCTGATATTGTATGCTGCATCCGTCTCAGGTGTCACCGGCATATACCGGATCGGCGGAGCACAGGCCATCGCCGCCATGGCCTACGGCACCAGAACCGTTCCCAGGGTACATAAAATCTTCGGCCCAGGAAACCAGTTTGTTACAAAGGCAAAAGAGCTGGTACAGGCTGATGGGATTGCAATTGACATGCCTGCCGGACCGAGCGAAGTGCTGATAATTGCAGATGGCTTTGCCAATCCGGAATTTGTTGCTGCCGACCTGCTTGCACAGGCTGAGCATGGACCTGACAGCCAGGTAATCATGCTGACTGACAATAGCATGATGATTGACTCAGTAACCGCTGAGTTGAATCTCCAGCTAAGCAGATTGAAACGAAAAGAGATAGCGGAAAGGGCATTGGATAATAGCTGCCTCATCCTCATGAATTCTCTTGATGATTGTATGGAATTCAGTAATCATTACGCCCCGGAACATCTTATTATTGCTACCTCAGATCCCTCAACCCTGGCTGCCGGAGTGATAAATGCCGGTTCAGTCTTTCTCGGAGAATTCAGTTGTGAAAGTATAGGTGATTATGCCAGCGGACCAAATCATACACTTCCTACAAATGGATATGCAAAAAGCTATAGCGGCCTGTCAAATGAAAGTTTTATGAAGAAGGTATTCTTCCAGGAGGTTACTAAAGATGGCATGATATCCCTCGGGCCGGTGGTTGAGGCCATGGCCGGTGCAGAGATGCTTGATGCTCACCAAAATGCTGTAACTGTCAGATTAAAAGCCATAAACAATGAGTGAGGTTGATAAGCTTGTTAGAAAGAATGTGAGGGAACTAATCCCCTACTCGAGTGCCAGGGATGAGTACGAGGGTGATATGGGCATCTTTCTTGACGCAAATGAAAATCCTTATGGTACCATGAACAGATACCCCGATCCTCATCATAAAAAGTTGCGAAATGCAATAAGCAGATTCAAAAACGTGCCACAAGAGAATATTTTCCTCGGTAATGGCAGTGATGAGGTAATTGACCTCTGCTTCCGTATCTTCTGCAATCCGGGTACTGATAAAGCACTCATAATGACACCCACATACGGAATGTATGAAGTGGCTGCAGCTGTGAATGATGTTGAAGTGGTAAGGGTTCCGCTTGACGAGACGTTCAATATTAGTATTCCTTCGGTCATACCTCTGCTACATGATGAAAGGCTTAAGCTGGTTTTCATCTGCTCTCCGAACAACCCTACAGGGAACAGTATGGAAAGCAACGATATTGAGCTCATAATCAACAGCTTCAAGGGCATCGTCCTGATTGATGAGGCATATATTGACTTCAGCCTTCACCCTTCTCTCAGCCAGAAGATCATGAGGTATCCGAATCTTATTGTTATGCAGACCTTTAGTAAGGCACTGGGCATGGCAGCAGCCCGGATAGGTATTGCATTTGCTTCTTCGGAAATAATAAAATATTTCTACAGGGTGAAATCACCTTATAATATCAGCGCATTAAACCAGGAGAAGGCATTTCTCAAACTGGCAGAGAGAGGAACAATCGCCAACCAGGTCAGGACCATACTGCAAGAAAGGGAAAGACTTATTGACAGGCTTAATAAGATTGTTAGTGTGGAAAAAGTATTTCCGTCTGACGCCAACTTTGTTCTTGTCAGGGTTAAGGACGCTGATCTCATTTATTCCAGGCTTCTTGAAAGAGGTGTTATTGTAAGGAACCGTAACAGAATCATTCGTAACTGCCTGCGGATTACCGTGGGAGCGCCTGAAGAAAACAGCAAGTTATTGAATGAACTTGAAAAAATAGATCTATGAAAAAGGCATTATTCATCGACAGGGACGGGACTATCCTCCGCGAACCAGGCGACAAGCAAATTGACAGCCTTGAGAAACTCACTTTCATGCCCGGAGTAATTTCAAATCTGTCCGCCATTGTAGCTGATACTGACTTCGAACTTGTTCTGGTAACCAACCAGGATGGTCTAGGCACACCGGCATTCCCTGAGGAAACATTCTGGCCGGTGCATAATAAGATGCTTGAAATACTGAAGGGTGAGGGAGTCAACTTTGCTGAGATCTTTATTGACCGTTCACTCCCTGAGGAAAACTCACCAGCCAGAAAACCGGGCACTGCGATGCTGACACGGTATCTCGCGCGTGGCATAGATCTTAAATCATCATATGTTATCGGAGACAGGGTAACAGACATAGAACTTGCTGAGAGGCTGGGATGCATGGCCATCTATTTCAGCAATGAGAAAAATGACCACGCTGTTCTGTCAACTACAGACTGGGGACATATTTACAAATATCTTTCCGTCAGACTGCGGATAGCCAGAGTCGAAAGGGTAACTGCGGAGACCAGAATACAAGCAGACCTCAACCTTGATGGTTCAGGAAGAGGAGATATAAAAACAGGCATTGGGTTCTTCACTCATATGCTTGAGCAATTTACCAGGCACAGCTCAATTGACCTTACTCTTCGTGCTGAAGGAGACCTTCATGTTGATGAGCATCATCTTATAGAAGATACCGGCATAGTTCTGGGTGAAGCATTCAATAAGGCGCTGGGGAGCAAACGTGGAATAGAAAGATATGGGTTCACTCTTCCGATGGACGACGCCCTGGCACAGGTGGCAATTGACTTTGGAGGAAGAGCCTGGCTTACATGGGAGGCCGAATTCAGGTCTGAAAAGATTGGCAATATGCCCGCTGAAATGATCGTTCATTTCTTCAGGTCATTCTGCGACCATGCAAAGTGCAACATCAGTGTCAGGGCAGAAGGTCTTAATGATCATCATAAGGCAGAAGCAATTTTTAAAGCCTTTGCCCGGGCAGTAAGGCAGGCTACTGCAAAATCAGGCAGCAATGAACTTCCAACAACAAAAGGAATCATATGATAGCAATTCTTAAATACAGTTCGGGGAATATAAAATCTGTCAGTACTGCACTTGACAGGATTGGATACAGGAGCATCGTAACCGACAACCCAGTTGAGCTGATGTCTGCAAAAAAAGTAATTATACCGGGCGTGGGAGAAGCCAGGTCGGCTATGCTTTTTCTGAAAGAGAGAAGGCTTGACAAAGTAATCAGATCACTCAGTCAGCCTGTGCTGGGGATATGCCTGGGACTGCAACTAATGACGAGATACTCTGAGGAGGGCGATACTGACTGTCTTGGTATTTTCGATTCAATTGTGAGAAGACTTCCTGCCGGCGACAAAGTTCCTCATATGGGTTGGAACAATTTCTCACGATTAAGCGATGCAACCATTCTCAAGGGAATAAAAGCGGAAGATAATTTCTACTTCGTCCACAGCTACTATGCTGAGATTTCATCAATGACAACAGCAGTATGTGATTATATACTGCCATTCAGTGCAGCAATGCAGAAAGACAACTTCTATGCAACACAGTTCCACCCTGAGAAATCGGGTGAGATCGGTGAAAGGATACTTAAGAACTTCCTTGAGCTATGAGAATAATTGCAGCTATTGATATTATAGGCGGAGAGTGCGTAAGACTCACCCGGGGAAACTTCGACGATAAGAAGGTCTACGATAAGGATCCGCTCGAAGTTGCACGGAAACTTGAAGATCATGGTTTGAAGTTCCTTCACCTGGTCGATCTTGACGGGGCACGTCAGGGAAAGACAGTTAATCTAAATATACTGGAATCAATAACCGTTAAAACCTCACTTAAGGTCGATTTCGGCGGGGGCATAAGATCGGATGTTGATCTAAGAAACGCATTTGAATCCGGCGCTTCGCAGGTCACCTGCGGCAGCATAGCAGTCTTCCGTCCCGACCTGTTCAGGAGATGGCTCACCATTTACGGAGCTGATAAGATAATTCTCGGGGCTGATTTCAGACAAAGACTCATATCTATCAGCGGATGGGCGGAGAGTTCTGACAACGACGTTGTCTCTTTCCTGAAAAAATATCGTGATGCAGGGGTAATTTATTCAATATCTACCGACATTGAAAAAGATGGTATGCTAAGTGGACCGGCTTTTGACCTTTACGAGGAGCTATGTCATATTGAAGGGCTTAAGATAATTGCCAGCGGTGGTATCACAACGTCAGACGACCTGAGAAGACTAAAGGAGACTGGCTGTGAGGGGGCAATAATAGGTAAAGCTATATATGAGGGGAAAATAACTTTAAAAGAGCTAAGGGAGCTATGCTGAAAAAGAGGATCATACCATGTCTTGATATTAAAGACGGCAGAACAGTCAAAGGTGTCAACTTCTTGTCAATCAGGGATGCCGGAGATCCTGTTGAACTGGCAAAGGCTTACGTTGATCAGGGAGCGGATGAACTCGTCTTCCTTGATATAACAGCAACTCTTGAAAGGCGAAAGACCCTGGCTATGCTTGTTGAAAGAATAGCTTCAGAATTAAATATCCCTTTCACTGTGGGAGGCGGAATATCAACGATAGATGATGTCTCGATGCTTATCAGATCAGGCGCAGACAAGGTAAGCATCAACAGTGCAGCTGTAAGTGACCCCGGATTGGTCACCGCGATAGCAGGAAAATTCGGAAGCCAGTGCGTGGTTGTTGCCATAGACACCAAGCTGATAAACAACGAGTGGTATGTTTATGTGAACGGAGGCAGAACGCCGACAGACCTGGTCGCAGAAGAATGGGCCACAAGAGTCGAAAAACTTGGGGCCGGCGAAATTCTCCTCACATCAATGAACTCCGATGGTACAAAAGCCGGGTTCTCACTGGATATTACCCGTGAGGTCTGCCGGAAAGTGAATATCCCCGTTATTGCCTCCGGTGGGGCAGGCAGATTGGAACATTTCGTTGATCTCTTCAATGAGACAGGATGCAGCGCAGCCCTTGCTGCCAGTATATTCCATTTCGGTGAGATAAGAATTCCTGATCTTAAAACCTATCTGACAAATAATCAAATAAAGGTACGATGCTGAATATCGATTTTAAAAAAGGGGGAGGACTGGTCCCCGCAATAATCCAGGACCATACCACACTCCAGGTATTAATGGTGGGGTACATGAATGAACAAGCCCTGGACAAAACCATGAAGGATGGTCGTGTGACCTTTTTCAGCAGGAGCCGAAATGAACTATGGACAAAAGGCCACACCTCTGGTAACTACTTACATGTAAGGGAGATACTTACTGACTGCGATAGTGATGCCATTCTGATCCTTGCTCAACCTGAAGGTCCGGTATGCCATAGCGGATCATTCTCATGCTTCGGCGAAGAGAGTGCCAGAAGCTTTTTATACCGGCTGGAAGAGATAGTCAGCCAGCGAATTGATGAGGACTCACCAGACTCATATACGAACAAAATCTTCAAAAAGGGGATCAACAAGATTGCACAGAAGGTGGGTGAGGAGGCTGTGGAACTCATCATTGAAGCAAAAGACGATGATCCTCTCCTCTTCATGAATGAGGCCGCTGACCTTCTCTATCATCTGCTTATTCTTCTTAAAGCCAAGAATTTAAGCTTGTATGAAATTGAAAAATTGTTGTTTGACAGGCATAAAAGATGACAAAACACAGGAAAAATTTGTATTATCAAAATTTTATATACTTTTGTCAGCTACATGATAAAGTTGTAAACTCAGAATGAAGACCTCTTTATTTTATTTTATTATTCTCCCCCTTATTATCGGCAATAGTTGATGATCCGGAGAGTAATTGTGTAGAATAATGAGAAACAGATACAAAAGAGCTTCCCGGAAAACCGGGAAGCTTTTTTTATAGCTTTTTAAGATGAAGATACCTTTAAGGAGTTCAATTACCACCACCGGCAGAAACATGGCCGGAGCAAGAAGCCTCTGGCGTGCCAATGGAATGAAGGAGGATCAGTTTGGAAAACCTCTGATTGCAGTTGTTAATTCCTTTTCTCAGTTCGTACCCGGACATGTACACCTGCATGATGCTGGCCAGTTAATTAAGAGAGAGATCACCAAACAAGGATTCTTTGCTGCTGAATTCAATACAATAGCTATTGATGACGGCATTGCCATGGGGCACGAAGGGATGCTCTACTCGCTTCCCTCCAGGGAACTAATAGCCGACAGCGTGGAGTATGTGTGTAATGCACATCGTGCCGATGCAATGATCTGTATCAGTAACTGTGATAAGATCACTCCCGGAATGATGATGGCCGCCATGAGACTCAACATTCCGACAGTGTTTATTTCCGGAGGCCCCATGGAGGCAGGGAGAATTGCCAACAGGGAGCTTGATCTCATTGACGCCATGGTGGCTGCTGCTGATAATTCAGTCTCTGATGAAAAACTTAAAGAGATCGAAATGGCAGCCTGCCCGACATGCGGCTCCTGCTCCGGGATGTTTACCGCAAACTCAATGAACTGCCTTGCTGAAGCACTTGGTCTTGCCCTGCCGGGTAACGGAACAGTGCTTGCTACACATCGGAATCGTCTCAGACTGATGGAAAATGCAGCTCACATGATTGTTGATCTGTCAAGAAGATACTACTACGAGGGGGATGAAACTGCTCTCCCCCGTAATATTGCCACCAGAAGTGCCTTTATGAATGCAATGTCACTTGACATTGCAATGGGCGGTTCAACCAATACTGTTCTTCACCTTCTGGCAATCGCCCGGGAAGCAGAAGTAGATTTCACAATGAAGGATATTGATGAGTTGTCTCGGATAATTCCAAATATATGCAAGGTAGCCCCAAGCTCACATTATCACATCCAGGATGTTAACCGTGCCGGAGGAATTATTGCAATTATGGGGGAATTATCACGTAAAGGTCTTATTGATGGCTCTGTATGCAGGGTTGATTACTCATCTCTTACTGAAGCGATCGCCCGATGGGATATCTTAAGTAAATCAGCACTCCCTGAAGCTTCTGTATTGTTCAGGAGCGCCCCTGGAGGTGAGAGAAACCTTGAAATGGGTTCACAGGAAAAATATTATGACGAACCCGATACAGACAGGGTCAAAGGCTGCATAAGAAGTATTGATCACCCCTACAACAGGGATGGTGGCCTGGCGGTGCTGTATGGTAATATTGCAGTGGACGGGTGCATTGTCAAAACAGCAGGTATTGACCCATCTCTCTATACATTTTCAGGACCTGCAGTCGTCTTTGAATCGCAGGAAGAAGCGGTTGAGGGAATACTAAACGGAAGAGTAAAGCAAGGCAATGCTGTAATAATAAGATACGAGGGGCCTAAGGGAGGACCCGGCATGCAGGAGATGCTCTACCCCACCTCCTACCTGAAATCAAAAGGGCTTGATAAAGACTGTGCCCTCATAACCGATGGTCGCTTTTCCGGAGGCACATCAGGCCTTTCAGTCGGGCATGCCTCCCCTGAGGCTGCTGCCGGAGGACTACTGGCATTGGTACAGGACGGAGATTTAGTCGAGATCAGTATTCCGGACAGGTCCATAAATGTCCTGGTTAAGGAAGAAGAAATTGAAAATAGAAGATCGGCTGAAAACAAAAGAGGAATAATGGCTTACAAACCAAAAATAAGGAGAAGAGTTATCTCAGGTGCCCTGAGGGCATATGCTGCCAACGTAAGCTCAGCTGATAAGGGTGCCATACGAATAATCTAAGATTTCAGGGAATGAAGGAAAATAACAACAAGAACCACAACGGAAACGGGCAGGGTGAGATTTCAGGAGCCGAGGCAGTAATTAATATACTTATCGCCGAGGGAGTGGATACAATCTTTGGCTACCCCGGCGGGGCCATAATGCCAATCTATGACAACCTTATGAATGTGGAGGACAAAATAACCCACGTTCTTACAAGGCATGAACAAGGTGCTGCACACGCCGCCCAGGGATATGCCATGGTGACTGGTAAACCCGGAGTATGCCTTGCTACTTCCGGCCCAGGTGCCACCAACCTGGTTACCGGTATTGCCAATGCATACCTCGATTCTGTTCCTGTGGTGTTCATAACGGCCCAGGTGGTATCGACACTGATAGGAACAGATGCATTCCAGGAAACTGACATAATTGGTGTGTCAATGCCTGTAACAAAGTGGAACTGCCAGGTCAAGAGTGCGGATGAAATACCGGAAGCACTGTCGAAGGCTTTCTATATTGCCACCACCGGACGTCCAGGACCTGTCCTGATTGATATTACCAAAGATGCGCAGATTCAGAAACTAAACTTCATCTACAGCAAATGCGATTACATAAGAAGTTATAATCCCCATATTCCTCTTCATATGAAGGAGATCGAATCGGCAGCAATACTTATCAATCATGCATCCCGCCCGATGATCATTGCCGGCCACGGTGTTCTTATCTCCCATGCAGAAGAGGAGCTTTTGAAATTTGCAGAGAAGACAGGTATCCCGGTTGCCCTGACCCTGCTCGGGCTCTCAGCCTTTCCTTCATCTCACAGGTTATATGCCGGATACCTTGGTATGCATGGCAATTATGCCCCTAATGTTCTGACTAACCAGGCTGACCTGTTGATAGCAATAGGTATGAGGTTTGATGACCGTGTCACAGGCAACCTTAAGAAGTATGCGCCCGATGCCAGTGTAATTCATATCGATATTGATGCTGCTGAAATCAATAAAAATGTCAGGGTTGATGTGGCAATAAACAATGATGCTAAAGAGGCACTTTATAATCTTATCCCGCTGGTAAATCAGAATTCTTATGAGAAATGGATAAGAGAATTCAGGATATACGACAAAACTGAATTTGACACAGTTATAAAGAAGGACATAAAACCTGAATCGGGTGAAATAAAGATGGGCGAGGTCGTAAAAATGATCTCTGACCTGACGAAAGGAGATGCGGTCATAGTGACCGATGTGGGCCAGAACCAGATGGTAACAGCCAGGTATTACAGATTCTCAGAACCCAATACTCTGGTAACATCAGGAGGTCTTGGGACCATGGGCTTCGGACTTCCGGCATCAGTCGGGGCAAGGCTGGGCTCCCATAAAAAGAATGTAATCACCTTTTTGGGAGACGGAGGCTTCCAGATGACAATCCAGGAGCTTGGTACCATAATGCAATATAATATCGGCGTTAAGATCGTCATCCTGAATAACAGCTACCTGGGCATGGTAAGACAATGGCAGGATATGTTCTTCAGCAAAAGATACGCATCCACAGAGATGGTTAACCCCGATTTTGTTGCTATTGCCGCTGCCTACCGGATACCCGCAAAGAAAGTATCTGAAAGAGCTGACCTCGAATCTTCAATAAAGGAGATGCTGGCAACTGACGGACCATATCTTCTGGAGGTAACCGTTGAAAAAGAAACTAATGTGATGCCAATGGTTCAACCCGGAGCATCAGTATCAGAAATCAAGTTAACACACTAATTATTAAGCTATGAATCAGGAGTATACATTATCAGTATTTTCTGAAGACCACATCGGTATTCTTAACCAGATAACTATTATCCTAACCAGGAGACAAATAAATATTGATAGCATAACAGCCTCTGAGTCAGCTGTAAAGGGGGTTCATCTTATAACGATTGTTGTCAGGACCACTCCTGAAATGGTACAGAAGGTAGTCAGGCAGATGGAAAAGGTTATCGATGTACTGAAAGTATTTGCCCACACATCGGAAGAGATAGTATATCAGGAAATAGCCCTGTTCAAGGTTTCGACCAAGGTAATGATGTCAGGAACTATTACTGATCAGGTTGTAAGGTACCATAACGGCAGACTTGTTGAGGTAACGCCTGAATACATGGTGATAGAAAAAACCGGACATAAGGATGAGATAATCGAACTGCTTCATTTCCTGGAGAAGCATGGAATATTACAGTTTGTCAGGTCAGGAAGGGTTGCCATCACGAGGCAGGTCAAAGAGCTAAACACCTATCTGAAAGAGATGGATTCAGCCACAAGATCAAAGATTCCGGAATCAACAATATATAATTAAAGTAAACAATAGAAACCAATACAAACAATCATGGCAAAGATCAATTTCGGCGGAGTAGTTGAAGATGTTGTTACCAGGGAAGAATTTCCTGTTGAGAAGGCACTTGGAGTACTTAAAAATGAGACCATAGCTATTATTGGCTACGGGGTACAGGGGCCTGCACAGGCATTGAACCTGAAGGATAACGGTTTTAACCTGATAGTAGGACAGGCACCAGAGTTCATTAAGGACTGGGAGCGGGCTGTTGCTGACGGATTCATCCCCGGAGTAACACTCTTCCCCGTTGAGGATGCCGTAAAGAAAGCTACTGTTATTCAATATCTTGTTTCTGATGCGGCACAACGTATCCTGTGGCCCGCGGTGAAAAACTGTCTGAAGAAAGGTGACGCACTCTATTTTTCACATGGCTTCTCCATAACATATAAGGAGCATACCGGTGTCATACCACCTGAATATGTCGATGTAATTCTTTGTGCTCCCAAGGGATCCGGGACCAGCGTCCGACGTAACTTCCTGGCAGGTGCCGGCATCAATTCAAGCTTCTCTGTTTTTCAGGATTATACTGGAAGGGCTACCGAAAGGGTTCTTGCCCTCGGAATCGGTATCGGTTCGGGTTATCTTTTCCCTACTACCTTCGAAAATGAAGTCTACAGCGACCTCACCGGCGAACGGGGTGTACTGATGGGAGCCCTGGCAGGAATAATGGATGCACAGTATCAGGTGCTGAGAGATAATGGGCACAGCCCCTCTGAGGCCTTCAACGAGACTGTTGAAGAGCTTACACAAAGCCTGATACGGCTTGTTGATGAAAACGGTATGGACTGGATGTACGCAAACTGCAGCGCTACTGCACAGAGAGGTGCTCTCGACTGGAGACCGCAGTTCAGAGATGCAACACTTCCCGTATTTAAGGAATTATACAGGAGGGTAAAATCAGGTGAGGAATGTGTCAGAGTCCTGCAATCAACGGGTACATCAGATTACAGGGAACTGCTTGAAGCTGAATTAAGTGAATTAAGAAATTCGGAATTATGGAGTGCCGGTGCTGCAGTGAGAAAGTTAAGACCAGGCAACAAGAAATAAAAGGACATCATGGAAGAGAAGATAATAATTTTCGATACCACTCTCCGGGACGGGGAACAGGTTCCCGGCTGCCAGTTGAACACGATTGAAAAGATTGAAGTGGCAGAGGCTCTTGAAGCTTTGGGTGTTGACATCATTGAAGCAGGCTTCCCGATATCCAGCCCGGGTGATTTTGCATCGGTGGTTGAGATATCAAAGGCTGTTTCTGAGCCCGTAATCTGTGCATTGACAAGAGCGGTAAAACAGGATATCGAAGTAGCAGCAGATGCCCTTAAATTTGCAAAACGTAAGAGGATACACACCGGTATCGGAACCTCACCTTACCATATCGAACATAAGATCAGGGCCACACCTGAGGAGGTGCTCAGGAGGGCTGTTGACGCAGTGAAGTATGCAAAAAAGTTTGTGGAAGATGTTGAGTTCTATGCCGAAGATGCAGGCAGATCAGATAACGTTTATCTGGCCAGGGTCATTGAAGCTGTAATAAAGGCAGGTGCCACAGTGGTGAATATTCCTGATACAACCGGCTATTGTCTTCCTGAACAGTACGGCGAAAAGATCAGGTACCTGCATGAAAATGTTAAGGGCATTGATAAGGTGATCATATCCACTCATTGCCATAACGACCTGGGGATGGCCACCGCAAACACGATGATGGGTATAATCAATGGTGCAAGACAGGTTGAGGTTACGCTTAACGGGATAGGTGAAAGAGCAGGTAATACCTCTCTTGAAGAGATCGTCATGATTCTTAAAAGCCATAAGTCACTGAACCTCACAACTAACATAAACAGCAAGCTGATTTATAACACCAGCAGACTTGTCTCAACTCTCATGAATATGCCGGTTCAACCCAACAAGGCTATCGTGGGCAGAAATGCATTTGCCCATTCATCAGGAATCCACCAGGATGGGGTGCTCAAGAACAGGGAAAACTATGAGATCATTGACCCGGTTGAGGTGGGAATTAAGGAGTCATCGCTGATACTTACTGCAAGAAGTGGCAGGGCTGCATTAAATCACCGCCTTGAAAGCCTGGGCTTTCAGTATAGTAAGGATGACCTTGATGAGATTTACCATAAGTTTCTTCAACTTGCAGATAAAAAGAAGAATATTGATGACGATGACATACGGATTCTGACAGGTCAGGTCTTCAAGGAGGAAAAACCATTAAAGCTTGAACTCCTGCAGGTTACATGCGGCAAGAGCACTTTCCCGGTGGCAACTGTCGGCCTTAGAATCAATGGTGAAGTACACACATCCACCGCATCGGGCAACGGCCCCATTGATGCCTCATTCACTGCCGTCAAGCAACTTATTAAAAAGACAATAGTCCTGGAAGAATTCCTCATTCAGGCTATTACAAAGGGCAGCGACGATCTTGGCAAAGTGCATGTTCAGGTAGATTATGAAGGAAGAATCTATTATGGATTCTCAGCCAATACTGATATCGTTACGGCATCAGTAGAGGCCTTGATTGATGCAATCTCAAAGATAAAATGAATCAAAAAACACTTTTCGACAAGATTTGGGATGCCCACAGGGTTCATTCAATTGATGATGGCCCTGATGTATTGTATATTGACAGGCACTATATTCATGAGGTAACAAGCCCTCAGGCCTTCAGGGGATTAGAAGAAAGGGGGATAACTGTCTTCAGGCCCTCCCTGACGCTTGCAACGGCCGATCATAACACGCCGACGATAGATCAGCATCTTCCGATCAAGGAGGAATTGTCAAGGATACAAGTTGATAAGCTAAAAGAGAACTGTTCCAGGCATGGTATTGAATTATTCGGGCTGGGGCATAATAATAACGGGATAGTACATGTAATTGGGCCTGAGCTTGGATACACGAGACCGGGGATGACAATAGTATGTGGTGACAGTCATACCTCAACCCATGGTGCTTTCGGCACAGTGGCATTCGGGATTGGAACGAGTGAGGTGGAGATGGTACTTGCAACCCAGTGCATTCTTCAGACCCGGCCCAAAACAATGAGGATTACTGTTGATGGGGCACTGGGTAAAGCAGTTACATCGAAGGATATAATAATGCATATCATTGCACTCCTTTCTACTGGCGGAGCTACCGGATATTTTGTTGAGTACAGCGGCCCGGCCATAATGGCTCTCAGCATGGAGTCGAGGATGACAATATGTAACATGAGTATAGAGATGGGAGCAAGAGGCGGCCTCATTGCACCTGATGAAACCACATTCTCTTATCTGAAAAACACTAAATACTATTCAGTAAACAGTGAATTTGAAAATGATCTGAAAAAATGGAAAGATCTCATTACTGATTCGGGGGCTTCATTTGATAAAGAGATAACCATCTCTGCGGAATCTGTCAGGCCAATGATTTCATATGGTACCAATCCGGGCATGGCGGTGGCAATCGAATCATCTATTCCTGAGACAGAAGGTATGAACAATCATGATGAGGAAAATTATGTTAAGGCACTTTCATACATGGGGTTCCGTCCCGGTATGAAACTGGAAGGTCACCCGGTTGATTATGTCTTTCTCGGAAGCTGTACAAACGGAAGAATTGAAGACTTCAGGGCCTTTGCTTCTGTTGTAAAGGGAAGGAAGAAGGCAGATAATGTAACGGCACTCCTGGTGCCCGGGTCAAAGCTTGTTGAAGAACAGGTTAAAAAGGAAGGGCTGCTTAGAATACTTCATGATGCCGGTTTTGAATTGAGGCAGCCAGGCTGCTCATCGTGCCTTGCTATGAACGAGGATAAAATACCTGCCGGGAGATATGCTGTTTCGACCTCTAACCGGAACTTTGAGGGAAGGCAGGGCCCGGGAGCAAGGACTTTGCTTGCCAGCCCGCTGACGGCTGCTGCATCAGCAGTCACAGGCAGGATAACCGATCCGCGAACACTATAGAAGAACCGTAAAGAAATGGCAAAAGAAAAACTCAACCTGCTTGAATCGACATGCGTGCCTCTCCCTGTCGAAAATGTCGACACAGACCAGATCATCCCGGCCAGGTTCCTGAGCTCAACATCAAGAGAAGGTTTTGGCGATAATCTATTCCGCGACTGGAGATTTGACCATGAGGGAAGACCACTTGAGGGATTTATCCTGAACAATAAGAAATATAGCGGTAAAATCCTGGTTGCGGGTAAAAACTTCGGATGCGGATCAAGCCGCGAACATGCCGTGTGGGCCGTTTACGATTACGGGTTCAGGGTGGTGATATCAAGCTTCTTTGCTGATATCTTCCGGAACAACGCCCTTAATAACGGCTTGCTTCCATTGATATTACCTGAACATGAGGTGCAAAACCTCATGACTCTCGTTACCGCAGCGCCCGAAACAACCGTAAAGATTAATGTAATGGAGCGAAAGATTGAGATCCCTTCATCAGGAAAGTCTTTCACCTTTGAAATTAATCCCTACAAACAGGAATGTCTCATATATGGTCTTGATGACATTGATTATCTCATAAATATGAGAGGCAGAATATCAGACTTTGAAAAGAAAAGAGGAGGATTAAGATGAGGATTGAGATAATGGATACCACTCTTCGCGACGGTGAACAGACCCAGGGTGTTTCTTTTTCACCTGTTGAGAAGCTGCATATGGCTACCCTGCTCCTCAGGGAGCTAAAAGTCGACCGTCTCGAGGTAGCCTCGGCAAGAGTTTCCAGGGGAGAGTATGAGGCAGCATCTAAAATTGCAGAATGGGCAAGGAAGAATAACATGCTTGACAAAATCGAGGTGCTTGGATTTGTTGACGGAGAAGCCTCTCTTGACTGGATAGAGAATGCAGGGATCAGGGTGATCAATCTACTCTGCAAAGGATCGAGGAGACATCTTGAGAAACAGTTGAGAAAAACCGCAGAGGAACATCTTTACGATATTAAATATGTTATTTCAAAGGCAGTCGAGCGAGAAATGACCGTGAATCTCTACTTCGAAGACTGGTCAAACGGAATGATCAACTCTGAAAGCTATGTCTACTTCATGCTCGATAACCTTAAAGATGAACCGGTCACGAGATTCATGCTGCCTGATACCCTTGGTATCCTGAATCCTGATCAGACATCAGACTTCTGCAGAAGGTTAGTTGTTAAATACCCGTCACTCCACTTTGATTTTCATGCACACAACGATTATGATCTTGCTGCCGCCAACGTATTCGCTGCATTAAAAGCAGGCGTCAAGGGTGTTCACACAACTGTCAACGGGCTTGGTGAAAGGGCCGGGAATGCTGCGCTGTCAAGTGTTATTGCAATAATAAAAGATCATACCGAATATGAGGCCGGGGTTGATGAAAGCGCAATAACCGGCGTCAGTAATGTTGTTGAATCTTACAGCGGTATCAGAATACCTGTTAATAAGCCTGTTATTGGTGAGAATGTATTTACCCAGACTTCAGGCATACATGCAGACGGCGATAACAAGGACAACCTATATTTCAACAGCCTGCTCCCGGAAAGATTCGGGAGAAAAAGAAAATATGCACTAGGCAAAATGTCAGGAAAGGCGACAATAAAAAAGAATCTTGAAGAGTTCGGCCTTGAACTTGACCCGGAATCGCTGACTAAAGTCACCATGAGAGTTATTGAGCTTGGCGACAAGAAAGAGAATGTAACGACAGAGGATCTCCCTTTCATTATAGCTGATGTGCTCGGTACAGAACGGATTAACTACAGGGTCTTCATCAGAAACTATTCGCTCTCCCTCTCGTACGGATTAAGGCCTTTTGCAAGTGTGAAGATTGAGATTGACGGCGCCCTCTATGAAGAAACTTCTTCCGGTGATGGTCAATATGATGCTTTCATGAAAGCTATAAGAAAAATATACGATAACAAAGGAAGGGAATTCCCGGTTTTGACAGACTATATTGTCACAATTCCACCCGGAGGAAAGACAGATGCACTAGTTGAAACAGTTATCTCGTGGAGCTACGGTAACATGAAATTCAGGACAAAAGGGCTGGACGCAGATCAGACTGAATCAGCTATAAAAGCAACTGAAAAAATGCTTAATATTATTGAGAACAAGGATGGCAGGAGCAAAGTCAACACTATAATTGAAGCTACAAATGAACTATAAGATTGCAGTACTCCCCGGAGACGGAATTGGTCCTGAAATAATAGACCAGGCAATTAAGGCCCTCAATGCTGTCGCGGGCAAATTCAACCACTCATTTATATATGAATATGCCCTGGTGGGTGCAGTGGCAATTGACAAAACGGGGTCTCCCCTTCCCGAAGAAACATTGTTGAAATGCAAGGCTTCTGATGCTGTACTGTTCGGCGCCATAGGAGATCCGAAATACGATGCCGACCCGAAAGCAACAGTCAGGCCTGAACAGGGGCTACTGGCAATGCGCAAAGAGCTTGGACTCTATGCAAACGTCAGACCGGTGACAACATTCCCATCATTACTTGATAAATCACCACTCAGAAAAGAGATTGTCAGCGGGGTTGATATTCTGATGGTGAGAGAGCTGACCGGAGGGATCTACTTCGGGAAACCGCAGGGACGGTCTGAGGATGGTAAAACAGCGTATGATTCATGTGTTTACAGTAGATTTGAAATTGAACGTGTTGTCAGACTTGCCTGTGAATATGCCCTTAAACGTAAAGGAAAGGTTACCGTCGTTGACAAGGCCAACGTACTGGCAACATCAAGACTGTGGCGTGAAACATCGAAAGAGATCGCTTCTGAATACCCCGGGATAGAAATGGACTTTATGTTCGTCGACAATGCTGCCATGCAGCTGATCCAGAACCCACTAAGGTTTGATGTTATTGTCACAGAAAATATGTTCGGTGATATCCTTTCCGATGAAGCAAGCGTGATCACCGGGTCACTGGGTTTGCTCCCATCGGCATCCATCGGCCTCTCAACCTCGGTATTTGAGCCTATACACGGCTCTTATCCCCAGGCGGCAGGAAAGAATATCGCCAATCCTCTCGGAACCATACTCTCTGCTGCAATGCTTCTCGAAACCGGACTAAATCTAACAAGGGAATCTCATGCTGTCACAAAAGCAGCCATAAAGTCTCTTGAAGCCGGCATTGTTACAGAAGATATTGACAGAAGTAATCCCTGCTCTACCTCAATGGTTGGCGACCGGATAGCAGAATATATTTTATCCACCTGATTAACCGAAACAAATTATATGACCGATCGTCAGATACTTGTAGCCATTCAGGGCGAAAAGGGAAGCTTTCACGATGTAGCTGCAAAAGACTATTTCAGGAATAAAGAGATTGTTATCATACCATGCTCAACATTCGATGAAACAATTAATTCTGTTATCTCAGGCAAGGCTGAATATGCAGTTATGGCAATTGAGAATGCCCGCGCAGGCAGCATTCTGTATAATTATAACCTTATCAGAGAGTCGGGCCTTAAAATACTTGGCGAGCTAAGACTAAGGATCAGGCAGAATCTCATGGCACTTCCCGGAACAACAATTGGCTCATTAAATGAAATCAGATCTCATCCTATTGCCCTCGCACAGTGTATGGAATTTCTCAACACCCTGAAAGGAATGACATTGATTGAGACCGACGACACTGCCGGTACGGCCAGGATTATAAGCGAACACCATCTTACCGGAACAGGCACAATAGCATCAGCCAGTGCAGCAGAGATTTATGGACTTGAAATTCTTGCCGATGGGATAGAGACGTATAAAAAGAACTACACAAAATTCCATGTCATTGGCAATGAATCTGAAATGCCCGATGAAGGAGATAAAGCATCTGTCTGCTTTGCAACCAGTCACCTGCCCGGTTCACTTGCCAGAGTTCTGCAAATACTTGCCGGCATGGACATCAATCTTTCAAAAATACAGTCTGTTCCAAGGTTGAACGGCAACTGGGAGTACATGTTTTATCTTGATCTTGAGATGAGCAAGGCATCAAGAATGGACACTGTTGTAAAGGCACTTGAAGAACACACGATGAACCTGGAGATACTCGGGATTTACAACAAGGACAACAATCTTTATGAATGCTAAGAGGGGCTAAAAAAACATGACGGATTATTTTTGTATCATAATTTCATTATTTTTGCATAAGTGAAACCGACAACATTAAATATCTGGCGCTGGTGCAGCTCATGAGATGAAGCTGTGATTGACGCCATTATATAATATCATTAGATAATTATGCAAAAAGGCACGCTGATCACAGCGTGCTTTTTGTTTTATATAACCCTAAAAAATTGAATATGGAAAAGTTTACAAAATTTCTTCTGAGTGAAAACGAGATGCCGCGCCAGTGGTATAACATTATGGCTGACATGCCAAATAAACCCCTTCCTCCACTTCATCCGGGAACAGGCAAACCTGTCGGACCTGAAGATCTTGCAGCAGTCTTCCCGATGGAACTGATAAAGCAGGAAGTCTCAACAGAGAGATATATTGACATTCCTGAGGAGGTATTCGATCTCTACAGAACATACAGGCCCTCACCGTTATTCAGGGCAAGGAATCTTGAAAAGGCTCTGGGAACAAAAAGCAGGATCTATTATAAGTACGAAGGAGGTAATTATTCCGGATCGCATAAAGCAAATACAGCTATACCGCAGGCCTATTATAACAAGATGGAAGGCGTTAGAAGGATAACTACTGAAACAGGTGCCGGACAATGGGGAAGCGCCATGAGTTTTGCCTGCAATCACTTCGGACTCGAGTTACTTGTATTCATGGTAAGAGTAAGCTTTGATCAGAAACCCGGCCGTAAACTCATGATGAATACCTACAATGCCAGGGTAGTGCCATCGCCCAGCACTATGACAGCAGCGGGAAGAAAGGTTCTGGAAGCGGATCCAGACTCTCCGGGAAGCCTCGGCATCGCTATCTCTGAGGCGATGGAGGTGGCAGTACAGGACCCGTATACCAAATATGCCCTTGGCAGCGTGCTCAACCATGTCATACTTCACCAGACAATTATTGGTCAGGAGGCGCTTATCCAGATGGCAAAGGCAGATGACTACCCCGATGTTGTACTGGGATGCTTCGGTGGAGGATCAAATTTCTCCGGTATCGCATTCCCCTTCCTTCGTGAGAACCTGCTCAACGGTAAGAAGACAAGACTTGTTACAATTGAGCCGGCTTCATGTCCCAAGCTGACAAAAGGAAAATTCATGTATGACTTTGGCGATCAGTCAGGCATGACGCCTCTTCTTCCGATGTACTCACTGGGGCATAACTTCATCCCTGACAAGATACATGCAGGGGGTCTTCGCTATCATGGCGCCGGAGTACTTGTGAGCCAGCTGCTTAAGGATGGATTTGTAGAGGCAAAGGCAAAATTCCAGAGAGAATGCTTCGAGGGAGGAGTGCTCTTTGCCAGGACAGAAGGCATATTGCCGGCTCCGGAATCAACATATGCAATTGCAGGGGCACTTGATGAGGCACGCAGGGCTGACATTGACGGAGTATCAAGAAGTATCCTCTTTAACCTTAGCGGACATGGACATTTTGATATCTCTGCTTACGAGAAATACTTCGAGGGAAACCTGCCCGACCATGAAGTAACAGCGGAAGAGGTAGACAGGTCTATTGCGCAGCTTAACCTTCCTGTATTCTGATAACAGAGAGAGGAAAAAAGGAGAGAGGAACGCTTACGCTGGCCTCTCTCCTCTCTTGATATGGGATAGTTTTAAAAGATCTCAGCTGCATTTTGATGCACCGCAGTCGGTACAGATCAGGCATCCCTCCTGATAGAGGAGCGCTGTTGACCCGCATGAGGTGCACTTCCCCTTAGCTTTTGTCCCATTTGGAATATAGCGTTTCAGAGACCGCTCAACACCATTCTTCCAGGTGTTGATCGTCTCACTGTCAAGCTTCATTGACGACACTAGCTCAACAACATCCTTGGCTGGCATACCGTAACGAAGCACTCCGGAGATAAGTCGCGCATAATTCCAGAACTCGGGCTTGAACATATGTGAAAGCCCTCCCAGGGTGTTTTTATAACCGTACTTATCAGTATACTGGAAATCATAGCGTGTGTTCCCTGCTTCATCCTTGTTCTTCAGTATCTTTCCCTTGACAATGCTCTTTGGTATCGGGAACATCTCATCGTCCTGCAGCCCAGTAAAGATCTCATATGGCACTCCATCCTTCAGCCCTACGAAGGCTATCCACTTCTCCTCATTATTCTGGAAACGGATAACATCTGCATCAAGTATCTTCGGTCTCTCAGGTGACCATTCCGGTTTCTTCTCATCCTTGTTATTCGAGACCAGAACACCAGACCTTGACCCGTCACGATAGACGGTGGCTCCCTTGCATCCCTCGTTCCATGCAGTAAGATAGAGCTCTGAAACAAGCTCCTCCTTTGCATCGGCAGGCAGGTTGATGGTGACGCTGATGGAATGGTCTACCCATTTCTGAATAGCCCCCTGCATGCGAACCTTGGCAACCCAGTCGACATCGTTAGCCGAGGCCTTATTATATGGTGACTTCTCAACTATTTGAGAGATCTCAGCCTCTGACATGTTTCTTACCCGCTCATAGTCATACCCGTTCACCTCCATCCAGTCAATAAACTTATGATGGAAAACCACAAACTCTTCCCAATGATCACCTACCTCGTCGATGAAGCTGACCTTTACATCCTTGTCATTAGGATTGACCTTCCGGCGCCTCTTGTAAAAAGGCATGAATATAGGTTCAATACCTGATGTTGTCTGGCTCATCAGGCTGGTAGTGCCGGTGGGTGCAATCGTCAACAGTGCTATGTTCCGCCTGCCATGCTTCTCCATCGCAGCATACATTTCAGGGTCAGCCTCACGCAAACGGTTTATGAAAGGGTTATTGTACTCCCTCTCGCTGCTGTAAATCGGGAACGGTCCTCTCTCCTTGGCCATCTCAGTGGAGGCCCTGTAAGCCTCTACCGCCAGTACACGATGCACGCTTACTGAAAATTCTGTTGCCTCGTCTGTCCCGTAGCGCAGTCCGAGTGCTGCCAGCATATCTCCTTCGGCGGTGATGCCAATGCCCGTTCTCCTGCCCTCTTCCGTCTTGTGTCTAATGTTCTTCCACATATTCAGCTCCACCTGCTTGAGCTCCTGTGCCTCGGGGTCATTCTCTATCTTGGTGATAATGGCATCAATCTTCTCCTGCTCCAGATCTATGATGTCATCCATAATGCGCTGTGAGAGATGCACATGCTTTTTAAAGAGATCAAAATCAAATTGAGCCTGAGGGGTGAACGGATTATTGACATACCCGTACAGGTTGATGGCTATCAGCCTGCAGCTATCGTAAGGGCAAAGGGGTATCTCGCCGCACGGGTTGGTAGAGACGGTCTCGTAACCGAGATCGGCATAACAATCCGGGACGCTCTCACGCCTGATAGTGTCCCAGAAAAGGACCCCCGGCTCAGCTGACTTCCATGCATTATGAACGATCTTGTTCCACAGCTTGCGAGCATCAATATCTTTCACAAATTTGGGCTCCTCAGATTTCACAGGGTACTGCTGGCGGAAGCTCTTGCCATTCACAACGGCTTCCATAAACTCATCTGTGATCTTAACTGAAACATTTGCCCCGGTAACCTTTCCTGCTTCCAGCTTTGCATCAATAAAACTCTCTGCATCAGGATGCTTTATTGAGATTGAAAGCATCAATGCGCCCCTGCGGCCGTCCTGGGCTACTTCCCGTGTAGAGTTCGAATAACGCTCCATAAAAGGCACCACACCTGTGGATGTGAGGGCACTGTTAAGAACAGGAGAGCCTTTGGGTCTAATATGTGACAGGTCATGCCCTACCCCGCCACGCCGTTTCATCAGCTGCACCTGCTCCTGGTCAATCTTCATGATGCCTCCGTATGAATCAGAGTCACCTTTGTTCCCGATTACAAAACAATTGGAGAGCGAGGCAATCTGGTAATCATTGCCTATCCCTGTCATTGGCCCGCCCTGGGGAATGATATATTTAAAGTCCTTAAATGCCTCATAAATAATTTCTGACGGAATAGGATTGGGATATTTCTGTTCAATACGGTAGATCTCTGAAGCCAGCCTCCGGTGCATGTCATCAGGGCTCTTTTCATAAAGATTTCCGTATGAATCCTTCAGAGCATATTTGCTTGCCCATACCTTCGCGGCAAGGTCGTCACCCCTGAAATACTCGCGCGCACCTTTTATGGCCTCCTCATAAGAGTAGATCGTTTTACCGTTACCTTCTGCCACTCGGGATCTTTTCTCCGCTACCGCCTCTTCCTTTTTCATTTTCTTCTCTTCCTTCTTTACAACCTTTTCGTCAGGGGCGACGGAGGGCATCTGGACAAGTGAATCTCCCATAGATATTAAAAAAATCTTAAAGTTTGATAATAAGTTACTTAGTTGACCGCCGGTAAAATTGATCGGGTTTTGCTAAAATAGACACACATGTCAGAGCAGACAAGAATAAAACTTCTCTTTTATTAACATACATATCAACTTTATAAACCAATGGTTAGTAAAAAAAAGAGGCCGGTTTCCCGGCCTCTGTAAATAGCTTATTATGTGATTATTAGAAGATCAGACGAACTCCGAGCAGGCAACCCCATGTGCTTGAAGTGCTTATGCTCTTGCTGAGGGTTGTCTTAGTGGCAAAGTCAGTAAGTGATGTTGCATTGAGCCTGTAAACAGGAGCTGTGGTTGCTGTACCCCTTGTAACAACTGTAAGGGGACGAACATTGTCGTAGCTTGCCAGCGGATTATAGACCCATGTGCCCCATGCGTCGTTAATCATATTACCGACATTCAGGAAGTCAACACTGACCTGTACGGTATACTTGTGATTAGTGCCGAAGTTGGCAAAGATATCCTGGAGGATCTTTGCATCAAACCTGTGCATCCAGGGACGCACCTCACCGAATCTTTCTGCATATTCACCCTTGCGTGAATGCAGGTATTCATTGTTGTTGATATACTCCCAGAACGCAGCCTGCTGCTGGGCAGCAGTCATTGTAACTCCGCCTGAAGTGTAATTGGCAAAGTTAATCTCGGTTGCACTTGCTGGAACATACATCAGGTCTGATGATACACCGTCACCATTGAGGTCATTTGAATATGTATATGACCATCTGCCCTGCTGATAGCCCTGATAAACCAGGGAGAATGTGGTTGCAAAATGTTTTGCATACTCGATCCTGTAAGAAACATTACCCAGAAGCTTATGCGGTGTGGCGAAGTTTGAGTAGCTCAGCCCTGGATCATTAAGACTTCCGATTGCAACGTTGGAAGAATATGCAGAGTAAGCTGCTGATCCCGGGTTTGCAGTAAGATCGTATGCCATTGTATAGGTATAGGCGAACATACCGGAAAATCCTTTGGAGAAATTCTTGGTCAGCTGGCCGGTAACCGAATATTGATACCCTTCGCTGGCATTGTCAAGCTCCATAGCACTCGCTATTGATGTATTAACTTTTGCAGCGTTAGTTGATGCCCAGTATTCCCTTTTGTCAGGACCTGTCATTATGCCTGTCGGGGCAGCAAGGTTTATGTTCTGCTGTACAATAGCATTGATATCTTTTGAGAAGATTGCCTCTGCAGTGAAGACCATGCTCCATGGAAGCTCAATGTCTACACCTATGTTCGACCTCCATATCTGTGGGAACTTGAATTCCTTGCCCACCTGCACCACCGATGAGTTGTTAGGCAATGTACTCGGGCTCTGCGGGAAAAGATCAGGCCTGCTGGCTATGAATTCCTTATAGTCAGGATTGAACTCCAGGCCGGCAAGGTTAGCATTGCCCGGTCCCCATCCGATCTCAGGTGACTGGATTGTGCCGGAGTTGGTTGGCTGATTGGTGAACCAGACAAATGGAAGCAGTCCGGTGAAAATACCGGTACCGCCTCTAATCTGCAGTGATCTGTCACCCTTAACATCCCAGTTGAAGCCAAAGCGGGGAGAAACAACAAGCTGAGTCTCAGGCCAGGTGCCTACATCCATTTTCTTGCCTTCAGCAAAAGTAAGAGCTGCTATTGCCGGGTTGGGCGTCAGATCATATAGATAGAAGGGCATCTCCAGACGTAAACCATAGGTAAGTTTTATGTTTGGCAAAGCCTGCCACTCATCCTGACCATATATTGATGCAAATCCAAAAGTTGCATAGGCCCCAGGGGCATCCTCACCGTTATAACCATAGGTAACTCCGAATCCGGTCGGATCGGCACCGTTGATGAAATCGTCAACAGAACCATAGCGGTAATAGGTGGTACCTTCACGAATGTATGAGTTGCGGAAGTACATATGGTCAAATGATATACCACCTGTCACAGTATGTTTATTCAGGTTTATCGTCACGTTATCGACAATGGTCAGAGTCTTGTTAGTAACGTCATTATTAAAAGTAAAGAGTTCATATCCGAATGACATATACTGGTCACCACCCTGCCATATGTCAACAAACGGGAAGAGGTCCGAGTTGCTTGTACGGGTGTCTTGTATAAAGGTGTAACTGGCAAGGAACTTGTTGGATATCTTGTTGCCAAACTTGCTGTTAAGTTCACCGGTTATCGAACGTACAGTATTCTTAAAACCGTAGAAAGCATTTGAGAATGCCATTGACTGGCTGCTTATACGGTTTGAGTTGCGTGCGTTGTTTGGCGGACCGCTGTTGCCATTGGTCTGCTGGTCTGAGGTTCCGACAACATCATTATACCTCACGGTAAACTTGTGATTCGTGCTGATGTTCCAGTCAATACGTGCAAGGATCTTGGTATTAACATTCTGGAAAGGATCGAAATCCTTGTACTTCCCGGGATCATAATTATATGTCTCAAGGAGATGGTCTCTTACGCGAATCATATCTGACTCGAGTGTTCTTGAGATCATGAGGTCGGCATTGGCAACTCCGTCAGTGCTTGGTCTCCATGAAACGCCCGGGACTGATTCTGTCCCGTACTCACCGCTGATGAAGAAGAATAATTTGTCCTTGATGATCGGACCGCCGATGCGTCCGCCGTAGGTCTGTGAACTTCTCTCCCTGGCTCCTGTAACCTCGTTACCGTCAACTGTATTGCCGGTAAATGATTCCGGACGAATATATGTATAGGCTGAAGCCTTGAATGTGTTGTCGCCGCTTCTTGTCACTGCATTTATACTAGCTCCTGTAAACTGCGACATACGTACATCATAGGGTGCAATATTTACAGAGATCTCCTCGATTGCGTCAAGAGCGATTGGTTGTGCCTCACCACCCGGCAGAGGGTTGCTGCTCAGCCCGAAGTTATTGTTGAAGGCGGCACCGTCAATTGTAATGGTGTTGAAGCGGCCGTCCCTGCCTCCGAAGGAATTGCCCTGCGCCTGAGGTGAGTACTTGGTGAAGTCAAGTATACTCCTGCTGATGGTGGGCATGTTAACGAGGTCGCGTCCGCTGACGTTGGTCATGGTGCCGGAACGCTCTGAACTCAGAATAGAATTCTTAAGGCCTGCCGTGACAACAACCTCCTGCAAGGCTGTGGTTGTCTCAGTGATCTGACCGTTCTGAACATAATTTTCTCCAAGCTTGAGGTAGATATCCGTATAGGTACTCGTTGAATACCCGACAAATGAGACATCAACCTTGTACGGACCACCGACACGCATGTTCTGGATCCTGTAGTTTCCTGCATTGTCGCAAAGAGCTGCATACTGCGTTCCTGACGGAACATGCACTGCAACAACGGTAGCGCCTGCCATCGACTCTCCTTTGCTGTCAGTGATCTTGCCGCTCAGCGACGAGGTCGTCACCTGTGCCATCAGGGCCACAGACCCCAGTAACAGTGACAACAGAATAAATGTAAACTTAATTGTTCGCATAATTTGAATTTAGTTAGATAGTTTATGGTTGTTGTTCGTAGTAAGAGATTGAAATCAAATTAATTGCTCCTGCTGCCCTTTTCTTCAAGGGCAGACGGTTAAATTACAGTTACGCCCAGATATTAAAGGTAATGATATTTCGTAATTATTAACAACTTTTTAACGCGTTATTAAGGGGATATCATCAGTCTCTGCTTTAAATATCGGCACAAAGGTAATAAACTCATACTTTTGTATAAAATAAATTTTTGTTACAATGGTACGACTCATTGCCCTGTTTATCTCGATAGCCCTTCAGATAATCGCCGCCTCCATAGCACTCAGATTCATGAAAATAACCAGGTACAGGCTATCATGGATATTGCTTTCAACCTCCTTCGTCCTGATGGCTATCCGCACCTTCATACAGCTCATTGAGTACTTCCGCGGAAAGCCCTCATTTGAACTTATGATGGTAGATGAATGGATGAATGTGCTTATATCCGTTATGATTATCACTGGAGTGGTGCTTATAAGGGAACTCTTCTATTCTCTCAAGAGGGCTGAGACTGACAGGCTGAGATCTGAGAGGAGGCTGCTAAACGCTATAATCAATACTGAAGAGACCGAAAAAAAAAGATTTGCAAAGGACCTTCATGACGGACTGGGTCCCCTTCTTTCCACCGTCAAGATGTCATTATCTGCTCTCACCCCAAAAGTGAAGGATCCGGTGGGAGTTGAAATACTCAATAATACCAGTCATGTTGTAAATGAGGCCCTTAATACTATTAAAGAGATCTCCAACAATATGAGTCCACACGTGCTAACCAACCTTGGTGTGGCCAGCGCCATAAGCATCTTCGCCGCAAAAGTGAACAGTACAAGAAGCGTAACTGTGGATTTCAGGACAAATATGGAGGGCGAAAGGTTCGACACCGACAAAGAGGTAGTGCTGTATCGGGTTGCTTGCGAACTTATTAACAACGGAATGAAGCACTCCGGAGCATCAAAGATAGAAATGGACCTTAACAGGCACCAAAAAATAATTACCTTGCAGTATCTGGATAACGGTAGAGGGTTCGACACCGAAAAACTCTCTTCCGAAGAGGCGGTTGGAATGGGCTTGCCTAATATAGAGACCAGGGTAAGATCAGTTGACGGGGTCTTTATCATTGAAAGTTCGAAGGGCAAAGGGACAAGTGCGCTGATAAGGGTGGATTTCTGAAAGTATAAAGGTTAAAGGCGAAAGGTGAAAGTAAGGAAAATGAACATGTTGTAATGGAAAGAATTAAAATTGCACTGGCTGATGATCATCAGCTTTTCCGAAACGGATTAAAGATCCTGCTGAGCGGGTACAATGAGTTTGAAGTGATCGCGGAGGCATCAAACGGTGCCGAACTGCTTGGAATACTTGAAAACACAATTCCTGACATAGTGCTCATGGATATCAGTATGCCGGAGATGGATGGCATTGAGGCAACCGCAAGACTGGCCAGGCAGGCACCCGGAACACGCGTGATCGCCCTCTCTATGTATGGAGAGGAGGAATATTATTACAAGATGCTTGATGCCGGAGCAAAAGGGTTCATCCTTAAAGATTCTGATATCACTGAGGTTCATGATGCCATTATCGCCGTTCATAAGGGAGGCAATTTCTTCTCCCAGGAACTGCTGTACCATGTCATCAAACGGATCAAGAACAGGGAGCAGGAGGTTAAGAGCTCGAGCCTGTCAAAACGTGAGAAGGAGATACTTCTGAAGATCTGCGAAGGACTGTCAAACCATGAGATAGCTGACGCTCTCTTTATCAGCAAGCGCACCGTTGACAAACACAGGGCAAACCTTCTGGCAAAGACCGGCTCAAAGAATACTGCCAGCTTAATACTGTATGCCATCAAAAACAGGCTCATAGAGATCTGAAATGAGTGACAGCGCTTCAATGGGTGCCAGAGGCGAAGAGCTTGCCGCAGGGTATCTCAGGCAACATGGCTATTTAATCCGTGACAGAAACTGGAAGTCAGGCCGGACAGAGATCGACATCATTGCCGAAAACAACGAATTCATTGTTTTTGTAGAGGTAAAAACAAGAGCTTCAGACTACCAGGTCCATCCGCGTGATGCGGTCAATGTCCCGAAACAGCGTACAATCATTTTTGCAGCTTCAAATTATATAGCCCGATATAACCTTGGGAAAGAGGCACGATTTGACATTATAACAGTGATATTTAACGGGCCCGGATGGGAGATAGACCATATTGAGAATGCTTTTTATCCGACAATGTGACTGGCGGCTGCAGAGAGCCTGTTAAAAAACATTTTCTCAATCCGATATTATAGATACTTTTGATTATTCTGATGATTTAAATATCAACATATTCCAAATGAAAAAGACATTATTTGCATTGGTTGCGCTCATCATTGCAGTGATGCAGGTTACAGCGCAGAAAGCCGGTAAAGAGGCTGTCGTAACCCCTGAAGGTTATAAGTTCACAACAGTTGTTACTCTTCCTGCTTCCCCGGTAAAAAACCAGGCGGCAACAGGCACTTGCTGGTGCTTTGCCACCACCTCTTTTATGGAGTCTGAACTCCTTCGTCTTGGAAAAGGGGAGTATGATCTTTCAGAGATGTTCGTTGTAAGGAAAACATATGAAAACCGTGTCAGAGACAATTACCTGCGCCAGGGAAAGGGTAACCTCGGACCGGGAAGCCTCTCACCCTCATGGATAAGGATCTTTAACGAGAGCGGGATTGTCCCCGAAGAGGTCTATAACGGGATTAGCTACAGCTCTCCGGTTCATAATCACGGGGAACTGCAGTCATATATCGAAGCCGTAACAGCTATCCCTGTCAAGAAAAAGAGTGTCAGCAAAGAATCTGATGAGGTGGTCAGCGCCGTCCTCGATATCTACCTTGGTGATGTGCCGGAGAATTTTACTTATAAGGAACAAACATACACTGCAAAATCATTTGCCGCCAGTCTTGGCCTTGACATGAACAACTATGTAAATATCACATCATTCTCCCATTTTCCATTTTATACAGAGGGACTACTTGAGGTGCCCGACAACTGGGAGATGAACCGTTTCTATAACGTGCCTCTTGATCAGCTGATCAGCATTATTGACAACTCTTTCGCAAAGGGTTACACTATTGTATGGGATGGTGATGTCAGCGAGAAAGGGTTCTCCCACTCCAAGGGAGTCGCAGTCGTTCCTGACGTGGTTCATTTTGACAGCTACTCTGCCACTGACCGTGCACGATTTGAGAAGATGCCTGAGCAGGAAAGGATGGCCGAGGTGTACAAGTTTGAGAAGCCCTATCCGGAGGTGAATGTTACACAGGAGATACGCCAGAAGGGATATGAGGCATTCGTCACTACAGATGACCACCTGATGCACCTTACCGGAATGGTAAAAGATCAGAACGGGACGAAGTATTACATCACCAAAAACTCCTGGGGTACTGACAGGAACCCCTTCGGCGGCTACCTGAACATGTCTGAGAGTTATGTCCGGGCGAAGACCATCTACATCCTCGTGCACAAGGATGCGGTACCTGCAGACATACGTGGCAAATTAGGATTCTAAGGGCACTTCGTCTATTGCCTTTTTCACAACAGACCACCTCCCCCCTTCCGCCAGATGGCGGATCGGGGTACTCCTCCTGACTCAGGAGGAGAAATCCTGGTCTAATATAACTCTTCTTTGAGCCCCTAGCCAATAAGCAGGTTACAGCCCCGGATATCTGCATCATCAAACCTGCCGAGTACTTCGAAGGTACCGTCACTATGCATCCTTCCAAGGTCAGAGGTGGCAATGAAGGAACATGAGTAAATATTTGCCAGGTCAATGACGCTTATTCCGCCGCTTGAACCGGCTTCAGTGGTGTGTGATGATGGGTCATGACTGTCACGGATAAGCACCTTCATCCAAGGCGGTGTATTGAATAGTCCGTCGCCATTTGAGTATGCCTGGCTGAGCAGCTCGGTCATTCCGTATTCTGAGTGTACAGAGGAGACATTAAATGAGGCTTTGAGAATAGCATGCAGCTCTTCTCTTATCATCTCCTTCCGCCTTCCTTTCATGCCTCCCGTTTCCATTATTATCGCGTCGGCAAGGTCAAAGGGTTGCTGTTCTGCCAGCTCAAGCAGGGCAAAGCTGACCCCGATAAGAAGCACCCTCTTCCCGGCCCTTCGCGCTTCTTCAACAGATCTCAGGAGTGCTTTGTGGTTACCATGGAAGAACCCTCCGAAGGGATTGCCGGATAGCTCCACCAGCCTCTTTACCATATAGATAAGCGAGGAGCCTTCACGTTCAATATATGAAGGCAGCAGCCCCATGATGGCATACTCCGCAGGCTCACCGTAGAATTTGCGGAAGCTCTGCTCAAGGCTTTTATTATAGATTGAAAGTCTCTTCACCGGATGACGGCTCTGCCTCATACCTGTTGTTCCGCTGCTCAGGAATATTTTCTCTGGCTCACCTTCGCCGGAAATGATCAGATGATCCCTGAAAAAAGTGACAGGCA
This sequence comes from Bacteroidales bacterium, assembly GCA_025455395.1. GTDB lineage: Bacteria > Bacteroidota > Bacteroidia > Bacteroidales > VadinHA17 > SR-FBR-E99. The sequence goes on from JALOMO010000015.1 coordinate 33,583, forward strand.
TGAAAGGGATCGAACTGACAGATCTGACAGTGTCAGGATGAATCCCAAGGAGCCTGACAAACTCACCATACACCTGACACTCAGCTGCCTGAAAACGAAATATCCCCAGGGCTCTCTCCTCAAACGATTCAGGAGAGTTGACGGCAAAAATCTCGTCCGCCAGAGACAGGTTCATCACTATTGCGGAAAAGTCTTTGACCCGTCAGGCTGGTAAACCCACTGAAATTTGCAGGAAGCAAAAGGCGGCAATTCGACATCATCAAGAACCACCTCGATAGTACGGATCTTGGCGTACTTATCATCACCTGTTCTTATCACCCACACCTGATTATTCTTGAGAGGGGCGGCAAGGTCAATCCAGACAGGTGTACCTGCATCAGACAGTGCATTAAAAGCTGCCTGCGCCTCGCTTGCCGTTGCGTACTCTCCTGCCAGTCCGAACGATGGTTTGAATGTATTTGCCGAGAGAAAGGGTTCAATGACAACACCTCCTGTCACAACTCCGGCCTGTACTGTAATATCCGGACCCGGTGTATCGTTGCTCGATACCTTTACTGCCTTGCTGAATGAGAAACCGTATGCATAGAAGATGCTTGTACCGTAGATCTGGTTATCAATTGTGATTGTACCCGACAAAGGTACTTCATCTTTGTTGCACCCTGAGATCAGAAGAAGCGGGCAGAGGATATATGCAGGTTTTATTTTCATCATTCACCTCTGATTGCTGTTATGCCGGGCAGTTTCTTGCCTTCCATATATTCAAGCATTGCGCCACCTCCGGTTGAGACATAACTTACCTTGTCTGCAAGTCCGTTCTTGTTTACGGCAGCTACAGAATCACCGCCACCGATGAGTGAAAATGCTCCTTTTTCAGTTGCTTTTGCTACGGCTTTTGCAATGGCAGTTGTACCGGCAGCAAATTTCTCCATTTCGAAGACTCCCATCGGGCCGTTCCAGAGTATTGTCCTGGACTTCATTATCACATCCTCAAACATGGCAATGCTTTTTTCAGCGATGTCAAGACCCATCCATCCATCCTTAACATCATCAATAGCTGAAATATAAGTATTAGCCTCAGCATCAAACTTATCTGCATTGACCCCGTCAACCGGCAGGAGAAGATTCACCCCCTTTGCCTTTGCCTTCTCAATCACAGCTTTTGCAACATCAAGTTTGTCGGCTTCACAAAGTGAATTTCCGATTTTTCCACCCATGGCCTTTATAAAGGTATAGGTCATTCCACCGCCAATTATGAGGTTGTCAACCCGATCAAGAAGGTTTTCAATTATAAGAATTTTGTCTGAGACCTTCGCTCCACCCATCACAGCTGTAAAGGGCTTTTGTGCGCTCTTCAGTACTTTGTCCATCGCAGCCAGTTCGCTGTTGATGAGGAAGCCGAACATTCTTCTGTCCTCCGGAAAAAAGTCAGCCATCACCGCGGTCGTGGCATGAGCCCTGTGTGCTGTTCCGAAAGCATCATTTACATATACCTCCGCATAAGTTGAGAGTCTCTTTGCCATCTCCTTCTGCTTCACCTTAAGTGCTGCCTTCGCAGCCTTCTTTTCCTCATCAGTTGCCGTCTCTGGTAATATTGGCTTTCCCTCCTCTTCAGGGTAGAACCTCACATTTTCAAGCATCATTACCTCACCGGGCTTAAGCGCCGCTGCCATGGCAGCTGCCTCATCACTGAGAGAGTCCTCAGTAAAAAGCACTTTCATTCCCAGCAGTTTTTCCAGCACAGGCAAGACAGGTTTTAGTGAATACTTTTCCTGTACCCCCTCAGGACGACCGAGATGAGACATAAGAATAGCTGACCCTCCGTCTGAAATTATCCTCTTAATTGTTTTGATAGCTCCCCGTATACGCGTATCATCGGTGACCTCACGAGTTTTTTTGTCAAGCGGAACATTGAAATCAACCCTTACAATTGTTCTGATACCTTTAAAACTGAAGCTGTCAATCATTTTCATAACCTTATCATTTATATGTTTATCTTTAATCGGGAGACAAAGTTACAAAATTTGGAAAACCTTACAGGCTTATGTTTGTTGATAAAGAAAAAATAAAGTCTAATTTTAAAGAAAAAGATCATGGCGAAAATCACATTTAAAGGCAATCCGGCAAATTCTTCAGGCAATCTGCCACCTGTTGGCACCAAGGCTCCTGACTTTACTCTAGTTAAGTCGGATCTGACCCAGTTATCCCTTCATGAACTGAAAGGGAAGAAGCTGCTTCTCAATATCTTTCCGAGTCTGGGCACATCAGTATGCGCCAACGCTTTACGCAAGTTCAACCAGCTGGCAGCTGGCAGGGACAACACAGTGGTACTGGCAATTTCAAAGGATCTTCCATTTGCACACAATACTTTTTGCTCAACAGAAGGAATTGCCAATTTAGTAACCCTTTCCGGATTCCGTGACAGTAGTTTCGGCAAAGATTATGGGGTTGACCTTCTTGACAGCCCATTTGCCGGATTATATGCCCGCAGTGTGGTGATAATAGATGAAAAGGGCTTTGTGAAATATACTGAGCTGGTTCCTGAAATAGCTATTGAACCAGATTATGACAAGGCCATAGCAGCTCTCTGATCAGAACCATTCATTCATTGAATTTTTGTATTTTTGCTTTCCCCTCAGAGGAAAGCTGAATGAATTTCTCACAGATACCCGGACAGAGTGCCGTCATAAACAGGCTCAGAAGTGCAGTGGCTGAAAACCGTGTCAGTCATGCACTTCTTTTTTATGGTCCGGAAGGAAGTGGCAAGTTCGCACTGGCCCTCGCTTTTGCACGTTTCATAAGTTGCGAGAAGCGCTCAGCGGATGATGCATGTGGCATTTGTCCCTCCTGCTCAAAATATGACAAATTAATTCATCCTGACCTCCATTTTGTTTTTCCTGTCATCAAAAAGAAGTCAGGAACAGAGCCGGTAAGTGATACATATATTTCACAGTGGCGTGAGATGGTGCGTAAATCTCCTTACTTCTCTCAAAGCAAATGGACAGAAGCGATGGAGGTGGCGAATGAGCAGGCCCTTATCCCTGTTGCCGAAGCTGCTGAGATAATCAGAAAGCTAAGCCTGAAATCATTCGAATCTGACTACAAGATAATGATCATCTGGCTTCCGGAAAAGATGAATCCTGAGACAGCCAACAAGCTTCTGAAAATGATTGAGGAACCTCCTGCCAAAACAGTGTTTATCCTGGTTTCGGAGGAGGATGACAGGCTGCTTCCAACAATAACCTCGAGATGCCAGCATATCAGGATACCGGCAATTGCCTCTGATGATATGAGCAAATACCTGGTACAGGAGTATGGCATAGTACAGACAAGAGCTGAAGAAATAGCGGGTATAGCAAACGGAAACATGGTCAGGGCAACCGAGCTGGCCCGGGAAGATGACAATACCGCCGTTCACCTTGAGCGATTCATAAAGCTGATGCGCACTGCATATGCCCGTGATATACAGTCCGTTATAGCGTGGTCCGAAGAAACAGCTGCACTTGGAAGAGAGAGACAGAAGAGTTTCCTCTCTTATGCCCTTCGTCTTGTTCGCGAAAACTTCATTATGAATTTCGGCGGAAAGGAAAACAAATTAGTTTATCTCACACAGGCCGAAGAGGAGTTTTCTGCAAGATTTTACCCCTTTATCAATGTGAATAATATTCATGCCCTTGACCGGGAATTTAATCTTGCCTATGCTCATGTCGAAAGCAACGGCAACACTAAAATGATCTTCCTCGACCTTGCACTCAGAACGATGAGACTGATAAGGTAAGTGTATCATTGCCATTGAAAATAGCTCATTTTATGCTAAATTTGCATCCACCCTCGGGTTGACAAATTGTATCCGGCCATTCAACCGTGAATGGTTGCAGCATTAACTGATAGTATGATGAACGAAGATATACAGGCACATGGTGGTGAAGAACCGCTGCCGCCTGAACAAGTATACCGTAATGGAGAAAACAAGCTTGATGAATTCAACTGGCTTGCAGGGCTCCCATGTGACAAGCGTTTTAATCAGGTTATTGAAGTACGTTTCAAGAACACCCGTAAAGGATTTTACCGTAATATCAACGACCTCCGGCTTGAGGTAGGCGATGTTGTTGCCGTAGAGGCATCTCCGGGTCATGACATCGGTCGTGTATCCATGACCGGCTATCTTGTAAATGAGCAGCTGAAAAAAATGAAGATAAAGCCTGTCATCGAGGAGATGAAAAAGGTGTACAGGAAAGCCCGGCCTGTTGATATTCAGAAGTGGGAGGAGGCTAAGAAACAGGAGGTGCACACAATGCTGCGCTCAAGAAAGATAGCTGAAAATCTGGGACTGAACATGAAGATAGGGGATGTTGAGTACCAGGGTGATAAGACAAAGGCGATCTTCTATTACCTGGCCGACGAGAGAGTTGACTTTCGCCAGCTCATTAAGGTCCTTGCAGAAGAGTTTCATATACGCATTGAGATGAGACAGATAGGCGCCCGGCAGGAGGCTGGCAGGATAGGCGGTATTGGTACCTGCGGACGCGAATTGTGCTGCTCAACACACATAACAAATTTCATCTCGGTGACAACAACACATGCCCGCTACCAGGATCTGTCACTTAATCCACAGAAACTGGCCGGCCAGTGCGGCAAACTGAAGTGCTGCCTCAACTATGAGCTTGACTGTTATATTGACGCCCAGAGGGAATTCCCGTCAAAGGAGATACCTCTTGAGCTGGCAGGAGGAACAGCATACTTCACTAAAATGGAAGTGCATACAGGTATATACTGGTATTCCACCGACCAGCGAATGGCAGTTAACCTGACAGCTGTACCAGTGGCCAGGGTACGCGAGATAATCCAGCTCAACAGAAAAGGCATTAAGCCTGAGAAACTCCTTGTGTCTGCTGATAATCATTCTCTTGAGCGAGGAAATGACCTTCTGCTTCAGAACAGCGGGCTGGAAAGGTTTGAGTCAACAAGCAACCATCGGCAGGGAAAAGGCAAGGGTAATAAACGACCATTTCACAGGAGAAATGAGAGAAAAAAAGAATAAGATAATACTTGCAGTCACACTGCTTATGCTCCTTACCCTGTCATGCCTCAGGGACACATTTTATGCAGATAATGTAAGGATGGATGACGAAGCCTGGAGTATGTATGACCCGGCAAAATTCTCCTGTGCTATTGTTGATACCGCCAGTATCTATGATATCACTCTCTCTGTCCGTACATCTACTGACTACCCCTACCGCAATCTTTATCTCTTCGTTGTAACCGTCTTCCCTTCCGGAACTTCTATCACCGACACCATCCAGGG
>JALOMO010000016.1 GCA_025455395.1 Bacteroidales bacterium
TTCTGGCCTATCTCAACAGAAAATGGAGGGTCCTGGTTAATTTCAATGACATCCGATTTTTCTCCTGCATCATTGTAATAGTCCATCTGTGAATAGGAGTAATACAGAGAAAAGACCCACCCTGAAGCAGGAGAGATAAAATAATCGTTTGGGTTAAAGCTACCTCCGGCATAATGGCCTTGAGAATACAAGTTAAGAGAGACAAAACACAGGCCAAGCATCATAGATGTTTTGAACCCGATAGGAGATTTCTTTGAATTCATGATTATTGTTTATTGAAGGTTCTGAATGCTGTTTGTTGAAGTAACCCTCCTGACTTTGCAAATATAGCAATGAAATTTATGCTGAATAGAACACTCAGATCAGGACAAAGTTCATGACCTCCAGCCTCACACCCTCTCTGCTTTATGCAGGAGTCATCACATGAATCGCGTCATCAATTTCTTTCCCGGTCTCAATGAAGTTTGTCAGATCATCCAGAAACCTTACCATCGGTGCTCCGTCAATTACATCATGGTCAACAAGGATTGTCATGTTCAGTATTTCTCTGATTCTTACTTCATTGTCTACAACTACTGGTTTTTTCAGAACAGAGCCTACTCCGAAAGAAATGGGATGAACTGATTTGTGGATGAACCAGCCGTTTATTTTACCCATCATACCGACAGAAGTGACCGATACATTGCCCATTGTTCTGAATGCAGCCCCAGGGGTTAATAGCAATAGTTTCCAAAAAAGCCTTCGCAGGAAGCCCGGCAGGTGATAATATAGCCTTTCATACCAGGCCGATTTTTTTCTGAGCACGATATCTGCAGAGTTCAGCTCATCCATTTTTGCTTTTTCAATCTCACCGGTAATTGTCATTGCCGATTTTTCGTTTGTCTTTTCAATTACGAGTGGGATCGGCACCTTTGTGTCACCTATTTTCTTTTCTACAATTAATGAGACGTTTATGTCGTTGAATAGGATGATTTTCTTTTTGTTATAAAGATAGGCTGAGGCTTCAGGATGCTGGTGCAGGACATTAGCGATAACTTTTATGAGCCATGCATTGAATGACACTGTAATCCCGATTTTTCTCAGGTTTCTGAGTTTAGCCCTGCTTTCAGTGACATCGAATTCAAGCATTGCGGCTACATGATGTTTTCTTAGTCCAACGGCGAAGATGTCAAAGGTCGCAATCCTCGAACGCGGAATGGTTTGAAACCGGTAGGATTCGGTCATCTGGAAACTGGTTTATTTATCTGTGATGGCAATTCGTGACTTAATTAATCTCATATTTTACGATAACTGTCTTTGATAGATGAAGCTTTTCAAGATTTATTGTACCTGGAGACCGCACAGGTGTCACTCCACGACCGCCATATCCGGTTACATAAACCTCCTCTAAGGAAAAGAAAGCATTGTTGTAGTCATTCTGGCGGTCACCAACAATTTTGTATGACTCGTTAACCATTGATACTTTTCCAATGGTGATACCCATTTCTTTGGCGATAGTTTCTGCTTTTATTTTTGCTGAAGTCAGTGCCTTTATCAACAGGTCATTTCTTAGTATCTCTATTTGTGTGTGATCTAACTTGCTCACATAAAGATTGTCCATTCCAACTTCAATACACTTTGTAACGATTGTATCCAATAAAGAAGGTTTAGTAATAATCAGATTATAAGCCTTATCCTGCTTGAACTTATTCCCTAGCTGTTCTCTTACGACATACCTGTTTATGGTAAAATTGCTCTTGTCAATACCTATCGAGGCCAGGAATTGTATAATATTATTCTCAAGGTTCACAATATCGCTTTCTTTTTTCGTGTTTTCTGTTTCCCTTACAGTCATGGAAAGAGTAATTAAGTCGGGATCTACTTCGATTTCTGAGATCCCGACGACGGTAATTGTCTTTTCATTTGTTAACTGGCCAAAGGAGATTAACGGGCTTAGGGTAAGGAGTAATAGAAGTTTTTTCATGGTTATTTCTTTTTCGTAAAGTTAATGGGTCTGGCAGAAATTTCATCATTGTTTATGTCCTGGTAAACCATGACGAACTGGCACCTGGGTGATCAGGGAGGGTTGTCCCACGCTTTTTCTCAGAACTCAATCTCACTCTGGTCATGCAGAGGAGGGGCACGGGGCATGGAGCGAGGTGCAGGGCGCAAGGGTTATGGGAGGTCGTGGTTGGCTAAAATGCAATTCCCAATCCGAGGCCGTAAGGAAAAAACTTGGGATCACCTCCTACAACATCGATGTAATCAAAAGGAATATCAAGATGTAATCTGAAGGAGAAGGCTATCTTTCTTTTTTTGAGAAGGGAAAGCCTGTAACCAAGTATTAAATATGTTACGGCATCTCTGTCTGGATGATCGAATATAAGTGTGTTTCCAAGTCCAAATTCAAAAAAACTTGTTCGCCTGCCAATATTTCCTGAAAAATGAAAGGGTAATGTCTTATAGCTGGTCTCAGCGTCAGATAATGCACTTCCTAAACCTGCACCGGCAGACAGAAGTAATGAGTTGCTGCTGAAAATAAGTCTTTCATATTCAAAAGCAATATAGGTCGCGCCGCCACCTACACTCCAGTATATTGCATTCATGGGCCTTCTGTGCTGTGATTCGCCGGGAACCTGTGCATTTAATGCTATAGCTATGCAAGGGAGTACTAAAACCAATACTGCACATTTATTAAGGTCAGGCATGGCTTAACAGTGCTTTTTGTTTCTTAGAGACTCAGGCGAAGTTACAAAAGGAAAACACCGAAGTCAAGTTCGCTCTTGTTATGCGGTTTCATGGTTAACGCTCAGGGCTCCAGGGAGCAGTGGGCGAGGAGCATGGGGCAAGGAGCATGGAGCACAATTGGTATTTCCGGGTTATTCGTTTATCATTTATTGTTCATCGTGAGTCAGGCTTATGGGAATAAACTCTTAACTTTCCGGATTGGAATTTTAACCGATGAAAAGATCACACTATTGCTGCTTCAGACGCCTGATCCTTCAGGCTGTGGTGCTCTGCTGCATTGCACAGGCAACAGCGGCACAGACCGCCACCGGCAGTGGGCAGACACAGTTCCTGTTCCCTGAGTTTACAGAATGCACGGTAAGGATGAAAACCGGCTCACTGCGGAGTATAATAGCCAACTATAACACCGTCACCGAGAAACTGGTCTTTTTGAAAGACAGCATACCTGTTGATATGACAAAAATTATGTTTGTTGACACTGTTTCCATATCAAACAGGAAATTTGTACCGGTAAACGAAATATTTTATGAGGTTCTCATTAATGCACCGGTCTCACTCTTCATCCGGCACAAAAGCAATCTCATACCTCCGGGCCAGCCGTCAGGTTACGGCGGGACTTCCCAGACAGCTTCAATACAATCGGTGTCCTCCATCAGCTCAAGGAGCGGCATCTATAACCTGAAACTGCCTGATGATTATAATGTAATTCCTTCACCGGTGTTTTGGGTCCGCAGGGAGGGAGTGATGTCAGAATTTCTCAACAAAAAGCAGTTTCTGAAGATATTTCCGGATATTGACACTAAAATAGAGGGTTATATAAAAGATAATCACCTTAAAATTGACAATCGTGATGACCTGGTAACAATTGTCAATTTCTGCAACGAAATATTAAGGCTGAACTAAATTTTAAGTTTTTCTGATCGCAGATCCTGTCTCCTTCAGCTTAAAGGTGAGAAGGATAGCTAGGGCCACGCCAAAAAGGAGTGGGAGAAATGCAACCTGGTAATTGCTATGCTCAAGCTGTGACGTATCTGTTGCGGTCCTGGTCAGGAACCAGGCAAATACAGGTCCGAGCAAAGCGCTGAATGTGAAGTTGATGAAGTTTATAGCCCCGGTTGCAGTACCGCTCAGATGAGGAGGGTTAGCCTCCTTTATGACAGTGTATGTCAGCATTGCCGCTCCTGAAGCAATACCTGCTGTTAATCCGGGTACGAAAGGAGGCACAATGCCGGGTCTTCCGAAAAGAATATACACCAGGCAAAGAAGTAACACTGTTGCTCCTCCGAAAATGACAGGTTTACGTCGACCAATGCGGTCAGAAATGAACCCGAGCAAGGGGCATCCTATTATCCATCCGAATGGAACACTTGCCGATCTCAGCACAGCGGTACCATAGTCCATTCCATGTGCATCCTGGAGGAAGCGAACACCCCAGACCATGTCGAAGATGGTAGTGGGTATGAATAACAGTCCGGCTATTATTCCGCACAATATTGACTGCGGGTTGCTGAAGACAATCTTCATAGCAGCACCGGTGCTTTTGAGCCATTTACCCTCCGTTTTCGGAACGTCATCTTTTGGCAGCATGAGCCAGAGTACGGCTCCGATTGCCAGTCCGGCGAATCCCATAGCTATCCAGTATGTATGCCATGATACTCCTCCGCTTATCATGGGGCCAACGGCGAACTGCCCCGCTGATCCGCCGGCCATGCCGAACATCTGTGTTGCTCCGATAAGGGTAGCTGCCCTGGTGGCAGGAAAGTGTTTGCTGGCGATGTATACAGCACCGACAAGCGCAAACACTCCTCCGGCTCCCTGCAGTAATCTGCCGGCACTGCCTATTGCATGGTTCCCGGTAGCAAACATAAGGGCACCGAGGCCGACGGCAACTGCACCAAAAGGAATTACCTTTCTGGTGCCGAGACGGTCAAGTGCTACGCCTGCAACCAGGCTGAAAGGTGAATAACCGTAATAGAAAAGGCCCACCATAGAGGCAATGCCCAGTGCGCTTAGTCCGAAAGCTTCTGACAGCTCGGGTATCATCACTGCCGGCGAAGAGCGGAGAGTATACTGGTAGAAATAATATACCGCTGCCAACAGCCACGCCACTGTGGCCATTCTTGTGTTCTTGCTCATATGCCGGGCCCTTTCCTTACTGGTAATGACTAGCAGAGGACTACAGATACAGCCAGACCGCCTTCAGAGGTCTCTTTGTATTTGGAGTTCATCTCCTTAGCTGTAAGAGCCATCGCGGCTATCGTAGTGTCAAGATCAACGCGGCGCTCATGTGGATTCTCCTCACTGGCGATGCAGTATGCAGTCCATGCCTTGACAGCTCCGTAGGCACAGCGTTCGATACATGGAACCTGAACATATCCGGCAACCGGATCGCATGTCATGCCAAGATGAGCCTCCAGTGCAGATTCAGCAGCGTTGGAGACAACCTTAGGCCCTTCTCCACAAGCCTCTGCGATCATTGCAGCACCCATTGAAGAGCCTACCCCTACCTCTGCCTGGCATCCGCCTTCGGCACCTGATAGGGTAGCATTATGTTTACAGAGATATCCTATAGCTGCTGCTGCAAGAAACCCGTCACGGATTTTTTGTGTTGATATATTTTTATCACGCAGCGACTTGAGCACAGCCGGGATGATGCCGGCAGAACCTGCGGTGGGGGCTGTTACTATTATATGGCCGCGGGCGTTCTCCTCTCCCATGGCAAAGCCGTATGATGCCACTGTTGTGATAGCCCTTCCGGCATCACCCTTGTTGACTTTCATCAGCTGCATTCCTGCTGCCTTGCTATAAAGTTTGATCGGACCGGGAAGAAGGCCATCAACCATCAGTCCGGTCTCCACGCCACGAACCATTACTTCTGCTACCTGATCGAGGAACTCCCATATAGCCTTTTCACTTTTCCCTGAGATAGCCATCTCATTTTCAAGCAACAGTTTTCCAAGGGGTATGTTATCGTCAATCAGATATTTCTTCAGCTCTCTTGCATATTGATAAGGATATTTAGGCTGACCCTTCTCGGGGATTGTGTAGCCTTTCCATTCGATAAATCCACCACCAACAGAATAGTATTCAAGCTCATATAATGATTCTGTTCCTGCCAGAAGCTTGCAGGTCATTGTGTTCGGATGGTGAAATTCGCCCTTGGTTGCGTCAAAAACAATATCCTTAATGGTAAGATTGAGGGTTTTCGGGCCAAGAGTCAGCTGGTAGGTTTTATCAGGATTGGCAGCCAGATCATCGAGGAACTGCGGCGGACATTCGGCAGGTGACTTACCTAACAGGCCGGCAAGAGAAGCCCGGTCTGTGCCATGACCTTTGCCCGTTGCGCTCAGGCTCCCGAAAAGGTGCACCTTAAGCCCTGTAGCCCTGTTTAACTGATCAGCAGGGAGCTTGGAAATTCTCTGAAAGAAATCGTATGTAATCCTCATCGGACCCATGGTATGAGAACTTGAAGGCCCTGGTCCCATTTTGTAAAATTCTTCAAGAGTGGTCAGGACAGGCCCTTTTCCTTTCTGTACGACGCCGAGATCAGAGGAGAGTCCTTTTGCAAGAGTGTCAGCTGTGGCTGCCGCTTCTCCCGCCGGTTTGACTGATTTGCCGCAACCAACGAGCAGCGCTCCCGCAGATGCTGCCAGTACAGTTCGTCCGAAATTACGGCGTGAGAAAAGGGTACGGTCTTCATGACCGGTCTTTACCGATCCGCAGGTATCACATCCTTGCGAAACGCAGCTGCCGCAGAGATCCGCTGCAGAGAAATCAGGATCAGGTGATTTTTTCATAATTGACACTCTTTTTTGATTTAGTTATTACAAAAGGACCAATTCATTGTTTCACTCTTTTCAACAGAGCAAATAAAAATAGGCATTATGCAAAGAATCTTCTAAACGGGCCCGTCTAACAATGACCCTCCACCGAAACCCCCATAAAAGTATGCAGCAATTATTTCATTTTCTCCGCAATGACCAGCATCTCAAAGTCCTTTGTGGTCAGCCTGTCATTTCTTGAGAATGCCCCGAGCTTAGCAGCGAAAATATCAATCTTTCTGTAGCCAAGGGTTTTAAGCAGCCATGTTATCTCACTTGGAATATAATATCTTTCGTTGCACTCAAGCTTCTTTATATTGCCAGAGTCATCCTCAAACTCTGTGATATTGTGGTCACGGAATGTCATGATATCGAATGTATTGCCGTGATATGTGGCATTACCTTCCGCGGTTGTATCGTTGCAGAACTGCTCCACTGAGTTGAATACCGGGAAAAGGCCATTCAGGGTGGTGAAGATGAGTTTGCTACCGGGCTTAAGAGACCTGGTAACACTCTGCAATATCTCAAAATTCATTTCGTCTGTTTCCATCAGCGGGAAGCCCCCTTCGCAAAGCATTATTGCGAAATCAAACTCCCTTTCAAAGGGCAGCTTCCTTGCATCGTGCTGCAGGAATTGAATTTCCAGGCCACATGCGGTTGCCTTCTCACGGGCTCTTGCAAGCTGTGACTCAGACAAATCAACGCCGGTGACATTGTAACCTCTCTTTGAGAGCTCGATTGAATGCCTTCCTGTGCCGCATCCTACGTCGAGTATTTTCAGGCTCCTGTCATAATTCAGTTCTTCCTCAAGGAAGTTGCACTCACCGGTCGTTCCCTGTGTAAAGCTCTCATTATCATATTTATTACCGTAATTCTCAAAGAGTTCTTCGTACCACTGTTTCCTCATGGTTATCAGTTATTAAAGAGATTGTAATTAAAGAGTTCCTTATATCTCTCAGCAAGGTACTGGTCGAGCCAGGCATAAAACAAGGCGATATCCTTTTCTGTCTTCAGCCCCTGAGCCAGCTCCATGGTTAGCATACCGGCCCTTTGGAAAACAGTACTTTCAACGGGCTGGAGCAGTTGCATATATCCGCTATTTTCACGGTTAATTACGGCTGACAGGTTGATATAATTATATCCCCGGTCATAGGTTATCGGGAAACACTCCTCCTTAAATTTCAGGGCAGCCGAACATATCGGGGACCGGAACTCAGAATCCATGGTTACTGCCTGCGGCATTTTTTCCCCGGCTGCTATCCATACCGGAACTGCAACCGATGTAAGCGGGAAGCCAAGGATGGTCCACATCATTGCCTCTTTCGCCTTCTTGTTTTCAGAGGCACCAATGATCAGGATTGCCGAAGCAGTTGAAACGCGGGGGATGTAATCGATGAAAAACTTAAATTCGGGGGTCTCTCTTTTTTCAGGAAGGGAGGCCCGGAGATCAGTTCCCGTAATGGAATGATACAGGTTTCTTGAGAGATTGTCGAAGAGAAACTGGGGAGTCATCTTATTCTCCCGGAGGGCTTTGCCCAGGGCTCCAACCGCTGTGTTATACCTGCAGAACCCAAACCCCTCCTTCATATGATCGTTCATCGAATGGTTGGTTCTTACAAGCAATCCGTCCGGTGCAACAGCCGGGTCATTTGCGTCAACCTTTTTGTAAGTATAGTTTCCGGTCTCATAAAATGCTGCTCCCCCGTATGCATCAATCACTCCGAAGTTGGCATCGACACCAAGGGGTTTGGGCAGTGAACGGAGCAATTCCTCAAACTCTTCGAGAGTACGGCAGTTCTGCAGCGCCAGTTTCATTAAAACGCCCTCCTGGTCCATGAACTTTGATGTGTCGCCGATATTGTTGGTGTAGGCCGCCGAGTTCATGATGGCGAATCCGGTTTCATTGTAGCCGCCCCAGACCATTGTGCTCCAGTCTGCCCTGCCATCGACAAGACCGATATAGTTGTATTTCGCGTCGGTAAAGAATGCAAGTGAATTTTGCATCTCATCAGTGTCACGGTTCTTGAAGAGCATCGGTTTGCCATCTGCAGTATATTTCCCGGAAATCAGAAATGTTGTGCAGGCGAAGGCGGGGAGCGTGATAAACGAAATTAAAAGCAGGACTGCTGTCAGGTATGACTTGTTCATGGTGCGCAATTTTTACTTTGGCTAAATTAGTTATTATGTAATAGGATTGAAAATGAACATCGGAAGAGGGGATTTTTTAACTTTTTTGACCCCGACTTAAAAAAAAGTTGAAAAATACTTGACTTTTATATATTAATAGTTGTAACTTTGTAAAGTTTAAAAGAAATGAAGTATATAAAACGCTAACAGTCATGGGTTACAGATCAAAGATCAGGATGTCGATTGGTTGGATTTACCCGATAGGTATTTTCACTTCCTACATTCTTCTGTTTCTTGAATTTGAGATTCGGAAGCAGCTCAGACACAATTTCCCGGGACTTGAGGGATTGCCGTACATCACAATTATTCTGGTGGCGCTTATGTTCATAGTTCTGGGCATAGTGCAGTGGTTCAGGTACAGGAACTGGATCTATCCGGTCCTTGGAATCCTTATGGGCATTACAACAGCGCAGGTATCATTAATATTCCCACATTATGATGACCCGGGGATTGTAAAGCTGACCTATTTTATCAGTTTCATATTTATCATCCTCTTTGTGCTTATAAACTGGCACTCATTATATGGTCATGAAAGGTTCGAAATTAATTCCAGGCGGCTATTCCGGCTTGCTTCCGAGAGAATTCAGAAGGCAGAGAACGGGTTTACTGCAAGACCTTATTCCGGGGGAAGAATTGACTGTACCAAGGATGAATTGATTGGCTTTGCGAGGTTTCTTCACGGAAACTACATAGTAAGGCCTTTCTATTACGAGAATTATGTATGTCTGTCATTCTCTATGAATAAGAGCCTTATGGCGATAAATGAGGGGAATGAGGTAAGCCATGTGATAATTGGTAATGACGGAAGTGTCACGGTTAAAGTTTCAGAAAGGGATTACAGAGATTACCGGGAGAGACTGAGTTTTGATAAACTTTGTGAATCTCTTGCAGGCATTTTTATTAGGTTCATGGAGTATTACAAGGGCGGACTTGAATCAAGAATCATGGTTGAGCTCAAGGCTGCAAGGTAAAATCATAAATACATCAGTCATGAAAAGAAATGGACAGTTTTTAAAAAAGATCCTTCCTGTCTGCTTCGTACTTGTTTACGCCGAAGGATGCGGGCAGGAATCACCCTCCTGTACAGAGTATGGAGATACCTGTTACTACGGGGTGGAGATGAATGGTATGCTATGCGGATATTCTGTGGAGACAAAATGCAGGGGCCAGGCTGGCGGCAGAGATCTCTTATTTGAAAACTCTGCAGTTACACTTACGATGACCCTTCTTGGTGCCGCTATTGACATCTCAATAATAAGCAGCTTCGGCACTGATGCTGCAACCGGCAAACCAGCACTGATAGACCTCATCTATGACACTGGGAAATCAAAGGTCCATTCACATACAGTGATCAGGGGTGACACAGCCTTCTTTGAGAGTGAATCATCAGGAATAAGCAGGAAGGTAGCTCTTACGGAGGATGTTATTGTATCTTCCCAGTCCAGGTATCCTTATCTTGTTAAAGCCTTTGATGGTGGCGGATCCACGACCGTCAGATTCAGGCTATATGAACCGATGAGGGGCGACATAGTTGAGAGAGTATATAACAAAATAAATGAGGAAGAGGCGACCCTGGCTGATTCGCTTTTTCATACACTTGTGATAGAGGAGACTGATATTGCATCGGGTGTAAAGACCATGCTCTGGATAAGCAGGGATGACGGATATAATGTGAGGGCTCTTGTTGCGGGCCGGAATATTTATCTTACCGACAAGAGTGTTATCGGAAGGATCAGAATGGTTGACATGAATGAGGTTATGTTTGCAAGGGTAAATAAGGTAATTCCCGGATTTCAGGGGATGGAGTGGTTAAAGGTAAGCGTTGCAATCGACACATATGGTGACACAGTCAAAGCAGAGAACCTGAGTTTCCCGGGACAGAAATTCACAGGCACTGTATCAGGCAGCTTCGTTGAAGGTGTTTTTGAGATTGAACCTCCTCTCTATGACGGGTCCGGAGCGCCTCCTTTCCCTGCCGACTATGCTTCGGCTCCGGAGCTTTTGAGGTATCTTTCTCCAGAGCTGATGATAGAATCTGATGATCCCCTTGTCAGGGCTGAAGCAGAAAGGATCACAGCAGGGGCTGCTGATTCATGGGATGCTGCCCAGAGGCTCAGCAGGTGGGTATCGGAAAACATCATGGGAGCATTGCCCGGCGGAGGCTCGGCCCTCAACACATTGAAGATGCGTGAAGCAGAATGTGGCGGGCACTCAAGGCTTCTGACTGCATTTTGCAGATCCGTTGGTATTCCGGCCCGGCTGGCAACAGGATGCATGTACGTTCCATACTACAGCGGCAGCTTCGGACAGCATGCCTGGACTGAGATATATATGGGCGATGCAGGCTGGATACCTGTTGACGCGACTATTCACGAAACGGATCATATTAATGCCGGGCACATCCGCCTGGGCGAGAAGGCTACATTCCAGCCCCAACATATGGAGATACTGGATTACAGAATTAAACAGCAATAATTGTATCCGCTGATGGATTTCAAACAGGCAGCAATACTGGGTTCCTGCATCTCAAAGGATTATGCCGAAGATATGTTTGCTCTTCTGGCAACCTATAAGAATATTTCAGCCTCTGAGGCTGCTTCAAGACTTAACCTGCACATAAAAACAGTTCAGGATTTTCTGGAAGATCTATATATCTTGAAAATAGTCGAAAGGGAAGAGGTATATGAGGGGAAAAGACCCTATTTCAGGTATAACCTGACGGTGCGGCAGGTAATCATGAATGTTGACCTCACTCATCTTTTCCCGGAAGGGAACAAGGAAGAAGCCCGCCTGAAATTATGTATCAGGGAGAAGCAAAACTCCAGGGCGCGGTTTACAACATCCAGGAGCAATGATTACATAAGCAACGTCGTAATATGGACGGGAGAGGGCCGCGACCGCGAGGAGAGAAAAATCAACCTTTCCATACCGCAGGGGAAATTCCTCTTTCACCTGCCTTTCCCGACTGCTGAACCGCTTACAATTGGCGGATTAATCACCAAGGCCGGGCTTGATGGCAGCAATATCCCTGAGATAATTGATATAGTAGGTGTTCTGATAGAATTTGGAGTTATTGAAAGCGTAGAAGGTCACAATATCATCTAATTTTCTATCTTTGAGTAAACTTAAACTATCTGTTGGTCATGAAGTTGGTTGTGCTTTCTTTCTTGATGCCGGTGCTGATCGTCTTCAGGGTATGCGGTCAGGACCCCGGGGTATATAACAAGGGGTATACTGCAGAGCAGAACCTGGCGACTATTGCCAATATATCGCCATATAGCCCGGGAGGGATGGGTTTTGATAACCGTTATGAGGGAGTAATCGGCACCAGGCTTGTTTATGATTCGCTATGCCCGGCAATGTTCAGGTTCAACGGCCAGGAGCAGTGGATAAAGCTGGAAGCTGACATGGATGTTGTAGATAATGTCCTGATATTCAGACATCCTACAACAGAAGAAATTCTCTCGATACCGGCGGTGATGGTTGGAGAGCTTATTATCACTTTTTCAGGGAAGGAGCTTATATACCGTACTACCCGGGGGATGAAATTTGATAAGGAAGATGAATCAATCAGATTCTGCCAGGTACTTTATGACACTACTTATAGTTTTATCAGGGTCCCATATAAAAAGTTTATTGAGGCCAATTATAAGGCACTTTACAGTCCGCAGAGAACATACGACGAGTATGAATCAAAAGAGCGATATTATATTCTTGGAACAGACAGCTTATACCACCAGGTCACACTTAAGAAGAAATCACTTGAAAAGCTCTTTCCGGAAGCGAAGGAGTTACTTTCTGATGCTTCCGATAAGCCGGGGCCCGGACAGAGCGATGAGGATTATTTCATTGAACTCCTGAAAATAACAGGAAAATGACCTTGCTATTTCAGAAGAGAATCTGATTACATCATTCACTGGTGCAGAGGCCTCTTTTTCAAAACGCCACCCTTGGCCTGGCTGATGGGGTGGCAATAGATAAAGGCATTTTCATCCACGTCATTTACAATCTTCTTTACTTTGCTTATCTCCAGTTTCGTGACAATGGTGAAGATAATTTCCAGGTCTCCCACCCCTTCCGTTTCCGCCCTCTTACCGATGATGCTTTGTCTGCCCTTATATATTGTGATCCCCCTGCCAAGTTTCGTCATTAGAGCTCGCTTTACCTTTGCGCTTTTTTCAGATATTATTGAAACGCCCGTGTACTCTTCGATTCCCTCTACAAGATAATCAATTGTCTTTGAGGCTGTAAGATAGGTAAGGATAGAATACAATGCCGGTTCCACCCCAAGGAAGAAACCGGCAGTAATAAAGATGATTACGTTAAAGATGAGGATCATATCCCCGATTGAGGCTTCCACCTTCCGGGTGAGCCAAAGAGCCATAATCTCCGTTCCGTCGAGAACGCTTCCGCCCCTGACAGAGAGTCCGACACCGCCACCCAGAAAGAGCCCTCCGAAGACTGCTGTCAGAAGCTTATCATCAGTTATTATGGGGAAGTCGACAAAGGCAATAACGACTGACAGACCGGCAATTGAAACGAGTGTTTTTATTGCAAAGGAGCGGGAAATCTGCAGGTACGCCAGTATTATGAATGGAAGGTTGATGGCAAAAATAAGTACTGACAGGGGAAGCCCTGTGGTATATTTTACCAGCAGTGAGATGCCGGTAACGCCACCGTCAATAAAATGGTTGGGCAGCAGGAAGCCTTTCAGACCAAAGCTTGCTGCAAAGATGCCAAGGATTATCAGAAGGATACTTCTTGCATAGCTCCATTTCTTCTTGCCATTTTCTTTCATAGTGCAGTCATCTGTTTGTCGTAGGAAGGTGTTGTGGCGACTTCAGAACCGGTAAATCCCGGTTTATCCTACCAAATTACTAAATTTTACCGGTCTACAGTCTATTCCTGTTAATTTGAAAAACCTCAGCCGGGACTCTTCCTTTTCAACTGCCGGAATCCAAAAAATTGTGTATATTTCAGAAGTAACAATCACCGGGTTGCCCGATGATCTAATAAGGCCAGCTATGGAAGTAACACGCACTTTTGATCTTCTTGAAAAGTACAGGGATCAGTTTAAGAGGGAGGAGGCTCTCTGCTTCAAACAGGGTGGAGAGTGGAAACGGTTCAGCTCACAGGAATACATTGACTTTTCCTATAACTTTCTTTACGGGATTTTTGAAGCCGGATTCAGAAAAGGAGACAAGATAATTACTGTTTCTTCAAACCGCCCCGAGTGGAATTTTGCAGACATGGGAATGTCTATGCTGGGTGTGGTTCATGTTCCGGTCTTCGCGTCCCTTACTTCGGCTGAATACGAGTACATTATACGTAACTCCGGAGCGACAATGATTCTCATCGCAGACAGGAAGCTGTTTAAAACCATTGAACCTGCCCTGGCCGCAACAGGCACTTCAGGCAGGGCATACACCTTTGATGAGGTTCAGGGCGCAAAAAACTGGATGGAGATAGTTGAACGTGGCAGAAAATGCAGTGATAGCACCAAAAAGGAGGCAGAGAAGGTTAAAGAGAGTATCAGGGAAGAGGATTGTGCAACACTTATATACACTTCAGGAACAACAGGCAATCCCAAGGGAGTCATGCTCTCACACAAGAACATGGTAAGCAACTTTATATCAGCATCCTCTGTGTTTAACCTCAGCCCCTCTGACAAATACCTTAGCATACTTCCGTTGTGTCATGTCGGCGGACGCATGGGTAATTACCAGACCCAGTACAGCGGAGCCAGCATCTGGTATGCAGAGAGCATGGGCACCATTGCCTCAAACATCCAGGAGATAAAACCGGATGGATTTGATGCCGTGCCGCGTGTGCTTGAGAAATTCTATGATGTGATCATTTCGAAGGGGAAGAATCTTACCGGGATTAAGAAGACCCTTTTCTTCTGGGCTGTGAACCTTGGGCTGAAATATAAGCCTCATGGAGAGAACGGCTGGTTTTATGAAAGAAAGCTTAAGATTGCCGATAAGCTCATCTTCAGTAAATGGCGTGCCGCTCTCGGCGGTAATGTGCGAATTGTAGGATGCGGCGGCGCCAGCCTGCAGGCACGGCTCGAAAGGATCTTCTGGGCAGCAGGGATCAAGATCATAAATATGTACGGACTCACCGAGACATCACCTATCATAACAATAAACCGGACTGAAAAGGGGAAAGTGAAACTCGGGTCTGTGGGTATGACCATCGAGGGGGTAGAGGTGAAAATTGCAGAGGACGGTGAAATACTATGCAAGGGCCCGAATGTGATGATCGGTTATTATAATGATACTGAGCTTACCAGGGCTGCCTTTGATGAGGAGGGATGGTTCCGTACAGGTGATATCGGCCATATTGAAGAGGGTAAATTCCTGATGGTGACAGACAGGAAGAAAGAGATTTTCAAGCTCTCCAACGGCAAATTCATAGCCCCGCAGATAATAGAAAATATCTTCAAGGAATCACCGCTTGTTGACCAGATAATGGTTATTGGGGAGCATGAGAAATTCACAAGCGCACTTATATCACCCAACTTCAAGTATTTTGACGACTGGAAAACAAGCAGGAACATCAATTTTGCAGATAAGGATGACCTGATTAAAAATCAACAGGTTCAGTCGCTCTTTACAGAGGAGGTCAACAGGTTCAACAAGCGTCTCAGCACATGGGAAAGAGTTAACCGCTTCAGGCTGGTGAGCGATGAATGGAGTCCGGCAACAGGAGAGCTTTCACCTACCCTGAAACTGCGCAGAAGCTTCATCAGGGACAAATACAGGTCTTTTGTCGATCAGATTTACATGAAATAAGTCTTTGACCGGAGATTGAATCCTTAAATATGGAATTACTGAGAGTAACCGACCGGATCAGCGAAAAGATGTTTCTTGACACCGCCCGTATTATCTATAGAAAAGATCCGGTTTGGGTATGTCCTTTGGACAATGACATAAAAGCGGTATTTGACCCTGGCAGCAATCCATACTTTAAGCATGGCGTGGCAGAAAGATGGATTCTCCGTGATGCGGGCAAGAATCTTATCGGGCGGATTGCCGCATTCATTGATTTTAACCTTGCCAGCACATATGACCAGCCAACAGGTGGGATTGGATTCTTTGAATGCGTTGATGATGACAAAGCTGCCGGAATGCTATTCGGCACCGCAAGGGACTGGCTCAGTGACAAAGGGATGGAAGCGATGGACGGCCCGATAAATTTTGGCGAGACTGACAAGTACTGGGGACTGCTCGTAAACGGCTTCACCCACCCCTCATTCGATGTTCCGTATAATCCTCCATACTACCAGCGACTTTTCGAGACATACGGTTTTCAAACCTATTATAAGATGGAAGGGTTTCACTATGACCTTACCAAACCGCTCGATGAACGCTTCAGAAAAATTGCTGAGTGGGTTGCAAATAAACCAGGCTACTCGTTCAGACACTTTTCATGGAAAGAGCAGGATGAGCTCATTGCTGACTTCGCCTCAGCCTTCAATGAGGCCTGGGCTTCATTCAAGAAGAACTTTGAACCTCTCGAGCCCGAGTATATCAAGGGGGTGTTAAAAAAGGCGAAGCCAATTATCGATGAGGAGTTTATCTGGATTGCCTATTTTGAAGGGAAGCCCATTGCGATATACCTCATGTTTCCTGACCTAAACCAGATACTCAGGCACCTCAACGGGAAGATGCACCTGGTCAACATGATCAGGTTTCTGTATCTCAGGCACAGGAAAACGATGACTAGGGCTAAAGGTTTGCTGATGGGTGTTGTTCCAAAATTCCAGGGTCTGGGGATAGAGTCGGCATTCATCCTGAAGGTAAGAGGCGCCATTGAACGAAAGCCTCATTATAAAGAGGTTGAGTTCTCATGGGTGGCTGACTTCAATCCCAAGATGAGAAAAATATTTATTTCGGTGGGGAGTGTCCCGGCAAAGAACTATATAACGTACCGTTACCTGTTTGACCGGACAAAGGAATTCAAAAGGTATCCGATTCCTGAAGTGTCTAAAGCTGCTACTACTTAGAATGTCTGAAGTTAAGATATTGGAGAATGAATTATGATGTTATTGTCATCGGTGGCGGGCTGGGTGGCCTGACTGCCGGAGCAAAGCTTGCAAGAGAGGGGAGGAAGGTCCTCCTGATTGAACAGCACAACCGTCCGGGAGGGTGCGCCACCACCTTCAGGCGCAAGGACTTCACACTCGAGGTGGGGCTCCACGAGATGGACGGCCCCGGCCCCCGTGATATGAAGACAAGGATATTCAATGACCTTGGGGTGTCCGGCAGCATAGAGTTCCTCAAGGTGCCTGAGTTCTACAGATTTATAAATGACAGGTATGCAGTTACAATACCACATAATCCGCAGGAGGCAGCTGCACAACTGACAGAGCTTTTTCCTGAAGAAAAGGAGGGTATTGCCGTATATTTCGAACAGATACTCACTCCAAAAAAGCGGACTGCCGGAAGTGAAATCGTTGACACAAGCGTGGGAGAGTTCCTCGATTCGATAATCAGGAACGATGATCTGAAACTCATATTGCTTGGCAACCTCGGCTATTTCCATGATGATCCGTATACTCTCTCGCTGGCTTATTACTCGATTGCACAGGGAAGTTACTACTCAAACGGTGCCTGTTTCATAAAAGGAGGGTCACAGAGACTCTCAGATTATCTTGCGGGGTATATAGAAAGCCATGGTGGTACGATTCTGCTGAATCATATTGTCACCGGCATAACGGTTGAGGGCAACCGGGCAAAAGGTGTTATTTACAGGAGGAGAAATGATCCGCCGCAGGCTGTCAGAGAGTCTTTTGCAGATGAGGTGATAGCCAATAACTCTATGGCGGCTGTGGCTGATATGCTGCCACCCGAATTTGGCACCGAGCTTAAGAACGAGTTCGCAAGCCTGAAAAACGGTGCCTCGCTGCTGACCCTTTATTTCGGTTTCAACCGGCCTCTCAGGGAACTGGGACACAACTATTATTCGATATTCGTTTATGATGAGTCAGTGAAATCACAGGCAGACATTGCTGCAAACAACCGGGATGACTTTGCACGGCGAAGCTTCACCTTTGTCGATTACGGTCAGCTTGATTCTCATCTCGCCCCGGCAGGGAAGGATGTAGGGGCCCTGTGCTGCATTGATTATCTTGAAGACTGGATTAACACTGAGCGAAAACAGTATGACTTCAGGAAGGTGTATGTTGCACAGGTTTTCATGGACAGGATGGAGAAGATAATACCGGGATTCAGGAGCGCTGTTGAGTATTATGAGGTAGGAACGCCGCATACGGTAAAGAGATACACTCTTAATCCTGACGGTGCTGTCTACGGCTTTGCACAGAATCCGGGAAGAAAGGTCATTGATTCATTCAAACCCATTGATAATCTTCATTTTGCTTCTGCCTGGGGTAAGACAGGCGGTGGCTTCTCAGGCGCCATCTACGGCGGATACATGTGCGCCTTCAGCATATTACGAAAAAGAAGTGTGTCTTAAAACGTAAATTAGACTGTTTTAGAAATGATGCCGATGGCCGTCCTCGTTGGTTTTGGCCTCTCAGAGCGAAGGAACGAGTGTCAGGAGAGCAACCACCTTTCGCCCCTGCGGGGCTCCGACTGCCTCCCTTGGACTGCCCCCGGCTCACGCCGGGGGTTATTCACATTTCGTCACTTCGTGACGATGCTCCTGCGGAGCTTGCAGCACCTGCCGGTGCTGTTTGTGGTCATCAGACTCATATGCACACCTACAGCCCGAAGGGCGACAGGTGAATAACCGCGGGTGGAGTCCGTCAGCTGACGGACGGAACCCGTGGCCAGAGAGCATCCCCCACCACCACCTTGAGCCCTGAAGGGGCGACATTTTTAGCTTTCGTCACTCAGTCGCAATGCTCCTTCGCAGGTTGTAACAACTTGCGGTGCTATTGGTAATTACGAACACTGATGAAAAAAAGAGGGTGCCCTTGTGAGACACCCTCCTTATTTTGTGTTAATTATTTGTGTATTATGGGATCAGGATTTCCGTCAGGATCACCTGTTACAAAACCATCGGCTTTTGGATTGCCATTAGTAAGCAGAAGCACTCCACAAGCATGAGGTGCTGCCATTGAGGTACCGCTCATTGTTGCCAGTGCATTTCCTTTATAGGTAGAGAGAATACTTACACCCGGAGCGCAATAATCGATCGGAGGATTGCCATAATTCGAGAAATAAGCCCAGATATCAGACACATTACAGGCAGAGATTGTGTAAACATTGGGACCATTTGCACGGGCAGGTGAGTGGTTATTGGCATCATCGCTTTCATTGCCAGCTGCGAGTGACACAAAAATCCCCTTTGCCCCCATAGCAACCACTTTCAGGTCAAGTGGCTCGTATATACCCCCACCAAGGCTCATGTTTGCAGCATCACCGGCAGGAGCATTTGACGTAACGTAGTCTACTCCCGCAATAATAACTGACATGGCCCCTGAGCCACGCTTGTCAAGAACTTTAACAGGTACAACCTTTGCACCGGCAGCTACGCCAACAACACCAACTGTGTTATCGATAGCGCCAACTATTCCTGCGCAGTGAGTCCCGTGGCCATTGTCGTCATCAGGAGTGGCTGTTCGTGCAACGAATGTTTTTCCGCTGCCTGCATCAACACTAAGATCCTGGTGATCAAGATCAATTCCTGTGTCAATGATCCAGGCTTTTTTTGTACCAGTGTAAGTTGTTCCTCCGACTCTTGTGATGCCCTGAGGCGTCACCTCAGCCGGAAGAGGAGTAGGCACAGGAGCAGGCTTTCCAAGGGTGAACATCATGTCAGGCCAGACACCTCTTACATTTGGATTCTTTTTAAGGAGTGACACTTCGCTCTCACTCAGCTTGACGGCAAACCCCTGTATGCCTGATGAATAGACATTCAATGGTTCACGCACTGCAATCCCGGACGAAGCCAACATATCCCTTGTTGCCACAGCCATGGCAAACTGAGCATCATCATAACTCATACCTTCTGACTTGACATAACCGAAGTCTTCATTGAGTAATACAACATACTGACCAGGGATGACATCAAGTGAGGTTTTGATAAAATCATCTTCCTGTGAGATAGTTTCGGGAGCTCTTTCACATGCCCCCAGAATAAGGACAGCAGCCCCCAGGCTAAAAAGTAGTTTTTTCATACAGATCAGGTTTAAGTTGAAAACAAAGTAATCGTCCTCTAATTTACAAAAACCTGAATAACTGTTTAACAAAAATTAATCAAATATTTAACAAATAAATTTTCAGGGTTCATGATTGTCCCATGTGCGGGTATCTGAAGTCTGTTGCGGGAAGGAAGGTCTCCTTGATGGTGCGCGGTGAGGTCCATCTCACCAGGTTAAGTCTTCCGCCGGCCTTGTCATTGGTGCCGGAAGCCCTGGCCCCGCCGAAAGGCTGAAGACCTACCATTGCACCCGTCGGTTTATCGTTGATATAAAAGTTGCCAGCTGCAAAGCGAAGAACCTGGCATGCCTTTACCATCGCCGTCCTGTCAGTTGAAAAGATAGAACCTGTAAGACCGTATGGTGAGGTCTCGTTGCAAAGATGCAGGGTCTCCTCATACTTCTCATCTTCATATACATAAAGGGTGACAACCGGACCGAATATCTCCTCCTTCATTGTCACAAAACCGGGATTGGTTGTGAGGATTATCGTTGGTTCAATGAAATAACCCCTGCTCTTGTCTCCGTTGCCTCCGTGTATTATCTCACATTCGGATGAGGCCTTTGCCATATCAATGTACTTCATGATATTATCAAATGAGCGCTCATCAATCACTGCATTCATAAAATTGCTGAAGTCAGCCGGATCGCCCATGGTTATCTCTGATGCCTGCCTTTTAACATGGTTAAGTATCTCAGGCCAGAGTGATTTTGGGATATAGACCCTCGAGGAGGCTGAGCATTTCTGTCCCTGGTATTCAAATGAGCCCCTGATTATTGCAGTTGCAACCTCCAGTGGCCTTGCAGATGAGTGAATCATAATAAAATCCTTTCCTCCGGTCTCGCCGACTATTCTGGGGTATGACCTGTACTTCTCAAGGTTTGAGGCAGCAGCTTTCCATAGAGAGTTGAAGGTGTTGTTCGAACCTGTGAAATGAATGCCTCCAAGGTCAGGGTGTTCAAGGACGACATTGCTGATGGTCGATCCCTGACCCGGGAGGAAGTTAATCACCCCTTCCGGCATCCCAGCTTCCATGAATACCTGCATCAGTATCCAGCTTGAGAGAAGCGATGTTGTGGCAGGCTTCCAGACAGTTGTGTTGCCCATTAGAGCAACTGACATATTAAGGTTTGAAGCAATTGCTGTGAAATTAAAAGGGGTGATTGTATATACAAATCCTTCCAGTGGCCGGTATTCAACCCTGTTGAGCTGATCAAGCGCCGACCTGGGCTGCTCCTGGTATATCTGACCGGCGAAGTAGGCATTGTACCTGAGGAAGTCAATCGTCTCGCACGCAGCCTCTATCTCAGCCTGCTGAACGCTTTTGCTCTGACCCAGCATGGTAGCGGCAACGATAGTGTACCGGTATTTCTTTGAGAGCAACTCCGCTGCCTTAAGCATTACAGAGGCTCTTTCAACCCATGACAGGGTCATCCACATCTCCTTGGCCTGCACCGCGGCATCGATAGCCATACGTGTATCATTCTCACCGGCCATGTGATAGGTGGCAAGCAGATGCTTGTGGTCATGCGGCATCACAACCCTGCCCATCTTGCCTGTATAGCTCTTTTTACCGTTGATGATAAGAGGAATCTCAATAGTTTCAGAAGATATTCTTTTAAGTTCCTCTTCCAGTGCGGCCCTCTCAGGTGAAGCCGGAGCATAGCTCAGAGCCTGTTCATTATGAGGCCGCTGAATTGAAAATATTGCATTATTCATGTAGTTCTTCTTTATATTAGCGATATGCAAATATATTCATATCGATTTCTTATACAAATGATATCAATCTAACAATTGACTTATATTATTGTTTCCGGTGATCAGGATGTCAGGGGCTGAAGCCTAGGCGTATTGTTGTTCTGACAGTACATTAACTATTTCTGCAATCATCTCGGGCTTGCCAAATATGTATGCAATGTCATTGGCAGATATCATTGCTGACGGTTCAGGGTTGGGAATAATCGTTTCTCCGTGTTTCAGTGCAACCAGGGTCACTCCGTATCTTTTTCTCATTGCGGTTTCTGATATTCGTTTACCTGCGAAAGGTGAGGTCATTCCTACCCTGACCGCGGCAATTTCAATATCCGGGATATCTTTCAGCAATGAATAGCCGTCAACCTTTTCCCTGTCTCTGAAGATACCGTAGTTATCTTCCCTGATACGTGCTACTGACTTTTCGATCTCCATCCTTGGTATCAGGTATTTACCGAGAATCCTTTCAAAAAAGTCTATGGCTGTTTCAAACTCTTCCGGTATCACCTGGCTGGCTCCGAGACGGTAAAGCTCTTCAATATCGGTTACATGTCTGCTTCTGACGATTATAGTGGCGTGCTTGTTCAGGCGCCTTACTTGTTCGACGATTGCCATCGCCTTGATCAGGTCGCCGACAGAGACTATTACCATCTCGGCCGTATGGGCGTATGCTTTACGCAAAACAGGTTCATTGACTGCATCACCAAATACCGCCTGATCTCCCTTTTCCATCTGTTTTCGTGCCATGTCCGGATCGAAGATGATTGAGGTGAAAGGGAGTTCCATTTTCTTGATCATTGCAGCCAGGTTGATTGCTCTGGAGTCTTTTCCTATCACAACGATGTGATTTTTTAATTCAGGTATCTCAAACTGCTGCAGTGGAAACAGCCCGTCAACAAGATATTGTGGAACCGGTAGTTTAAGGATGAGGGTTGCCAGGGGTCTTGATATATTTATCAGGATGGGAGAGAGAGCCATTGTGCTTATTGCCACCGCAAGAAACAGTTGAAAATGAAACGGAGTAATTATTTCATACGACCTTCCCAATCCGGCGAGGATGAATGAGAACTCACCGACCTGTGAGATTGCCAGCCCGACAACCACCGTTCCGAAGAAGGTATGTCCCAGGACAAAGGCAGTGAAGCCTGCAATCACTGTTTTAATCAGGATAACAAGTATCACTGTAGCTATTACAAGCCATGGGTTTTCATAGACAAAGCCCAGGTCAAGCAGCATACCAATTGATACAAAGAAGAAGCTCGTAAAGACATCCTTGAATGGGATCAGGTTGCCAAATGCATTATGGCTGTATTCTGATTCGGAGATCATCAGTCCGGCCAGGAAGGCGCCGAAGGCAAATGACATACCCAGTTCATGTGTCAGAAAGGCAACGGCAAGGCAGATTGAGAGGATGCTCATCATGAACAATTCCTGGCTGTGGGTCATGGCGATAGTATGCAGCAGCCTTGGCATCAGCCAGCGGTTACCGATATAGATAAAGACTATTATGCCGGCAGTTTTCAGAAGCAGCATTGTCAGCTCACTTCCTACGCCTGCCGAAGCACCACCCAAGACCGGGGTGAAAAGAAGCATTGGTATCAGGATGATATCCTGGAAGATCAGTATCCCTACGATGGTCCTTCCGTAATTTGTTGTCAGTTCTGATCGCTCCTGCAGGAGTTTCAGGACCACCGCCGTGCTGCTGAGTGAGGTAAGGAACCCGACAAATATTGCTGAGGTCCATTCCATATTATAGAGACGTGCCAGTAACATGGAGATGAATGCGGTAAGGATAAGCTGCAAAAAACCGCCGAAGAATACTATTCTTCTTATCCTGAGCAGATGGTTCAGGGAAAACTCAAGCCCGATGGTGAACATCAGCAGTATTACGCCTATTTCAGCCATCACCTCCACATTCTCAGGGGAGCTGATCAGTTTAAGCAGATGGGGGCCGGCAACAATACCGGTAATAAGATACCCTATCAGGGCAGGGATCTTAATACGGGTGAAGATGAAATTAACAAATGTTGAAAGGGCAAATATTATTACGATATCTTTTAGAACTCCGTATTCCATGATCAACTTCCCTCCGGTAAAAGGTAATCATCAGTCATATAATCATCAAGGAAAGAATAGCGGTAATCATCAACTACGATCCCGTTTTTGATTATTGCCTTCTTTGCGATGCCTTCGAAATGGTATCCGGCTTTCTCAAGCACTCTCTGCGAGGCCTTATTGAAGTCATATACATTGGCATAGATCCTGACAAGCCCCAGTTTCTTAATACCATAATGAGTAAGCAACCTGACAGCGTTTGTCGCGATCCCCTTGTTCCAGTAAGGTTCGCCTATCCAGTATCCGATCTCTGCGGTAAGCCTGAAGACGCCTGTCTGCCCGTTCAGACCTATAATACCTGCAAGGCGGCCCTTCTGTTCGATGGCAAATATCCTGTTGATATCAGATGTGATAGCCATGTTGATGAATGTATTGGCATCTGCAACACTATAGGGGTGGGGCATTATATCAGTAATGTTATCCCATACTCTCCGGTTGTTGGCCAGCTCTGCGATGATGTGGTTGTCAGCCGGATCAGGCCTTCTGAGGGTGACATCTCCCATTTTCAATTCATCCATCGTCATCTCTTAGTGTGGCATTAAAGATATGAAATAGGTTCATTTGTTCAAAAAGAGACCGCCCCGTCTTTCGGCGGGGCGGCGTGAATGAGCAAAAATCCGTGGGTGCAGAAATATTGCTCTTCTCTATTCTTTGATCTCCTCCAGGTACCCGTCCACTACACGGCACGATGTTGACCCCGGATTGAATTTCCCGAACATCCATGTTGAAAATGAACTGCCCGGTACACATCTTACCTCAGACCCCTCCGGGAGACGTATATCTATGTCAACATGAGATCCGTACCACTTATTGCCTGCCGGAAGAGAGAAATAGTCATCAAGGTAGAGAGTGTCACCTGAAAACTTCCAGTTGAAGCTTATCTCCCTGGCATTCTGCCAGGCCTCACGCTCCGAATTGCTGCTTGCAATCTTCTCCACCGAAATCCATCCCGAGGTGGTGTCGCTCCCGTATATGTTAAGGTCAACGCTTCCACGGAGCTGACCGGTTGATGAATTCATGTAAAACTTAATTACATCTTCGACATATGCCGTTTCATCATAACTGGTATCTGAAATCCTGTTCATAGGAGCCAGCCACACCGTTTTCACAGGAGTGTCAAGCGCAATTCGTTCTTCCACGCGCTCACTGGTTGAATATACTGACAACTGTAGTCCCAGAATAACTCCGAGAGCACATGCTGATGCTATCCATATCACGAACATGATCATACCGAAAATCCTTGAGTTATACCTGATATTGAAGATCAGCTTTATGCCGAGATAGGTAAGTGATGCCAGGGGTAGCAGCACAACCAGGGCAGTAAGAATTATTACAGGCCATACTACGTTGCTGTTCAGCACTATGGAAAGAAGTGTGTGGGTGTTCATTATCTCAGGATCCATCACCGAGGCCACCAGCGGTGCATTATTAAAAAACAGTACCAGGACTGATGCGAACAGCAGGAGGAAGCCGATTATTGTAAAGAGAGTTCCGATAATGAAGGCAAATACACGGAGGATCACAGACATTACCCTTCCGAAAGCCCTGAAGAACTCTGAAAGCGCCTTGCCAAAACGGGCGGAAAGGCTGTTAGGATCATACATTGACCTGCGGGTGTAGGTGGTGCTGCGCTGGCTGACCGCAGCGTTGTCATAATAATCCTCCGGAGCGCCCATAATATTTATCATTTCATCGACCATCTCCTTTGAAACAAGGCTGGGAGGCTCATTGCCGCCGCCGAAGATCTCGGCAATGCGCGATTCAATGTCTGCCAGCGTCTCGTCGCCACCCTGCTCCGACCGGAACCGGGTTGCCACATGTTCAAGATAGCGTGTGAGTATTTCATAGGCATCCTCATCAATACGGAAGAGTTGCCCGGCAATGTTGATATTCATCGTTTTTTTCATGGCTGCCGTTATTTATTTTCCACGTATCTGATTAACTGAGACCACCAGCTCCTCCCAGGCCTTGTCAAGATCACTGAGGTATATTCTGCCCAACTCAGTGAGCTCATAATATTTGCGGGGCGGGCCCTGAGGCGACTCTTCCCACCGGTAACTTAACAACCCTGCATTCTTGTGACGGGTGAGCAGAGGATAGAGTGTGCCTTCAACGACTATCACCTCGGCTTTTTTCAGCTCGTTGATGATGTCTACTGCATAGCATGAATTCCTTGAGAGTATTGCAAGTATGCAATATTCAAGTATTCCCTTGCGCATTTGTGCTTTTGTGTTGTCCGTATTCATGGCGTTATTTGTTTATCTGTGAGTGACCTGTCTCTGTCACATGTTAAAGATTCATTTTCTTTTTTACTGTCTCAAACTCGCGCTTGACAGAGTCCTTGATGTTCTCTATCGTTACCGGATCGCCTCTCATCTCGAGCTTCTGTGCCGTCGTCTTTGCCTCCGGAAGTACAATCCAAAGGACAAGATAAAGCGCAATGCCGAATCCTCCAGCAATGACAAGCGCCACAAAGATGATCCTCATGATC
Organism: Bacteroidales bacterium; assembly: GCA_025455395.1. Classification (GTDB taxonomy): domain Bacteria; phylum Bacteroidota; class Bacteroidia; order Bacteroidales; family VadinHA17; genus SR-FBR-E99. Next base: position 26,268 of record JALOMO010000016.1, read on the forward strand.
AGTGGATCCCAAGTGAAATAGGCGGCAAGACCCGAGCATACCCCACCAATAATACGCCCTTCAGGGTCACGGTAGATACGACGCTGCGCTCTCGGAGGCTCTTCAGCCGAGGGGTCGCCACCACTGATGGCTTCCGGAGAACCAAGAATTGACATTACCTCCTCAACATCCTTCATGTTGATGACCTGCTTGTAGTTGTTCAGCCTCATCCTGAAAAGCTCAGCTATCCTGCCTTCAATGTCCGACATGATCTCCGAAGAACTTGACTCTCCTGAGAACTCCTTCTCAAGATTCTTCATGTACTGCCGGAGACGTTCATATGCATCTTCATCTACGTGAAACGCATATCCTCCAAGGTTAATGTTAACTGTGACTTTCATCGCTTCTTAATTATAGTACCTGTTAATACATATTAATATAACATTACAAAGATATAAATAAATATTAATACTATGCAATACATAGATGTATTTTTTTTAAAATATTTTTTACGGAGCCAAATTGTTGAATATCAGCCATATTGTTTTTGCAGGTTATTCCCGTGACCGGTTCGGGCGATAATTATTAACTTTAGGCAAACAAAAAAGCATGAAGAAACACAACTGGGGCATTCTTGGTACAGGCAGCATTGCCCACAAGTTTTCAAGGGCGCTTTTACTGCTTGACAATGCCCGTTTGTATTCTGTAGGATCGCGAAACATTGAAAAAGCATCTGGTTTCGCTGCTGAATTCGGATTTCAGAAATATTTTGGCAGTTACGAAGAGTTTCTTGCCGATCCTGACCTTGAAATTGTTTATATATCCTCCCCGCATTCTCTTCATCTTGAGCACACACTGCTTGCCCTGCATAACGGCAAGCATGTGATTTGTGAGAAGCCTATGTCGATAAATGCCTCGGAGGTTCAGGAGATGGCTGACGCGGCTACTACAAGGGGACTATTTCTTATGGAGGCATTGTGGCCACCCTTTCAGCCTTCATATATAAAGGCTGAGGAGATTCTCTCGGGCGGCAAGATGGGCAAGTTGCTCCACATGAGAGGGAAATTTGGCTTCATAGCTCCATATGATCCGATGTTAAGGACGTACAATATTGAGTTCGGAGGAGGCTCGCTGCTGGATGTAGGCATATACCCTATAATGGACATCCTGCGTTACATGGGCGTCCCCGATTCAATAGAGGCTTCAGCAATTTTGTCGCCCACCGGTGCTGATGAAAGCACGTCGATGATCTTCAGATATAATGATGGAAGGCTTGCCGAGGCTTACTGTTCTTTTGGCACGATGGCAGGCACTGCCACTGAGTTTAATTGTGAAAAAGGAAACCTGGTCATTTCACGCGGGCGTGACAGGTCTCAGCATCTGCTTATAGAATACAGCAATGACACAGAAGAGAGGATCTTTACACCTCCGGCACAGGGGTACCAGTACGAGGCGGTGGAGGTGATGAACTGCATAGATAAGGGGTTGAAGCAGAGCCCGGTCGTTCCGCTTTCCTTCTCCCTCAGCCTGGCAAAGATCCTTGATTCGGTCAGGAAGAAATCCGGGATCAGGTATCCCGGGCGCGACAAATAACGGGAGGGACTGGCAGCATGGATGTAAGAAATGCATCGCCCGACGGGAAGCGTCTGCTTCTCAGCATGCTTATACCCTTTATTTTTGTTGTGTTGATATGGCTCATTAAGGCTACCGAACATATCTTTTCCGTTGACCTGCATTTTCTGGGCATATTCCCTCAGAGAGCCTCCTCTCTCAGCGGAATATTTACCTCTCCCTTCATTCATGCAGATCTGAAGCACCTTTTAAACAACACAATGCCCTTGTTCGTCCTGGGGACAGCCCTATTTTTCTTCTATTCGCAGGTTGCATTCAGGGTGCTGTTCTGGCTTTTTCTGCTCACCGGGGCTGCCGTATGGCTCACCGGCAGGCCTTCATGGCACATCGGAGCAAGCGGTATCATTTACGGTCTGGCATCGTTTCTCTTCATCAGCGGAATCATTCGCAGGCATATACCTCTGATGGGTCTGTCGCTGCTCGTAGTATTTCTATATGGTGAGATGGTATGGGGCATCTTCCCCGGCTTCAGACCTGATATCTCATGGGAATCACATATGCTGGGGGCTGTCGCCGGAGTCATTCTGGCGATATGGTTCCGCAACGAGGGTCCGCAGCGGCCGGAACCATTCTATGAGCATGGCGAAGAAGAGGGGGCAGAAGAAAATTCAGACCCTGATTACAACGAAAACAATTAATTGCTACTTTTAATGCCGTTAAAACTAACCTAAACCCCCAGTTATGTACGTCAGGACTGGCACACCTGCATTTGATGAGCTCATTCCGAGGATAAGCAGGTTCCTTGAGCAAGATCTGCTTGAGGTAAACATCGATGGTGAAAAGATAAGAGGTTACCGCTCTCCTGATGCCCGTTCGATCTGGATCAGGAATTATTCTGACATGTTGAGGGCTTTAAGACACACAGAGTCTGACCTGAAGAGCACCGTGAAACACTTTGCTGACAACCAGGCCCGCAACGGACGGATATTCGATTACTTCACCACGTTCCCGGAGAAGCTCCCATGCGAGCGTGAAAACTGGACTAAATATGTCAGGACCCCGGTCGAGGCTGACACCGAGTTCAGATTCATCAAGGCCGCCTGGCTGGCATGGCAGGCCACAGGTGACGATGCTTTCATAAAGGAACTTATGCCATCTTTTGAAAGAGCATTGGGATATGTGAAGAGCGGCCGTTATTTTGACCGGGAGGCATACCTCTTCAGGAGGCCTTATACTATTGATACATGGGACTTTGCCTATACGGCAGGACAACATGACTGGTTACAGTTTCAGATAGATGACAACACCTTCTGGGGTTACTTCCACGGAGATAACAGCGGTTATTATGAAGTTTTTCACTTCATGTCTTACTGGTATGCCATGTTTGGTGACAAGACCCGCTCGGCACAGTGGCGTGACCGAGCTCTTAAACTACGTAAGAGCCTGAACAGCACCTGTTTCAACGGTTCGTTCTATACCCATTTCGTGAAACAGACCCCGGTCACCATTGAGGGCGTTGATGAGGCATCGCAGCTCAGCCTGAGTAACCCGGCAGCCATAAACAGGGGCGCAGCAACACCGCAGATAGCCTCAGCCATCATTAACGAATACATGAAACGCAGGGAGACCACTCCAGCCTTTGCCGAGTGGTTTTCAATCGACCCTGCCTTTCCCCCGGGGATCTTCGGGGACTACAAGCTTTCACGTGGAGCATACTGCAACGGCGGTATCATGCCTCTTACCGGCGGCGAGCTTGCCAGGGCAGCCCTGGAATACGGTCATGAAAATTATGGCATCGACATACTGATGCGCTATTATGACCTGATCTCGGCAAACGGGGAGACATATCTCTGGTATTTCCCTGACGGAAAGCCATCAACAGTTGAAACCAGCACATCACCGGAAGCCAAGCCAACTGACGGGTGGGGATCATCGGCAATGCTTTATGCATTCATTGAGGGGTTGGTCGGAATACAGGACAAGGACAAGCTCTACAGGAGAGTGCGCCTGTGCCCCAGATGGACTGCCGCCGGGATCGAAAAGGCTGAGGTTGAGATAGGGTATAAGAGCTCAGGCGCATTTGTCAGGTATGAATACAAACAATCAGCTGACAAGATGACTATCAGGCTTTCAGGAAGCTATGAATATATACAGCTCTCTCTCCCGGTGCCCGAAAACTATGTTGCAAAAGAGCTGCTTATAAATGGTAATGAGAGAAAGTATCTGATTGCGAGCATCAACAGCAGCACATATATTACAGCTGATACAGATGTAGTCGGTGAGTGCGAGATAACCCTGAAGCTTGAAAGGAAAAAAGTAGCCAGAAAGTAGTCTGATTATATGAATCATAAACCTGTCGCAGTTATTACCGGAGCCAGCAGGGGAATAGGACGCGCTATCGCACTGTCACTTGCCTCTGAAGGTTTTGATATTGCCGCCATAGCCCGTACACCTGACAGCGAGTGCATGCTCTCGCTGCAACCGGAAGTCGAGAAGCGCGGTGCAGAATTCTTCCCGATAGGGCTGGACATTGCCCACACTGATCTTCATGACGAGGCAATAACAAGCATTCTTGAACACTACGGCCGTATTGACCTGTTGATCAACAACGCAGGAGTCGCCCCTGTGGAGCGCAAGGATATCCTGGAACTTGAAGAGGAGAGCTATGACCGTGTGACTGACATAAATCTCCGTGGGCCAATTTTTTTCGCCCAGAGGGTTGCCAGGGAAATGATATGGCTCAGAAAGCAGAAGGATGATTACAACCCTGCAATAATTTTCATAACATCCATCGCTGCCTACATGTCTTCAACCAACAGGCTTGAGTATTGCGTCTCAAAAGCTGGACTGAGTATGGCAGCACTCGTATTTGCCGACAGGCTTGCAGAAGAAAAGATAAATGTCTATGAGGTAAGACCCGGACTTATTGAGACCGATATGACTGCAAGAGTCAAGGATAAATATGACAAACTGATCGCCGAAGGACTGATACCTCAGAAAAGATGGGGAACTCCTGAAGATGTAGCCAAGGCTGTTGCCTCACTGGCCAGGGGCGACTGGGAATTCTCAACAGGCACCGTCTTTGAAATGAGCGGAGGGATGAATATCAAAAGCCTTTGATTATCAATCTGATATAAGGCCACATCTCTTTTTTGTATCATTTTATTCAACGTTTGTTGAACAATTTTCTGTCTGAAATGGTTTTAGATAGTAAAATTGATACATCATGAAAAAAGCAGGAATAATAACATTGATCATTACACTTTCTCTGGGACAGCTGAGTGCCCAGCAGACATGGAAGGCTGATGCTGCAGCATCAAAGATAGATTGGAACGGCAAAAAGGTTCTTGGCGAGCATTACGGTACCATTAACCTCAAGGAAGGATGGCTATCAAAGAAGGGTGATGCTGTAACCGGCGGTGAATTCGTTGTTGACATGACAACAATTGTCGATACTGACATCAAGGATGAGGGTACGCGTGCCAAGCTTGAGGGTCACCTCAAGTCAGATGACTTTTTCGGGGTTGCAAAATACCCGCTCTCGAAGCTCGTGATTAAGGGTGAAAGCAAGGTTTCGAACGGCACAGTAAGCCTGAAGGGCGATCTCACCATCAAGGATAAGACAAACCCTGTCGCATTCACTGCAAAAGAATCCGTTTCGGGCGATGTGGTCACCTATACTGCCACTATAGTTGTTGACCGTACACTCTATGACATTAAGTACGGTTCGGGCAAATTCTTCACAGACATTGGCGATAAGGCAATATATGATGAGTTTACCCTGACGGTAAACCTCGTGGTAAAGAAATAATTATATTCTGATTCTGTCTGGCGCCGGTGCTTTCAGTAAATGAGAGTATCGGCGCTGGCCATTTCTATGAATGAGAGGTAGATCATTTTTGCCACATCCTCCATTATCTCGGGAGTGACGGCTGTCTCATCATCACCCGGCAGGTGATAGAATACTGGCTTTACTCCGTCAGTTGTAGAGATGCTCATGGTCCTGTAGCCCTCTGCCAGAAAGACCAGTCCGTCACTGCGCGGACGACCGTAGAATGAGCCGGCAGAGGTCGAGGTGCGCATAGTCCGGTGAATATATTTTTCATTCGCCTTTTTGAAATATTCAGTCAGCCCCGGGCAGGTTGCAGATGAGCTGACAGCCAGACCTGTTCCGTTCCCGACCATATCCAGGTTGATATAAGCTACTGTCTTTTCCTTCGGGAAGAGAGGATTCTTAGTATAGTATTTGGATCCGAGCAGGCCGACCTCCTCGCCTCCTATAAGCAGGAAGACCACGGTACGTTTCAGCTTTATGCCTGACTGTGCAAGAGCCTTTGCAGCTGCGATGATGTCTGCAACTCCGCTGGCATTGTCATACCCTCCTGCCACAAGCAGTCCCCCGGCATTGCCTACAGCATCAAGATGCCCGCCTATTATTATAACCTCTTCCTTCAGCTTAGGATCTGTTCCCTCTATCATGCCTATGACATTGCAGGTCTTTCCTTCCTGATGACGTGTGGTGTTGGCCTTAATGGTCATCACCTTTCCTGTTGAAAAGGATGCAGGCGTGAACGACTTGTCAATCTGAGATATAATTGCTGCATTGTCTTTCCCGAGGCCGGCGAAGATATCCTGCAGAGGCACCGGCCCGATGCCGCAGACGATCATATTATCAATATACGAGATGTTTGGATTTGCGCTGTTGCCGTCGATATACAACATCCCTGCTGCTCCGTGGCGGGCGGCATTCTCAACCTTGTACTGGTGATAGCAATAGTTAACCCATTTGGCATATTCAGGGTTCCTGACATCCTTGTAAGGCACATCCCGGTTCATGAGAACGATTTTCCCTTTAACATCGATGTCCCTGTAGTCGTCATAGTTTAGTTCAGGTGCCGTGACCCCGTAGCCGACGAATACCACTTCTGCCGTAACAGTACCGTTACCTGAATTCATTCCGGGGTAATATTCCTCAGGTGCCCGGTAGCTCTTCAGTATCACTGAGCCATCCTTCTGAGACAAATGAAGCTGAAGCATACCGATGTCGTTCACGACTGTATATGGATGATCAAACCACTGAAAAAAAGAACCGTTATCACCTGCAGGCTTTACACCCCACTCGCGCAGCATGCCTGCCACCCATTCGGCTGAAGCAAGGTATTCAGGCGTCCCGGCAAGCCTTCCGTTGTATTTCGGAGAGCAGAGTTCGGTCATCCATCCTGAAATTTCCTCGCTGCTGATTGAATGGAAGTGTTTAAGGATCAGCTGCTCATCTGCCTGCTGGGGAAAAGCAGCAGTTGAGAGAGTGAGAGTGAGAGCGAGGAGTAGTGATTTGATTACTGAATAAGAGCGCATGGCAGGTAGCGGGTTTTACTTTATTACTGATGCAAATATATCGTTTTACGCATACAAAGGCCATAAATACTGTGACCCGGATTATTCAACGACAATCTCATCAACGAATATCCATGAGGGCATGCCTGCTCCCCTATGCCATTCAGGGCATTTCTTCATCGATTTTGCCGTAATCCTTATTTTCAGAACCTCTGCCTCCGGAAACTCATATTCCATATGCACAGGGGTGATATCCTGGTCGAAAGATGTGGTCACATATTTGCCTCCCGCCACTCTGTTATACATTACACCGTCAGCCGATGTCTCGATTATTACTTCTGTGGGAAGAAATATCCATGACACATGATCGCAGAGAAAGTTCATGCTGATACGGCTGGTTGTGACAGGAGACTGCGGGGTTACCTCAATGACCATGTCTTCTCCCTCGTAACCAAGCCACCCCTGAGTGAAACCTCTGCCTCCGAATATGCCGTCAGCCAGTGATGCGGCACCGGGTACCGAATAACGCTGATGCATCTCCGTCAGTGAGCTGAATTCTTCCGGTTTGACCTTATTTTCCTTTACACCCATGCTTACAAGCCGCTGCACGTGTTCGCGGTACTCCTCCAATGAATACTGATGTTCACTGACAGCCCATACACCTGTCTTTTCACTGTTTTCAAGAACCCTGTCAAGCGCTGCCATCATCTCTTCGCTGATGCTCTTTCCAGCAGGAGTGCGCTTTATGAATGAGAGCGCCATGTCACCAGCATTGAGGGCATGGTCAAGCCATGCAAAATCAACAGACATCCTTGCCCTCAACACCCGGGAGAGAATGACGGAATCGCCTGCTGCGGCATACTCGGCCTTGTTCATCAGGTCATGATATCTGGTTACCAGATCACGTGACAGGAAGCTGCCGAAGTAGTATGAAGGGAGTCCGTATATGTCAAGGTTATTATTCACAGCTACTTCCTTAAGGCTTGAGTGGGAGAGGTCATAATATTCCCTTATGTATGGCGCAGCGCCACCGTAATAAGCGGTTATAAAGCGGTTGATAAGTGAGTCTCCGTTAAGGTCAGGGTCCCACAACAGCTTTGAAATATAGTACTGCTTAAGTTCTGCAAGGTCTGACCATGATCTGCCGCTGCCCTGCTGGAACATCATCGGTATGCCGTGGCTGTGAAACAGCTGTATGTTTGGCTGGATGGTGTGAAAATTAGGAAAAGGACACAGGTAGGTACGAAATTGCACCACATAGTCCCACATGAAAATGTTCTTTGTAAGCAGGCTCCAGTCTGAGAGGTCTTTCACAAAGGCGGCGCTGCGCGGGTCGTCAGCCAGCGGCATGCTCCTGTTGCACTCGATGGAGCAGAACATCACATTCACATTCGGGGCCGGGACAATATTTACAGGAGCCTGGCGCGTGAACTGGTAGGCAAGGGTCGAGATCTGCTTGTCGGGGAAATGAGAGGCGAGTTTATTTGCCATCTCTATGTAGGCACCCGAGATATTGCCGTACTTCTCATACATCTTCCGGCATCCGTCGCATTCGCAGTAGTTGATGCAGTCATTCTGCGAAACAGACCAGTATATCTTATAAGGGGCCTCTTTCATTCTGCCGGCCAGGTTTTCAGTAAGTATCCTTATCACTTCAGGGTTGCTGAGGCATAGCTGCCCGTCCTGTATCCTCCTGCCGTTTACAAGTGAGAAATATTCCGGATGCTTTCCGAAGTATTCAGAGGGTGGCATCAGCGTTTGAAAGGTATGCACAAACAGGCCCCACTCATTGAAGGTGCTCATCTTATTATGATTAACGAAAAATGAGTTGTCCCGGTCAGGGAAGTGTGCAACCCTGAAGCTGAAAGCCGGTTCATAGCTCTTTTTGCCGTAGGGAATGCTTATTTTCTTTGCCCGGGGAACAAGCTCTTCAGTGCCGGTGAACCAGATGCAGCCGGCATGCTCCTCGAGGAGGGTATAGACGGCATTAAGATCGGCAGCCCCGTTATTGCCGGCAAGCAGCAGGCTCGTACCTGTGGCGCTGATGATGAATCCGTCACGGCTGAGCCTGCCGGTCTCTTCAAGAAGGGCAGTGTCGGTGATGCCTTTTCGTCCTATGATGATTGTCTTGATGCCAGTTCCGCGGCTACCGGTGGTATTTAAATCCAGGGACGTGATCATCTTAATGTACTTCTCAAGCTCAGCTGCTGCCAGCAGGGTAAGGCTGTCAGCATCATCACCCGTAACGATGGCGTAACGCCCTGACGGCCTTATCTCAAAGTACCTGTCGCGGGAGCACGATGTCAGAATGAGCAAGAGGATCATAGCCCATTTCAATGAAAGGCTGAGGCTGCAGAGAAGGGTATCTCTTTTCATACCGGTTTGTTTTTATAGCTGCAACTTATAAAAAAGTTGTTTAAGAGGTCTCTATGCAGGCACAATATTGCATTATTCACAAATAATGACAAATATTGTATGATAAAGTCCCTCGCCATGAGCAGTGATACAACTACGAGGCATCCTGAGAGTCTCATCACCGGTCTGCACCTTTATGCCACTGGTGCCATGGCACTGGTGATGCTTGGTCTCGGCTGGCCCTCCCTCATTGCTCTCTACCTGACCTATTTCTGCATGTCGATAATGTTTCCGACTATCTTTGCCCTGGGACTGAAGGATCTGGGTGGGATGACAAAAAGAGGTTCATCGGTTATTGTGATGACAATTGTGGGTGGTGCCATCTGTCCGGTCATCATGGGTCGCATTGCTGACCTCTCCGGAATGGCGACAGGCTTTGTTGTGCCCCTTGCCTGCTTCGCCTTTGTCGCATGGTATGCCTTCTTCAGGGCGAAGAGCCACGTCACTACCTCAGAGGATGGCCCTTCGCGTTGATGCAACGATATGAAAAAGAGTCTGTTGATATTTCTGTTGGGTGTTTCGGTCATTTGCCGTGCACAGGATACCTGGTATGGCGAGATTGCACTCATTGGTGGTGGCGGTACAAACGATATTTTCCGCTTTCAGGAGCTCGACGGCGCAGGTTCTTTCACAGGAACGGGGATGTGGACTGCCGGTCTTGACATGCGGAGAATCTTCACCGATATCTTCAGTCTTGAGACTGGGGCAGCCTATTCGCATCAGTATTTTTACAGCACTCCGGCACCGGGATTAGAGGGAGAAGACCAGCCTGGTGATTTCGGTCTTATCACGGTGCCGGTGACGGCGAGGTTTGATTTTCTCAGATGGCTCTTTGCCGAGGCTGGAGCTGTTGTCTCTTTTCAGGCAGGAAGCTCACAGGCTGATGATATGTCGGGGCTTGGCATTACCGCCGGACTGGGATTCCAGTACAATTTCAAGTCAGATTACTTCATCAGAGTCAGGGCTTACGGAAGCCAGTATGCCCTTCTTCATTTCATGCCGGAGGATAACCCTCAGACACTGTGGAATTCAGGATTTACAGTTGGGTTCGGTTATCAGTTCATACACCTGGGCAAGTGCAACTGTCCGGAAGACAATGCTCCAAGGCGAAGGTTTTTCTGAAACTGTATTATTTTTCCTGATGTTTGGGTAACTTGGAACTATTGTTTTATTTGGTACTACTGTTTTAAAATGAAAGATACAGCTATGTCAAAGTCTGAACTCAGGCTGATCAGGAATGCCTGCTTAGTTGCATTTATGGTTTTGTTTTCGAATGAATCTGCCTCTCAGTTCTCTCCCGACAATATATCAATATCATGGGGAGTGGAGCATTTTGATCCTGTGAAGGTGGAGGTTGAGGAGACTAACGAGCCCTTCAACCAGTCGGTCAGGTTCATTGCCAGGAACACCACCTATTATCAGTTTCTTTTAAAAATAGTCTTCAGGAATGTAACCAACCTTGCTCCAAGGCCTTCAACAAAAGAGATGATGTTAAAACACGGTACAAATCAAGTTATTAACCTGGTTGTGGCAACAAAAGATGCGGGATATGGGTATGAGTATACTGCCAGCTATGAGCTCTTTTCTGAAGAAGGGGCCGCTGATCTCTCCTGGCCATATCTGGTGCCACTAAAACCTGGCACTGTACCACACGCAGCTGTTTTCAAAGGCAAGACATGGCGCGGACGATTCAATGTCAGTCCGGGAGATACAATTTACTGCATGCGCAAGGGATTGGTGACTGCATTACCTGAGTCCAACAAAAATGAATTCCGGATCTCCTCGTTTAACGCACTGGAAGTACTTCATGCTGACGGAACCATGATGACATATGCGCCACTGATCTGCAGGTCTTTTGTTAACTCACTTGGCAGTATCGTCCTCCCGGGAGAGCCTGTGGGGGTGGCTACAGACAGTGCGTTCGTCTGGGTTAACCTGGTCGAGTTCATGCCTGGCAACACCCTCACTTATCCACCCATGAGATATGCCACCGGTGAATCATCGGCAGCGACATTTGAAGGCATCATTGACAAGATTGAGACAGTGCATCCTGTCAGCGTAATAGCAAGAGAGAAAACAAAGAGTGAGCTGAAGAAAAAGGGAAAGTGACCATCCTTTTGGATGTATTTAATCTTCAGCGATTGTGTTTATCATTCGTTTAGCTTCCTCCCATTTATTTTCAGGCATGCGGGCTCCCACCACCTCAATAACCTTGGCTGCAAGCACTGAGCCGAAGAGTCCGCATTTATCGAGGCTGAAGCCATGTGCATAGCCGTAAAGGAACCCCGCCGCATAGAGGTCGCCCGCCCCTGTGGTATCGACAGGAGTGACCTTCAGGGCATCAATTCTGATAACCTCCTCGCCTCTCTTTATCCACGAACCGGTAGCGCCGGTCTTTACTACGGCGATTGAACATTTCTCTGCAATACTGTCAAGCGCCTCACGTGGTCCGAGGCCAGTGAAAGCCCTGGCCTCCTCCTCGTTGGCAAAGACTATATCGACATATTTCGAAATAATATCTTTGAAATGAGGGAGCATGTCTGTCACGACGTTAAAGCTTGCCAGGTCGATGACCACGCACATGTCGTTTTCCTTTGCGAGGCGGCAGGCCTGATCCATCAGGGGCAGGTTGAAGATCAGGTATCCCTCAAGGTAGAGGATGTCGTATCCCTTGAAATATAGGTTTTTAAGCTCTTCGGCTGCCAGTTCCGTGGCTGCTCCGAGGTGTGTAGCAAAGGTGCGTTCCGAGTCAGGTGTCACTAGCGCCACTGCTGTACCTGTGGGCGATGATGCTGAACGCATAAGCACAGGCGTAAGGCCTGCGTCGACCATATCCTTCTCGTAGAAGTTGCCCAGTTCATCGCGTCCCACCTTACCTATGAATGAAGAGTGTACTCCCATGATGCCGAGGCCGTACATAGTGTTACCTGCTGAGCCACCCGAGGCGAGGGTGGAGGTATAGGAGGCAATGGCTTTCTTTATCTCACCTGACCTGGCTGCATCGACCATTGTCATGGTGCCTTTGGGTAGTCCGAAATGGTTGAGGCAAGTATCATCAGGTATCATTGTCATGACGTCGACAAGAGCATTGCCTATGCCCAGAATCTTCTTCATCCGTAAAATTTTGGCAAATATATTGCTTAATTCACATAAAGCGGTTAATTTTGCGACGCTTTAACAGGCA